>CALZGM010000033.1 GCA_945787015.1 uncultured Roseburia sp.
GGATAAAGAACTTCTAATATGCTTCCAAACGAACAGAAAAAATCCAGTCTCTTTCTCTCTTCAATATACGTAACGATAAATTAAATTCTGTAGCTAAATATCTATTTACTCCCCAACCTCATCTTAAAATCTTCATATCCAAAATCAGTCAGTCTTGTAAGCGTGCCATTCACACCATGCTTCCATATATTCGGCAGCGGCATTCCATTAAAGGTATTATTCTTGCAGGTGGTATAGATTGCCATATCTCCAAAGAGAAGCATATCTCCCACATGGAGTTCTTCCAGAAAGCAATAATCGCCAATCACATCTCCTGCAAGGCAAGTTGGTCCTGCTAGACGATAAATTTGATTGTTACCGGTCACCTGTCCAGAGAGCTGACTCGTATCGAAACCGCTCCCCTGACCATCATCCTGCTCCTCACTCTGATGCACATCCTGCACTGCTTCCGCTAAATACACCGGCGGCAGATACGGCATTTCAATGACATCCGGCATATGACAGGCTGCACTTGCATCCAAAATCGCAATCCGGGTATCTCCATTCTGTACAACGTCCAGCACTCTGCTTACCAAAAAGCCTGCATTTAATGCTATGGCCTCCCCCGGCTCTAAATACACCTGAACCTTCCACGTTTCTTTCGCCCGAAGCAGACAAGCATTAAGCTTCCTTACATCATATCCCGGTCTGGTAATATGATGACCGCCGCCCATATTGAGCCACTTCATTTTTGGGAGAATATCACCAAAACGCGTTTCTACTGCATCAAGCGTCACCTCTAATGCATCTGTATCCTGCTCACATAAAGTATGAAAATGAAGGCCATCAAGCAGCCCTAACAACTCCTCCGTCATCTGTGCATTCCACATATCTCTGGTTACGCCAAGGCGGCTGCCCGGGGCACAAGGGTCATAGATTTCATGCCCCTCCTGTGTCGAGCATTCCGGATTGATGCGAAGTCCAAGACTTTTTCCTTTCGCTTTTGCCAGCTTACCAAATCGTTGCAACTGATGAACGGAGTTGAAAACGATGTGATCCGCATACTGCAGTAGTTCCTCAAATTCATCCTCACGATAGGCCGCGCAAAAAACATGAACCTCTTTCCCCTGCATCTTTTCGGCACCGAGTCTTGCTTCATAAAGCCCGCTTGCTTCTGTTCCGGCTAAATAAGGCCTCAAAACATCATACAGGTCATAGTTGGAAAACGCTTTCTGTGCAAGCAGGATTTTACAGCCGGTATGTTCCATAACCTCCGCCAACACTTTTGCATTCTTTAAAAGCTGTCCCTCCTCAATGACATAACAGGGTGAGGGTAGCTTCGAAAAAAGCTTCTCCGGATGTTTGCCGCCAAGCGCCGCAAACGCCGGACGGTTTTCATCGCGCCGTTCCATTAGTCCACCAAGGTCGGATTGTGGTTCTCTCTGCGAGGAAGACCATATTTATCCAACGCATCCAAAAATGGGTCCGGATTAAATTCTTCAACGGTGTAAACACCGGCTTTCTTCCACTCGCCGGTTAAAAGCATTAGTGCCCCACACATAGCCGGAACACCGGTTGTATAGCTGATTGCCTGGCTTTCCACCTCGCGGTAGCACTCCTGGTGGTCACAGACATTATAAATGTAGTAAGTTTTGTCCTTGCCGTCCTTTTTCCCGGTAAAAATACATCCAATATTTGTCTTTCCATGGGTACGAGGTCCAAGGCTTGCCGGGTCCGGAAGCAGCGCTTTCAAAAACTTAATCGGCACAATTTCTTTTCCTTCAAACAGAACCGGTGTCGTTGAAAGCATTCCCACGTTCTCAAGACATTTCATATGGGTAAGATAACTCTGCCCAAAGGTCATAAAGAAGCGGATTCTCTTTACCTCCGGAATATTGGCTGCCAAAGACTCAATTTCTTCGTGGTGAAGCAGATACATATCCTTCTCGCCTACGCAGTCAAAATTGTATTCTCGCTTAATGCTCATGGCTGGAATCTCTACCCAGTGACCGTCTTCCCAGTAGCTGCCCGGTGCAGACACCTCACGTAAGTTTACTTCCGGATTAAAATTGGTTGCAAACGGATAGCCATGGTCACCGCCGTTGCAGTCTAAAATATCAATCGTATCAATCGTGTCAAACTCATGCTTCTTTGCGTAAGCACAGTATGCCTGGGTGACACCCGGGTCAAAGCCGCAGCCCAAAAGTGCAGTAAGTCCTGCCTCTTCAAACTTCTTGCGGTATGCCCACTGCCAGCTGTAATCAAAGTATGCAGAAAACCCCTGTTCCTTGCAGCGTTTTTCATAAATCTCACGCCACTTGGGATCATCCGTATCCTCCGGCTCATAGTTTGCGGTATCCATATAATTGACGCCACATGCCAGACATGCATCCATAATGGTAAGGTCCTGATACGGTAGTGCAATATTCATCACAAGGTCCGGCTTATATGCGTTAATTAAATCAATTACCTGATTCACATCATCTGCATCCACCTGGGCGGTTGTAATTTTTGTTGCTGTCTTTCCTTCCAAATCAGAAGCCAGCTTATCGCATTTTTCCTTTGTTCTGCTGGCAATACAAATTTCTGCAAAAACCTCACTCACCTGACAACATTTTCTAATTGCAACGGAAGCAACACCGCCGCATCCAATCACTAGTACTCTACTCATTTTTTCATTCTCCTTATTTATTTAAAGCTAATAACAATTCTCTTACGACCTTACATGCCGTTGCCGTGGATACACCACTGCTGTCTAACGCCGGTGCCAGTTCATTGACATCGACACCAACCACATTCGTCACACACACCTTTAATATCGCATCCAGTAGCTGTAAAAAGGTAACTCCTCCGGCTTCCGGTGTTCCCGTCCCCGGAAAAGCAGATGGGTCCAGACAATCCAGGTCAATCGTGAAATATACCGGAACCTGTGTATTCTTTAATTCTTCCACAAGTGCATCCAGACCATCAAAATTGAAAGGGTGCATATCCGTATGCTCTTTTGCAAAGGCAAATTCTGCTCTTTCACCACTTCGGATACAAAACTGATGAATTCGTCCGTCACCCAATAATTCATAAGAACGCCGCATCACTGCTGCATGACTTAAGCTCGCTCCTAAGTACTCATCACGCAAATCGGCATGGGCATCAAAGTGAATGATGTGCAAATCCGGATATCGCTTTTGCACTGCACGAACGGCACCAAGCGTCACCAGATGTTCTCCTCCGATTAGAAAAGGCAGCTTGCCGTCTGATAAAATTTCTTCTGCCCGTGCCTCGATATCGGCAAGTGCCAGCTTGGCACTTCCAAAACAAAGTTCCAAATCGCCGCTGTCAAAAACCGCATAATCCGTCAAATCCTTATCCTGATAAGAACTGTAGGTTTCTAAACCAAAACTCTCGTGGCGAATGGCTGCAGAACCAAATCTTGCTCCCGGGCGAAAGCTTGTGGTCGAATCAAAGGGAGCACCGAATAGAACAATCTTTGCCTCATCATATTCGCTATCGCAACCAATAAAGGTTTCTACATTTTTTCCAAGCATCTTATTCTACCTCCTCAAGCATTTTTTCCAGATACGCAGGCAGGTAAAAGGCTCCCACATGCAGCTTTGTTGTATAATACTTCGTTCCCAGATTCAGTTTCAGCCAACGTTCCGGGTCAAAGGCATCAATCGGGTGATATTTTTTACTGGCAAATCCAAACAACCAGTAACCCGCCGCATAAGTAGGAATGTGTGCCTGATACACGCGGCTGATTGGAAACGTATTTACAATCCGCTTGTGGCTTCTTTGCATCGCTTCTGCATCATGCTTATAAAACGGACTTCCCTGCTGATTCACCATAATACCATCCTCATGCAGCGCATTGTAACAGATGCCATAAAACTCTCTTGTAAAATATCCCTCCGACGGTCCAAACGGGTCATTGGAATCCACGATAATCAAATCATATTCGTCCTTACACCGTCTAATAAAACGAAGTGCATTATCAAAATACATATGTACACGGCTGTCGTTTAAACGGCTGGCATTTTCCGGCAGATAGGTGCGGCAGGCCTCCACAACCTCCGGGTCCATCTCTACCAGGTCAATCCGCTTGATACTTTCATAGCGGGCAAGCTCTTTTACCACTCCGCCATCTCCGGCGCCGATGACCAGCACATCCTGCACATGCGGGTGCACCGACATCGGTACATGCGTAATCATTTCATCATAAATAAATTCATCGCGCTCCGTTAACATCACATTCCCATCCAGCGCCAATACACGTCCGAATTCCGGCGTTTCAAAAATATCAATCTGCTGGTACTCACTCTTTTTAGAATACAAATGGCGATTCACGCGCATGGTATGCTTTACATCCGGTGCATGAAACTCACTAAACCATAATTCCATATCAATTCTCCTGTAACACATTAAGATGCTCTATCTGCGGGTCTTCCGGTCCCGTCATGGAACAGCCCTTGACTTTTGCATACGCAATATAATCCAGTATCTCCTCTGTAATCCGCTCGCCCGGTGCTAAAATCGGAATTCCCGGCGGATAACACATTACAAATTCACTGCAGACACAGCCTGCACTCTCTTTAAGCGGAAGGCTTTTTTTCTCTGCATAAAAAGCTTCCTGCGGACTAAGCACCACCTCAGGAGCAATGTATTCCTGACTTAGAAGTCCATTGCTGTCCGTCTGATAGCGGCGCCTGATTTCTGCCAGAGCACTCACCAGTCGCTCCAGCTCCTGTCTTCTGTCACCAATGGATAGATAAGCAAGAATGTTTCCAATATCACCAAACTCAATCTGAATATCGTATTCATCCCTTAAAATATCATAAACTTCAATTCCTGCCAGACCGATATCCCTTGTATGAACGCTCAGCTTTGTCGGGTCAAAATCAAACACGGAATTTCCGTTTATCAATTCTTTTCCAAATGCATAGTAACCACCAATGGCATTGATTTCCTCGCGGGCGTATTCTGCCATGGAAACCACCTTCGCAAATACCTCTTTTCCACGCAAGGCAAGATTTCGCCTGCTGATATCAAGACTCGACATCAATAAATAACTGCCCGATGTGGTCTGGGTCAAATTAATAATCTGTCGCACATGCCCAACATTCATACGCGGACCAACCAACAGAAGGGAAGACTGAGTCAGACTTCCGCCACTTTTATGCATCGACACTGCCGCCATATCTGCCCCTGCTGCCATGGCAGAAACCGGCATATCTTCACCAAAATAAAAATGCGTCCCATGCGCTTCATCCGCCAGGCAATACATTCCTGCCTGATGCGCCATCTCTACAATTGCTTTAATATCACTACAGATTCCGTAGTAAGTCGGGTTATTCACTAGTACTGCTACTGCATCCGGATTCTCCGCAATCGCCTTCGCCACCTGTTCCCGCTGCATTCCAAGTGAGATTCCAAGTCTGCGGTCCACCTCCGGATTCACATATACCGGAATCGCTCCGCAAAGCACCAGTGCATTAATCACACTCCGGTGCACATTTCGTGGCAAAATAATTTTATCCCCACGCTTACAGGTTGATAGCACCATACTCTGTACGGCACTGGTGGTGCCGCCTACCATCAAAAAGGCATGAGCAGCACCAAAAGCCTCCGCTGCAAGTACCTCTGCTTCGTGAATCACAGAAACCGGGTGGCAAAGATTATCCAATGGCTTCATACTGTTTACATCAATACTGACACACTGCTCTCCCAAAAAAGCCGTCAGCTCCGGATTTCCTCTCCCATGCTTATGCCCCGGCACATCAAACGGAACCACCCGCATCTGACGGAAGGTCTGTAATGCCTCATAAATCGGAGCTCTATTTTGATCTATTTTCTTTGTTTCCTCCATCGTTACACCTCGTACCTTTAAAAATCGCCTATCCATGCACGCAAAAAAACGCAAGCTGTTTACACAACTTGCGTTTCAAACATCGTCTTTATCCCTCAAAAACTGCCCTCATGCAGTTTTTCTGCTAAATTATTATGTAGGATTTACAGAGTCTATATAGCAACAATACTTTTACTACTCTTATTGACCGTTTCACAAGTCTGCGCAAACACGCATTTCGGTTATAAAGTAACCAACTTATAAAATTTGAGCTTCTAACTCAATCAATAAGGCGGCAAGCCGCCAATCGGCAGTGGACCCGGCTGTCCGTATGGCCTAAACTCCTATCGGAGTGGTCCGTAAAATTGCTTTGGAAAGACTCTGCTTTCACAATTCATTTCAATAAAGAGTTATATCCTTTTTTCCATCATTTGTCAATCCCTTTTTACACCTTCGTTATTTTTATACCTTCGGCTTATACTGAATCTCCTTTACCGTATAGATTGTCATAAAGGCATCCGGATCCGCCTCATTCATATACGCCATCAGTTTCTGGTACTCGTTCTTATCTACAATTGTAATAATCTCATGATGCATGTCCATATTGTAAGCCCCATATGCCTCGTAAATTGTCGCACCGCTGTGCAGCGTATGCAGGATAAAATCCCGGACCTCTTCTTCTTTTTTCGTGATAATGCAGACACGTTTTTTCTCCGTCTGCCCGAAAATAAAGTAGTCTAAGATCAGACCATTTACATAAGTTCCCAGCACACTAAGCACCACCACCTTTTTATCATAAAACAAAGCTGATGATAATGCCACACACATTCCGGCTAGCGACATCGCCTTTCCCAACTCAATATGCAAAAACTTATTCATGATTTTTGCCACAATATCCAGTCCGCCCGAAGATGCATTACGGTTAAATAAAATACTAAGCCCCACACTCACCAGAAACACATACGCCACCACATCTAATGTCGCATCCCCGGTCATCGACTGATTATCCGGCCAGATAACCTCAAAAAGCTTCATGAATGCAGGTAGCATAATGGAGGTATATACTGTCTTTACGCCAAATTCTTTCCCACACAATAAAAAACCGATTACCAGCAATACCACATTTAAAATAAATGTAATCTCTGAGACCGTAAGCGGTATCACATTTGACAAAACAATCGCCAAACCGGAAATACTGCTTACCGCAGCATGGCTCGGTATCAAAAAGAAAAAGACTGCTGCCGCGATAATAGCTACGGCAGCGGTTAAAATGATGATTTCTTTTACTAATTCACGTTTCTTCAAAGTTCTAGTCCCTTCCTGATAGCTTCTACATAAGTGCTGTCACACCCCAAAAGATCACAAATTTCCTCTATTGTTTTGTTTTTCCTAAGCATATTTATAACTATACCTCTAAGCAATTCTTCTCTTCCTTCTTCTCTTCCTTCTTCTTTACTATCGTCAATCAAATCCCTAAGTCCTTTGCACATATTGATTCCTCCATTCTCTCCCTTATATTTTTCCATTTCAATGACTCCTTCACCCAAATTTGCATACTTTGTAATTACATCATAGGTATCTTGGGAAATATTTTTAAAATACTCATCTTCACTTACCAGTTCCAAAAGTGCTTTTTTATCTTCTGCACATCGAATAAAATCAAACACTTGACGTAAATCTGTCTTAAATACACTCGTATCTTTAAACCTTCGAATATCAATCAGATGAATCCGATAATCTGCAACCAGATTTCTTAATTCTTCCGGAATATCAGTAAAATCAATGATGTCATGCAGGCTTAATGGCCCATCCCATTTTTTTGCGCCTGAATACAAAGCAAATGTCACAACCGGATGTAATCTGCTGTCTTTTTTAAAGCCATACAAAAACTCTCCCGGATTTAACTTTTCCTTTTGTTGCTTCAGTTGATTTCGGGTCCTTGTCACCTGCTTTTTGTAACGCTTTACATCATATTCCATAATGCGTATAGGGAACTCATAATCCATCTCATCCTGATTCTCGATTCCAACTATAGCAAAGTTCACTCCCAGCGCTGTCTTACGAACCAAATCCCGTACTTTCTTACCTGCTCGCGTATCCAGTTCCGACAAATCAGCCTCAGAAACTACCTGCTTACCAGAAAATACAATTCCATTAATTGCATCTGCATACCGGCAGTCATCTTCAAAAAATTCTACCCATTCTACGTCTTTTCCCATGGTCCTCCTTTTGCAACCATATAGAAAGTTCACCTACAGAAATTATACAAAAAAAAAACCTATCAGGCAATTGTTACTTCATAATATTTGTTTATTCATTGGAATTCTCTCCCGGAACCGGGCAAGATTCGCCAGACAGTCCAACACTTAAGTTTTGAACCCATAATGTAAAAACACATCGAAAAATCATATAATTTATGCAGGTGCTTTCTATACCTATCACCTGATGATAAAAGGATTGTAGCACTTAAGAATAAAATAAGCAAGGAAAACATTTAAAATATAATTTATCTCCCATCCAATCTATGTTAATATTATCATGAAAACAAAAAACACCTATAAGGAGGCCTCCCATGGCAACCATAAGTCTATGCATGATTGTAAAAAATGAAGAAGCGGTTCTTGCCCGGTGCTTGGATTCTGTCGCAGATTTAATGGACGAAATTATCATCGTCGATACCGGCTCCACAGACCGCACAAAAGAAATCGCCGCAAATTATACTTCCATGGTTTATGATTTCCCGTGGCAGGACGATTTTTCCGCGGCCAGAAATTTTTCTTTTTCAAAGGCTACCATGGACTATATTTATGCTCCGGATGCAGACGAATTACTAGACGAGGAAAATCGCAAACGTTTTTCTCATTTAAAACAGACGCTCCTTCCGGAAGTCGAAATCGTTCAAATGCTCTACCATACAATATCGGAATATAATACCGTGCTAAATGCACAAAAAGAATACCGTCCAAAATTATTCAAGCGGATGCGCACCTTTCAGTGGATGGACCCCATTCATGAAACCGTCCGCACCTCACCGGTTGTCTATGACAGTGATATTGAAATCTTACATATGCCACAGACGTTTCATCACAAACGTGATTTTTCCATTTTCCTGAAAGCCTATCAGCGCGATGGTATGCTTTCTCAAAAAATCTGGCGCATGTATGCAAAAGAATTATTAAAGCTGGGAGATAACAAAGATTTTGCAGATGCCCTTCCGCTCTTTCTTTCTGTCTACGAGACTACGGAAGATGCTGATTTTAAAAAAGAAGCTGCCTGTGTCCTTGCCCGGGCTTATCGCTTTTCCGGTAATACCGATCGTTTTTTCTCACTGGCGCTAAAGGATATGATTACCACTCCCTGCTCTGAAATCTGCTATGAACTAGGTTGTTATTATAAAGAAAAGGGAAACTACGATGAGGCTGTCATGTGGTTTTACAATGCCGCTTTTGAAACGGAAAGTATCCTTGATATTCATACAAACGGTGATTTATCGCTTACCGAATTGGCTGACTGCTATGAAGCTCTTCTTGCACGCACGAGGGAACTGGAGCCTTGGGATGGCATGAAAATAAATTATTATGAAGAACAGGCTGATGCGTACCGCATACAGGCTAAGAAATGGAAAATGCCGGAGGTTTAACCCCCGGCTTTCTTTTAAGCTGTATGGACTGATTTATCAGCTTGATGCCGCATTAGTATGTGATGAACACGTTCCACTTCATCAAGTATCGCTCTATCCATAGATTTTAGCTCTCGGAAGTGATTGTCTACCTTTTTGTTCAGAGCAGTTACTTTGTTGTCTAGAGCATCTACTTTGTTATCTAGAGCATCTACTCTGCCTTCCAGTGTTGTCAGACGATTATCAATCGATCCCATCTGCCCACTCATTACATCAAACTTCTCAAGCAATAAATCCAGTTTCTGATCCTGCGTCATAAGCTTGCCTCCTTTCTCATACAACCTCTCCCCGTAAAGTAAATTTATATTAGCATGGAAATTTGGTGATGTCTATTAGGCAAAATCACGAATGCTCAATCCACATTTTGCTGATAGTACTCCGCTGCTTTCCTCATAAAGTCATCCATCAACTGATAATACTTTAACGTAATGTCTTGGAAATATTTGAGAGCCAGTTCTCCATCATAATCATGCGCAAGATTATTTCTGGTTCGTAGCATTTCCATCCATGTATCATCCTCAATAAGTCCAACACTATGAGCCATACGAAGCGTCTCCCGCGGTGACCCGGTAGGATATTCCAATGCTCCATGGTATTCTGTAATAACATCCTTCATGACTTTCCAGGATAAATCAAAAGACAAATTGAACATTTGTGCTGTACCGCTAAGAATAAATATGTCTTCCGGATCTCTTCCTTTCGCTTCTGACAAATTATTCAAACTCTTACAAAAGCTATGATAACGATTAATAGATTTTCTCTCCATATCTATCCATATCCTCCTTCAGATACTGATTCTGACATAAATCATATTCAAACAAATCAATTTTTTTCAATGTCATGATTTCATTAATCTGCTCCTGCAACTGCGCCATGTTTACTTTGCCATATATAATAAAATCAAGGTCACTATATTTTGTTGCCGTACCTTTTGCATGCGAACCAAAAAGTGCCAAATGCTCCACATTATTATTTTTGCAAATGGCTGTAACTTGTTCAATAATATCTTCAACTGTCATATACAAATCCTCGCTTTCTATGTCAGTTTTCACATTTCTTACCGAAAATCCACCCATAAAAATTATACGAAAAAAGCACCTGCCAGGCAATCGTTACTTTAAAAATATTCTCTTCTATACTTGGAATTCTTTCCAAGAACCGGGATAAGATTCTCCGGATAGTTCATCACCAAAGCTTTGAATCAGCGATGCTAGCACGCATCGAAATTTACATCTCAGACAATGCTTTCTCTACAAGCGAATCACTAATCTCGGCACATTTCTGCGCTAATTCCTTTGATATACCATTCTCTATCATATTTTTAAATACCTGAATTCCTTTATTATTGGTTCCATTATCAAATCCATTATCAAATCCATTATTAAATGCCTCATCAATCTCTGGTTTCATAATCTCTGCTAACGCTTTGCACATATTCTCATCCTCCCTTACCTTCTGAATCGTTTGCTTATTTACAGATGCTACTATTTCCCATAAAGAATCCGCATAATTTTTCTCATCTAAATTTACTAATTTCTGTGTCGTTTCTATTAATTCTGTTGCCTGTTCCACGTTTACTAATATAATAAATGCCTCGCCATTTTTCTTCAATATAAAAATTTTCTCTTTTTAACTTTTTAAATAATTTTAGGGGTTTTCTTTCTCGGATAAAGGATAATGTCATATCCTCTAACAGAATCTCATCTACATAGGGCTCATTTGACTTGTAAAAATATGCATAGGCAATTCCTTTTAGAAACACATCATAATTTATGATAATAGAAAGTGCGCAAAGCGTACTTTCTATTATATAAAGAATCGTCCGGCGATTTATATTCTAACAAATTATGTTTACCGAATATCCGACCGATTTCGTTTTGGATTGTGCCTGGGTTTCTTTTGTCTTTTCCATAGGCAGTTTTTCCTTTCAGTATAAAATTCTTGATTACTTGGAGTTTTGGACGAAATGTCAGAATTGCCAAGTAGATGTCGCAAAAAGCGGCAATTGGCTGTCTATAGATAACAGCCGAATGATAGAAAATGTGCTCTGTAAACTTTCTATTATCATGAAATCAAAAAGAGTGAATGCTTTCTGAATGGTAACAGTATAGCACTCACTCTTTGTTTTTACAATAATTATTTAAGGCATATCTTTTTGTTTTCTCCGGACTCTCTGTCCGACATCGAAACAAAAGAGCCGTTCCTAATAATACTTACTACCTTTAATAATATTATAGTAAAAATCACTATCTACATTAACTGCGATTTTACTATCTGTTGGTGCTGTCGCAACGCATCCTCTTCGTATTCCTTCAGCATCTCCTTAATATCAAATACGAAAAAACTCATATCAATATTAAATGCCACCGCAATATTCCATGGACTATTGTACTAATGCTCATCCTCCGAACGAACCCACAATTTCAGGTTTTTAATATCATGCACTCCCGTAAGAATAACCGAGCGAAAAGTAGGTCTCTCCTCACGCCTTAAATTCTTGTCATGCAGCATCCCCAGAAATTTTAAAAATATATCAAAACCGCTTACCCGATCTACCTCATCAATCATCAGCACAGCAGACTTATCCATCGAACTGCACAGGGCAGAAATAAAAATACCCAAGCTCTGGAAATCCTTCTTTCCTTATGTTTTCGCACTCCTTAATTTTAATTCCTCTTCTATCTTCTGTGGTACTCCCTGCACTTTTCTATAAAAGCTTTCTTTCACAGTTCACTCTTAATGCGCTCCACATACTCCCTGTCGCAGCCAATTATATCACATATATCCTCTAGCGTTTTGTTTTTCTTTAACATGTTTATTATAATGGTTCTGCGTTCCGACTCTGCGCCGATGCTTACCCCTTCTTCTCTTCCTTCTTCTCTTCCTTCTTCTCTTCCTTCTTCTCTGCTATCAGCTATTAAATCCCTAATTCCTTTACACACGTCAATTCCACCATCCTCTCCCTTATATTTTTCCAAATCAATGACTCCTTTTTTTATATTTGCATACTTTGTAATCACTTCATAGGTATCTTTCGGTATATTTTTAAAATAATGATCGCCAGTGACCAAATCTAACAACGCCTTTTTATCTTCAGCACACCGAATAAACTCAAATGCCTGACGCACATCTGTATGAAACACACTTGTGTCACTTAGCCTTCGAATATCAATTAATTGTATTCGATAATTCTCAACCATTCTTTGCAATTCCTCAGGAATGTCCGTAAAATCAATGATATCATGAAGGCACACCGGTCCATCCCATTTTTCTACACCTGAATACAGCGCAAATGTCACCACCGGATACAACCTGCTGCTCTGCCTAAATCCATACAAAAATTCTCCTGGCTTTTGCTTTTCCCCTCGCCTTTTCATGCGTCTTCGAATCGCAGCTACCTGTTTTTTGTACTGTTTCAAATCATACTCCATGATACGCACTGGAAATTCATAATCCACTTCATCCTGATTCTCAATTCCAACAATCGCAAAATTCATTCCTAGCGCTGTCTTCCGAATCAAATCCCTTGCTTTCTTTCCTGCTCGCGTATCCAGTTCCGACAAATCGGCCTCAGTAATTACCTGCCTGCCTTCAAACACAAGTCCATTAATTACATCCGCATACCGACAGTCATCCTCAAAAAACTCTACCCACACTTCGTCTTTTCCCATGGTCCTCCTTCTGTAACCATATAGAAAATCCGCCTATAAAAATTATACAAAAAAAACAACTATCAGACAATCATTACTTTCAATTATATCATTTATACTACTTGGAATTCTTTCCCGGAATCGGGTAAGATTATCCTGACAGTCCATAGCCAAAGCTTTGAACCAAAGATGCTAGCACGCATCGAAAAATCTTTTTTACAGGCATTTTCTATATTCCTCGCCTAATAGTAAGGAAATTCTATCACTCGTATAGGAAATTTGCAAGGGGATTTTATTCCCCTTGTACAATGATTGCTTTTCTAGGTACTGATAACACTCTCTAGATACTCCAGTAACCTTTTCTAATCCTGTTACATCTCAGACAGTGCCTTCTCCACAAGCGAATCGCTTATCTCGGCATATTTCTGTGCTAATTCCTTTGATATACCATTCGTTATCATATTTTTAAATACCTGAATTCCTTTGTTATTGGTTCCATCATCAAAACCATTATTAAATGCCTCATCAATCTCTGGTTTCATAATTTCTGCTAACGCTTTACACATCTTCTCATCCTCCCTTACCTTCTGAATGGTTTGCTTATTTACTGATGCTACTATTTCCCATAAAGAATCCGCATAATTTTTCTCATCTAAATTCACTAATTTCTGTGTCGTTTCTATTAATTCTGTTGCCTGCTCTACGTTCACTTTAGCAGACAGAGAATTTAGCCAGATATGATTTTCTGTGCTTAGTTCTCCTGATACAATGATTTGAATTTTTATGTATCCTTCCTTACTAATATAATAAATGCCGGGCCATTTTTCTTCAATATGAAATTTTTCTTTTTGTAACTTTTTTAGTAATTTTATGGGTTTTCTTTCTCGGATAAAGGATAAGGTCATATCCTCTAATAGAATCTCATCTACATGAGGCTCATTTGACTTATACAGATAGGCGTATGCAATTCCTTTTAGAAATACATCATAGTTAAGAGAATCGTCCGGCGACTTATACTCTAGCAAATTATGTTTACCGAATATCCGACCGATTTCGTTTTGGATTATACATGACTTTCGCTTCTTAATGATTAACAAATCCGACCGAAGCGGCAACGTATTCAAAATCTTCTCCTCAGTAAACTCCAAATCTTCCTTGTTATCCTTTAGTTCTAAGTGCATTGCACCATAGAATGCAGGATGCCACTGATTTCTTTTGTCTTTTCCCATAGGCACTTTTTCCCTTCCTGTATAAAATTTTTGATTACTTGGAGTTTTTGACGAGATGTCAGAATTGCCAAGTAGATGTCGCAAAAAGCGACAATTGGCTGCCTATAGATAACAGCCGAATAATAGAAAGTGTGCTCTGCAAACTTTCTATTATCATGAATTCAAAAAAGTGAATGCTTTCTGAATGGTATCAGTATAGCACTCACTCTCTATTTTTACAACGAATATTTAGGGAACTTATTCCATCATGTACTTCATTGCACTTTCTGCCGGGTCTTTGACACTTGCATTTTTAAAATATTATAGAGAATCCTTTAATTAAGCCATTCACGGCTTATTTTTTTGTCAAATTTTACATTTTCTTATGTACTTGTTTGTACTAGTGTGTTATAATAGAACTAGGAGGGATGTTTTTATGTATGTAAATATCACTGGTAGTTCAAACAACAAAGATGTATATATTTATCAATCTTACAGAAAAGAGAATGGGAAGTCTTCTTCTCGCATTTACAAAAAACTCGGGAAATATAATGAACTCCTAAAACAGTTCTCTGGCGACGAAGAAAAAATGATGGCTTGGGCCAAAGCAGAAGCTGATAAAGAAACCGCTCTTTATAATCAACAAAGAGAGCAAGTTTCTGTCACTTTCTCTCAAACAGCTCGCATTCCATTGGAAGAAGAACGTTTTTTCAATGTAGGCTATCTTTTTTTACAGCAATTATGTTCTGAATTAAGATTGGATAACATTTGCAGGAACATTCGTAACCGTCACAAATTCACTTATGACTTTCACGCGATTCTCACAGATTTAATCTATGCAAGAATCCTATCACCTTCCAGCAAGATGAGCAGCTATTCGTTCTGTCATTCTCTTTTGGAACCACCTAAATATTCTTTGCAGAATGTTTATCGTGCTCTTTCGGTTATGGCGGAGGAATCGGATTACATCCAAGAAGAACTTTATCGTAATTCTAACTTTGTACATCATCGCAACTCAAGAATCCTGTATTACGATTGCACGAATTACTATTTCGAAATCGAAGAAGAAAGTGGTGATAAAAAATACGGCAAAAACAAAGAACATAGACCAAATCCGATTGTTACCATGGGACTTTTTATGGATGCTGATGGTATTCCTCTGGCTTTTGATATTTTCCCCGGAAACCAAAACGAGCAGCTTACCTTAAAACCTTTGGAAACCAAGGTTATCAAAGATTTTGATTGCAGCGAATTCATCTTCTGTTCGGACGCTGGTTTAGGAAGCATAAAAAACCGCTTTCTAAACAGTTTTGGTAATCGTTCTTATGTGATTACTTACTCATTGAAAAAAATGAAACAGGAAGATCGTGAAATAGCCTTGAATCCATCTCAATTTAAGATTCCCGGTTCCAATAAGATGATTGATTTAAGAACGCTTGACGAAACAGACCCTGAAATATTTAATACGGTTTACTACAAGGAAGTACCTCTTGTAACCGGAGATATGGATGAAACGATTATTGTAACGTACTCACCTAAATATAAAGCTTACCAGCAAAAAATTCGCGGCCGTCAGATTGAACGTGCACTGAAAATGATACAGGCTCCAGGAAAATGCAGACGAGGAAAGAACCAAAACGATCCTGCGCGATTCATTCAAAAAACCACCCTTACATCAGATGGTGAAATCGCAGACAAGTCTGTTTATGAATTGGATGTGGAACGCATTAATGAAGAAGCCATGTATGATGGTTTCTATGCTGTCATAACAAACCTTGAGGATAATCCCTCGGAAATCATTAAGATTAACAAACAACGTTGGGAAATCGAAGAAAACTTTCGAATCATGAAATCTGATTTTGAAGCCAGACCAGTTTATGTGCAGAGAGATGACCGTATCAAGGCACATTTTCTAACATGCTATATCAGTCTATTAGTATATAGATTACTAGAAAAGAAACTTGGGGAAGAATTCACATGCAGTCAGATTTTAGAAACGTTGCGAGGTATGAATGTAACACTGTTAAGCAAGGACAGCGGTTATATACCATCTTACAAACGCACAAAACTGACCGATGCGCTTCACCGCACATTTAAATTTAGAACAGACTTTGAATTTATAACCAAAAGTTCTATGCGAAGTATCATCTCAAATACGAAAAAGGCGAATAGCACAAAAACAAAAATATAGTACATATCGATGCAAAAACAAAAACAGCCACAGTGCCCGTAATTACAGGCATTGTGGCTACTTATTTTTCTTTTAAGTGTCAAAGATGGGAGTATAGCACTCACTCTCTATTTTTACAACGAATATTTAGGGAACTTATTCCATCATGTACTTCATTGCACTTTCTGCCACCATAAAGTCGAATGCGTCATCAATATCCACAGAATGCATCTTACTCATGACATACGCATATGCCTTTGGTCCATACAGATTTTCGCCATTCATCAATACACTCGCCTTCTGTATATAAATGGCTCCATTGATGCGATAATAAATACCCAGGTCCTGTCGTCTACCGACGGCAGAAGTATCAATAAATCCTTCCATTGAATTTCCTTCCCCTAATACATTGCAAATCTTAGGAGAATGGTCTACCTCGCATACACTAACGACGGAATCAGCTTTCTTTTCATTAAAAACTGCAAATGCATTCTTAATATCCTCTGCATCCCGTAGCGGAGAAGTTGGTTGCAATAAAGTAACCGTATCAAACTCCTTGCCTAATTCCATATACTTTTTCACTACATAACGTAATGTATCATTAGAGCCTGCATGATCTGATGCCAATTCTTTGTTTCGCAAAAAGGGAACATCCGCTCCATATTGTCTGGCAATATCTGCGTAATGCTCATCATCTGTTGAGACATGTACACAATCGAATATCTCTGATCTAATTGCTGCTTCTATTGTATACGCTAGCATTGGTTTACCATTTAACAACTTGATATTTTTATTTTTCAGTCCTTTCGAGCCACTTCTAGCCGTAATAATAGCTATGTTTTTCATCACTATCTCCATATTGCCTTTATTAATTTAAAAGCTTCTGCATATCTGCATCCTGAACTGCAACCACGATATGTAGCCAGACTTTTTATATTCTCTACGTTTCTAGGAAATGGCAGTTCTCCTATCTCGCTCTCATATATCTGCATAATTTCTATTTTCTTGTCGATAAATTCTTCCACGTCCACATAAACATCCGGAATAAAGCCATGTTCCGGATTTGCGAAATCAGTTTCAGATAAAATTTCCATAGCTAAAATTGCTTTGATAGACGAATTTCGAAATGCTTTCGTACAGCTATATGATGCTTCAAAAACAATTCCATGATCCGAATGAGGGTCTTTTTCATATGGCAAAAAAATAATTTCCGGATTTACTTCTTTAAAAACAGCACTAATTTCTGTTACAAGTTCCTGCTTTTCCAATTTATCTAAACCTGCTGGTTCTAGTTGCAAATTATATACCCCGTCAAAATCATATGCTTGTGCAACCTTATCAAGCTGCTCTTTTCTTTTGGCTGAGAAATCTTTGCTATATCCATTACTTTCATTTGCCATTGTAACATTTAAAAAATAAACCTGATTTCCTTGTTTTTTTAGTTTTAATAATGTTCCTCCTGCACCAAGCGTTTCATCATCTGAATGAGGTGCAACAACTAAAGCTCTCATCTTCCGCCTCCTATTTTGCTGGATTTCCTTTCACAATCGCATTTGCTTCTACATCCCTTACTACAACTGCACCCATTCCAACTATTGCCTTTTCACCTATTCTAATACCATTTCTTATTGTAGCGTTTCCTGAAATAAAGGCATTATCTTCTATCCGAGTACTGCCAAAAAGAATCGTTTCTCCTACAATAAACACCCTTTTTCCAATTTGTGCATTATGTGAAACAAAAACGCAATTGTCTATTGACGTTTCTTCATCAATAAAAGTATTATCTATTGCCCCTCGTGCAATAACTGTATTTGCACCAATAGAAACATTATTTCTTATTTCCACTCCACCAAACTGTGGCATTCTAACCGGCTTTCCACTCTTATTTCTATCTGTTGTCAACCCGTCGGCTCCAATTACGGTATTTTCGCGTATAATGACATTTTGTCCTATTGTTACTTCTCCCATAATCTTGACACCGCACCCAATATAACAATTGTCTCCTATTTTAGTTTCTCCACTAATATACACTCCCGGTTGAATTACTACGTTATTTCCAATTTGAGCACCTGTCGCTATATATGCACCATTCACTAACTGAACATCCTCTTTTTGTGGAACATTATCAATGCTATTTTCCTCAAAGAATTCGCAAAACCTCAAATGTGGATTTTCGCACACTACAATTGCATGTCCCATTTTTTGAATTTCCTGCGGGATTTTTTTTCCCTCCGGCCAAAAAATGAGGCACTGTGTACATTTTTCGAATACACGATATTGCTCATAGTGCCCACTTGTTAGAAAAGTCACTGCATGATTTTTAGGCAGTTCCAATGAAGATGGATAATATACTTCAAAATCACATTCCTTTACATATTTATTCACATTAACGCAGAACTTCTTTTTCATTATATATTCCTCTATTTAATGATAAATTTTTTAAATAATCTTTCTTTTCTATCTTTTTTTAAAATTTCTACAATAAAATCTTTTGCTTTTATCGCCGCATTTCCATCTCCAAATACAAACTTACTAACAGAATAGCTTTCCTTTTCCTTCGAATAATTTGTAACTATATCATCAATGCTTTTCTTTATCGCAGAATAATCAACCCCTACATCCTTTACATTGCATCCTCTTATTCGTTCTGCCTGTCGTTCTCCAATATTCACAACAGGAACGCAATATAGAGTCGTTTCTAATAGTCCACTGCTTGAGTTTCCTGCAATGATGACATTAAAATTTTTCATTAATGATAAATAATTATATGTTCCCAATGAATTAACTGGAATAATTTTTTCGTCTTCTTTAAGCTGTTGAATATACGCAAGAATCAATTCATATCCAGGGTCATTATTAGGGTAGGTAACGATAACTTTATCTGTTTTGCTATCAACAACTGCATCCAAGGAAAATTTAAATTCCTTAAAGTTATCCTCAGCGGATTTCATACTAGCCGGATGAAATGTAAAAATGGTAATTATATCATCTCCTGAAATATCATACATCATCTTTAGCTGCTGCGGTTCTGTTAATAATCCCATCCTATCATAATCAAAACTTGGATTTCCAATATTACATACTCGTTCTTTTTCTTCCCCCATCTGTAATAAAACTCGTCTGCTCTGTTCGCTTGTTACAAAATGATAATTTGCTAATTTCGATATGCTATGGCGTACATTTGTATCATAATTGGCAACATTTACAACATCTCCTCCGCACACATGAATCAGTGGAACTTGACTGTAAAATGTAGCTAATGCAAAAGCAAATGATTCTATACGGTCCCCCAATACAATTCCCAGTGAAATATCTCTCATCTGCTCATAGTATTCTATTACCTTTTCATATATTTCACTCAGACAATGAGTATATGTTTTTTCATTATCTTCGATTTCTATCTCTGTAACCTTACATTTTACTTGATGTTTCTTCAGCTGATTTTTTACTTCTTCACGCGTATTCCATTTTTTTAGCACATGGGCACCTGAAAGAATGATTTCTACCTCAAAATCTTCACTGAGCTGTTGAATAATAGGAAAAAGAATTCCAAATTCTGCCCGATTGCCACTAAAAATTGTTATTCTGTCCATACATACCTCTTAAATTAACTCATCTGTTTCATAATTCCTTTTTGCACATGTTCCAATAATATCGTGCCATCTCATAGGACTAATACCATTTCCCGGACGTTTCACCGTAAGATTTTCTTCCGAAAATACTTCCCCTTTATGAATTGTCCTTGCAGCAACAATACTCTTTCGTGCCACCTTACAATTCTTTTCTTCTGATGCAGTCCGATGTTTCTTTCCATCCCCACGTGCAAGCTCGATATTTCGAATCGCCTTTACCATTTCAGTCAGCTCGTTTGGTTCCAGGCTTGCTCTGTGATCCGGTCCTTCCATCGTTTTATCCAGTGTAAAATGCTTCTCGATTACAGTTGCACCCAATGCAGCTGCTGCAATCGGGACTTCAATTCCAACGGTGTGATCTGAGTATCCAATCGGTTTTTTTAAGATTTCTTCCATTTCTTTCATCGCAAGCAGATTCACATCTGCAAATGGAGTTGGATACTCTGTGTTACAATGTAATACCGTAATATCTTTACTTCCATTTGCTTCCAATATCTTAATTGCGTCCTGAATTTCATCCATTTCACACATTCCGGTTGACATAACAATCTTTCTTCCAGTTCGTGCAAGTTTTTCCAAATATGGCAAATTCGTTACCTCTCCGGAAGGAAGCTTCCAAAAATCCATATCTAATTTATCTAAAAAATCAATACTTTCTAAATCAAAAGGAGTCGATATAAACCCGATACCAACCTCTTTGCAATAAGCCTTTAATTCCACAAAATCCGGCTGTGTCAGTGCAAGCTTTTCCAGCATCTGAAGCTGAGACTGTTCTTCGCCGGTTGTTTTTTTCTGATATTCCGCTTTCTCTGCAAATCTGGATACCAGTTTTTTCGGAATAAAAGTCTGAAACTTAATATAGTCTGCGCCTGCTTCTTTTGCAGCCACAACCATTTTCTTTGCCAACTCCATGCTTCCATTATGATTTACACCGGCTTCTGCAATTATTATTACTCTCATATACTATCCCTTTATCTTTCTGGCTGGAACACCAACAACCGTACAATTCGCTTCTATATCTCTTGCCACCACACTGCCTGCTCCAATCACAACATTCTCACCAATTGTGATTCCCTGAATGACCTTCGCACCAAGTCCAATCTCACTTTCTCTGCCAACCTTCACGTTTCCGGCCAATTTTACCTCAGGGCTTAAGGTAGTAAAATCTCCGATACTTCCATCATGACAAATCATACTTCCTGTATTAAGAAAAACAAAGTTTCCAATTCTCGCGTTTGTAGAGATTCGGCAGTCCATACTTACAATACAGCCTTCACCCATTTGCACATCGGCACAGATTCTTGTATTTCCAAGAACCATATTTGGGAAATGAATACAGTGGTTCTTTTTTAGTCCATGCACAATCTTTTTACGCAAGGCTGGACTTCCCACACAGACAGCAACATTCACCTGCTCCTGTACTGCCAGTAAATATTCATCCGTCCCTAAAAATGGAATGGTTTCAGTTCCTACAACACACACCTCTCCCTCTTTTGGAACCCTTGCATCCACATATCCATCAATCTGCCATGTGGGACATTCTTTATTCAATTCCTGAATCTGCCACACAAGTTCTCTCATGCAGCCGCCTGAACCAACTAATATAATATGCTCCATTTTATTCCACCGACAATTCTGTCAATACTGCTTTTATCTGCTCTGCGGCATAGACAATCTCTTCCTCTGTAATCTGTGTACTGCAAGGAATATTCAAAATACAGTTACTATAATATGGTGCCCTTTCCATCTCATAAGCAATTGATTTTTGGTATGGAAGCTGTTCATGAATCAATCCCCAGATTGCTCTCGTCTGAACACCTCTCTCCTGCAGCTTTGTAATGATTTCTCTCATAGAAGCGGCAACTTTTTCCCTGTCAATTTCCAGAGAATAAAACCATTGGTTTGAACTGGTTCCTTCACGGAAAGACAATAGTTTTCCTAATGCAAATCCTTCAAACTCTCTTCTATACAAATCTAAATTTCTATGCTTTCTCGAAATAAATTCAGGCAGTTCTTCCATCTGTGCTACACCAAGTGCTGCCTGTAAATTGGTCATTCGGTAGTTATAGCCAATCTCATTATGAATATAATAATGTGGGTCATCCTTTGCCTGCGTAGAAAGATACTGCATATGTGCAACGCTTTCCGGATTACGCCCGGTCACGACACCACCGCCACCGGTTGTAATAATCTTATTTCCATTGAAAGAATATGCACCAAAATCTCCAATCGTTCCGGCAAACTTTCCTGCATATCTTCCCGCAGTATAGCAGGTACCAAGTGCTTCCGTTGCATCCTCGATTACCTTTAGATGATACTGCGCTGCAATATCCATAATCGCTTCCATATCTGCCAGATTTCCAAATACATGCACTACAACAACAGCTTTTACCATTTTTCTGCTTGTATCATGAACCAAAACTGCTCCGTCAAACTCACATTCTTCTTCACAGAATTTTCTTAGTTTCACCGGATCCATGCAAAGGCTGTCATCGCAGTCCATAAATACAGGCTCTGCGAACTGGTAACGGACCGGATTTACTGCTGCAATAAATGTCAGTGTTGGAACTATTATCATATCACCAGGCATCACACCACATTCCAACAGCGCAAGATGCAAGCCCGCTGTTCCACTCTGGCATGCTGCCACGCGTTCCACCTTCAGGAACTTTGCCATCTGTTCTTCTAATTTTGAAATATATGCACCACCGGTAGATACCCAGCCCTGTTCCAATGCATCATCTACATATTTTTTTTCATTTCCTTCAAAATTCGGAATTGATAATGGAATCAATCGCCCCATCTCTGTCACCTCGGTCTATACGTTATAAATATCTGTCTTATATGCCCCCATATTGTGACGCATCCATTCAATCGTCTCTGCAATTCCCTGTGCAAATGTATACTGCTGCTTCCAGTCTGTTAATTCCTTAATCTTTGCATTGGAACCTAATAATCTGTTTACTTCACTCTTTTCCGGGCGCAAACGCTGTTCGTCGCAAATAATTCTGGCATTCGGATTAATCTGGGAAATAATCTCCTCGGCAAGCTGCCCGATTGAAATCTCCTGCTGTGTTGCAATATTAATTTCCTGTCCGATAGTCTTATCAGACTCCGCAATCGCTATAAACCCGGCTGCTGTATCCTTAACATAATTAAAATCTCTTGTCGGAGTTAAGGAACCCAGTTTTATTTCATCTTTCCCTGCTAAAAGCTGTGAAATAATCGTTGGAATTACGGCTCTTGCAGACTGTCTCGGTCCAAAGGTATTAAACGGGCGCACAATTGACACCGGTAGATTAAAGCTACGGTAAAAACTTTCTGCCAGGCGGTCTGCCCCTATTTTGGTTGCAGAATAAGGAGACTGTCCCTGATACGGATGCTTCTCATCAATCGGAACATACTGTGCAGTTCCATAGACCTCTGAAGTCGATGTTACCATAATACGTTCTGTCCCCAACTCTCTTGCTGCCTGAAGTACATTTAACGTTCCCTTAATATTCGTATCTACATAAGAGTCCGGAGAATGATAACTAAACGGGATTGCAATCAACGCTGCCAGATGGAATACCCCATCTACTCCCTTCATCGCTTCGCGAACACCATTCGGGTCTCTGATATCACCGGTAAATACTTCAATCTGATCCAGTTTTTCCTTTGGGAGTGTATCTAACCATCCCCATGTATTAAATGAATTGTAATAAGCAAATGCTTTTACATCATAGCCCTTTTCTAATAAACTTTCTGTTAAGTGGCTTCCTATAAAGCCGTCCGCACCTGTTACAAGTACTTTTTTCATTCTGCCAGTCTCCATTCATCACTCAGATTTTAAATTCAGTTTTGTCTCCATACGACGCATTTCTTCAAATTCACCCATATCAAGGAACGAATCCTCACTGATTGGATACATGCCGACCTTTCTTCCCTCTGCAAGCAATTTGTTCGCCAAGTCGGTCATATGGAAAAAGGTATCTTCCGGTATCTTCTTTAAAAGCTCTGGATTTAATATGTACATCCCAGTATTTACAAAGTAGGAAAGTTTTGGCTTTTCCTCCATGGAATTAATGGCTCCATTTTCACTGGAATGAACCACACCATAGGGTACCACAATATTTTTCAATGCTGTTACAATGGTCAGTTCATTTCCGCTTTCCTGATGATAATTGTAAATATCCTCATAATTTGCATGAATTAAAATATCACAATTCGTCACGATAAAAGGCTGCTTGAACTCTTCTTCTATTAAGCTTAAGCTTCCCGCTGTTCCTAATGGCTTGTCCTCTTCGACATATTTGATATCACAATCCATCAACGCCTCTGAAAAATAAGACTTAATCATATTTTTCCGATAATTTACCGTCGCATAAAACTGTTCCACACCATAGTCACGGAACTTATCAATGATACGCTCCATAATTGGAATATCCCCTATCGGAATCAGAGGTTTCGGTAATACCTTGGTATAAGGATAGAGTCTGGTTCCCTTCCCACCTGCCATGACCACAACCGGAACATCTGCCAAAGAGCGATTCGGCTCTATCTCCTGCTCCTCAATTGTCCCACGAAACAGGATATCCGAAATAATTCCTTTTGCATTCACCACCGGAAGAGCAGTTATCGCATGCTTAATCATAAATTCTTTTGCAAGCGCAACTTCTTTTCGATAAATCACTTTCGGATTTTTATTCATGATATGTTCTACGGTTCCCTGCAATTCGCCCGTCTTAATTAACCAACGACGAATATCGCCATCGGTGATAACACCAACCAATTTGCGGTTCTTATCTGCTACAAATAGGATTCCCTTAGCATTAGCGTCAATTTTTTGCATTGCCTCGACCACTGTAGATTCTGGAAATATAAGAAATGGTATTAGTTGCTCTGTCTTCATCGACAACCTCCTGTTTCGTGACTTATCGTCCATGATAAGTTATAGAATATATATCGGCTTTTAATATACTTTTCATAATAATAAAAAGAGTTTGCAATTGATATTATTATATCACATTGCAAACTCTTTTTCTATTGGTCAATAATGTTTTGTTAGTTTATCAATCTTTTGGGAAACGATATAAAAATGGAATTCCATCTTCCCATTTTATCTCATACCAAAATAATTCTGTTTCATATCTTACATCTTCAAATGAGATGTGATGTTTTTCCTTACTTTTCTTCTTTGCCTCTTCTTTGGGCTTAAAATATGATTTATATGCTAAATTAAACAATTCAATAAAGTCTGCTCCTACTCCATGGTCAGTACTATTAAAAATCACACGATCTATACGATATTTTGTAATTGTCTCCACTCTAGAATGTTCTACTTGATTTAAAAATGCTTTTTTTTGTTCCAGAGATGTCATATCGTCAGTTTCTCCAGCAAAGCACAAAATTTCTGCTTGATTATCAAATTTTTTGTAAAGATACGGTAAACATAAAATTTCTTTATCTCCAACAAATTCTGCTGCCTTGTAATTTATAATCTGCCTCACCTGTATACCATCTACAAATTCATCTAGCCCTCTAGATCTTTTCCAGAAAAAAGGTTCTAAATAAGCACTGTTATCTATCATGCCGGTAAATAATCCTGGGCAGAAAGCATTACATAAGTATTCTAAATAACTGCCATGTAAAAATCCATATGCATAAATTCGATTTTCATTTATATCATACTTATTATCCTTTATGATATCTAAAACTACTTTAACTGCCCGCAAATTGTCAATTGCCTGCATCAAACCCATGTCATTAAAATATTCCGGTGTTTCCTGCAAGTCAATATTTTGTTTAAAAATTTTACCCTGTAATATATGTGCATATTTATCATAATCTCTATTGAGAAGTTCCAACTCTGCATCCGACAACGACTGCATCAGCATCTCATCATCTATTTCCACTGGCAATTCGTTTTGCATATATTCAAAACCAAAGTAATCACATTGTATCGCAACAACATTGTATTCATCCGCAAAAAGTTTTCTCATTTTTGCAAATACATGAGAGGTTGCTGTTCCCCCATACCCTGCCAAAAGCAGTAAAATACCAGTTTCTTTATTAATACCATTTTCCGGCTCAGCAAAATAGATACTCATTCTTCTGTCCTTTGGTTTGTAAATGCTTGGCTGCGCTTCTACTTCTAATTGATATAAAGTTGCCATTTGCTATCTCTCTTTCTTCACATTCTTTTCTCTCTGTTTTTTAGTAAAAGGTACAATTGTCCTCTCCGATAGCTCCAATAATTCGTCTGTTGCAATCTGCATCGCCTGTAACATAAGTTTTCCATTTTGAGCAATATCACTCATCTCATCTCTTGCCTCTTCCTTCTTATCATAAATCGAAGTTCTTAATGCAGCTTCTATTCCTTTTAAACTATCATTTACCATGCAAGCCATGTAATCTTCTTCCATATACTTATTGGTTTTACCAATTTGTTTTAGCAATTTCTCTATCTCACGTTGTGTATACTGCTTCTTTTTAGATATTTTCTCTAACTTTTCATATTGATGAATTCCTATTTCAGCCTTTTTTCTGACTTCTATTAATTTTCCCGGTATCTTTTCTAATATATTCAGGAACTCTTCCTTTCCTTTTTCTCCAAACATCTGTGGCATTCTTGACACCTTATAACGTACATTAAATTTCTTTTTACAATTTTTTTCTATTGCTTCTTTTAATGTCATTATTTCTGCGCCATGAATTTTTGCCCCACCTTCCGTTGCATCAATCACGCGAATCCAGCTTTGAGCCTTTATCTGTTCTTCAAACCAATCTAAGTAAAGTTTGAAGTCCATTCGTGTAAGAACCTTTCCTCCATCAATTGCCTCTATCTCAAAATATTCTCTGCTCTTTGTATCAATTTCATCCATTTTGTCCTTAAACGTTCCATCTGCATGTGTTCGGTTTCCTGTCATCGCTAAATCCTGGCCAACCAATATGATAGTTCTGGATCCCATATATATTCCAAGGGAATAGGCAGAAGTAGCTACTGATCCTCCACTGGCTAAATCTGGTACATCTATAGAACTCGTATCTTTCTCTAATGCTTTCTTTATTATCTCCATTTCTAATGCTGAACCACTTCTATAATAAAATTTCTTTCCATTATGTAATTGCATTGGCTCTATTGAAATGGCATTCATAGTAACCATTGGTACTCTTGAGATATCTTTATGTTGAAATAAATCTCCAGGTTTTAATCCATCCACAACCACAAAAAAATCAGGGATAATTCCGGCATTAAGCAAAGGCTTCATCGCTGTGTCTGTTGCAATTATATTTGCTCTTCCCATAGCCAATTTTAAATCTTCAATATTCTTAGTTAAAGATGGGCCTGCTGATACTACAATTGTCGGAATATCTGAAGGAAGCATATGTTCCAAGGACTGAATACTATATCCCTCATACATATATTTGCAGTTATGAAATATATTATTTGCATTCACACTAGTATAACGCACCACTGTATTCCAGTTCTTTTGAATTTCAACAACATGTTTTTTTAATTCATCCACAAAGGGACTCACTTTATCAGGAAATAATTTATCATAATTTCCTGACAAATATACCTTTAACATTGTTAATGTGTCATAGCTTATCATATTATAAAAAAAGAGTTTTTCTTCTTTTTCATTTATTCCTTCAACAACAATTCCTATTGGTATATTTTCTGTAAATAAAAACGTCAAATCTACTTCCTCTAATGCCTTAAGGAAGACTTCTATAGAGGGTTCATATATCAAAATATTTGTAGTGGGCTTTACTGTCTTTAAGATATTGCGAATATGGATAGCATCGTGAATTCCAATAATAACGACAGTAGCAAAGTCTTCAATCTGTTTTATAGAATTTAACCAGTCTATTGCTGCATATGAAGGATTATACTTTCCATTTAGATATAATATTTTCCCCTTATTAGAAACCCTAAAAATTATTTCTCCTGTTTTAGCGTAGTCTATATCTACTCGAATATGTGGATGAAAACTATATTCCTTTTCTTCAATAAACGTTGCCCAATTCGGATATTTTTTTCGAATGCTTTCAATATTTTTAGCATAAATCTCTCTATTCATAAATACCCTCCGGCTTATTATCTTCTTTATCTAAATCTAAGTTTATTTTTATTTTCTCTTTTACTCCAAATCTTAACACATCCAGCAAGAAAACCTCATCCTGTTGTGTCATACCATACATCATATCTTCCAGTAACGGAACTATTTCTATATCTGCCTGATTATTCTCTAATATAATTAAGCAGGCATGATTTACAGCCTGCACACATGTTGGCATCTCTGTTAAATAATTTTCTTTCTTTATAATTCTTTCACAAATAATATCAATTTTGTCAATTGCATCTTGCAATATTTTTTTTTCTTCCATCAAACTTCTCCAACCCTTATGAAAAAAGGGACTGACTTTAGCCAATCCCTTTCTCGTTATTTTACTGACTGAATTACTGCAATAATGATAATACACCCTGAGTAGACTGATTAGCCTGTGCAAGCATAGACTGTCCTGCCTGAGCAAGAATATTATTCTTACTGTACTCAACCATCTCAGAAGCCATATCTGTATCACGGATACGTGATTCTGCTGCCTGTGTATTTTCAGCTACGTTGTCAAGGTTTGCAATTGTATGCTCTAATCTGTTCTGTAATGCACCGAGTGCAGAACGCTGACTAGATACATTATTGATTGCTTCCTGAACTTTCGTAATGGTTGCATTAGCAATTTCATAAGTATCAACTCTCGCTCCCATAAATGAATTAGTCGGAACAGAAGCTTTCAAAGTAATTTTTGCTCCTTGAGCATATAAACAACCAATTTTTGTTTTTAAATTAGCTGATGTAAATATATTATTTGCAGAGGTTGTTGTAGCGCTTACTGTATACTCTATTCCACCAATTGCAATTTTCTTGCCTACGGTTGCGCCAGCAAGTGCTGCACTTGCAACTTTTCCACCAACAGCTGCAGCACTTGTCTTGATTGTAGTAGAATTTGCATACTTTGAAGTTGCAAGACTTACTCCCATTGCTTTATAGTATCCACTCTGTTTTGGTACAATCGTCTTACTCAATCCAATTGCTTTTGCGTTCATGGAACCAATTGTAATTTCAATCTTCTGTCCAGCATTTGCCCCAACCTGTAATTTTTTGTCAACAAATGTACCATCTAAAAGGTTCTGTTTATTGAACTGAGTTGTCTCAGAAATTCTATCAAGTTCTGCTGTCAGTGCTGTTAATTCCTGATTGATAGCATCACGGTCGATAGTCTGGTTAGTATCGTTTGCACCCTGAACTGCCAATTCATTCATTCTCTGTAAGATGCTGTGAGCTTCATTTAAAGCACCTTCAGCTGTCTGAATTAATGATACACCGTCCTGTGCATTTGTAGATGCGCGGTTCAAACCACGAACCTGGCTTCTCATCTTTTCAGAAATCTTTAAGCCTGCTGCATCATCGCCTGCGCGATTGATTCTGTAACCTGAAGATAACTTTTCAGAAGATTTTGCCTGAGAACTTGTTGTTACGCCTAACTGACGGTTAGCGTTCATTGCCGTAAGATTGTGCTGTACTACCATTGCCATAAATTTTTCCTCCTTGAATTAAGTTGCAGCGTCCATGCTGCAATAGATTTGTTTTTGATAGTTCTCCATCTGGCCGTACGCTCCTTTTAGAGTCCCATCATAAGTAGCTATCTTGCTTACTTGTAATATATATCGGAAAGTTCTTTTGATACTTTATACTTAGTTTAATCAAAATATTGCACAAATTTTTCTTATAATATTAGTATTTTTTAACAAAAATGAAGTGATACCAACTTTCATTGATATCACTCCCTCTCATCACTTACTTTTTATGCGTTCTTCTTCACACCCTCTTTTACCGCCAATGTCATGACTTCTTTCCATGTATCACGCATTGTGCGAAGGTGTTTTAATACTTCTTCTAAAATTTCCTTGTCTTTTTTGATATTTGCCTCTAATAATCTTTGCAATAAATAAGTATAAACATTATCAAAATCCTTGGAAACCTCATATTTTGGGTTCAGCGTTGCTTGAAACTCTTCAATAATCCGCTGTACCTTCACAATATTATTATGTGCTTTTTCGATATCTTTCTGCTCAATACCGACAATTGCAATGTTGCAAAACTTAATTGCCCCATCGTATAGCATCAGTGTCAGTTCTGCCGGTGAAGCAGTCAAAATTTTGTTGTTTGCATAAGCACCATAACCCTGTTGTGCAATCATGATAGAACCTCCTGTAGCCTCTCTCTATTTTACTCATTACATACTGCCAAATAAACCGCTTAGAGAAGAGGTCTGGCTGTTAAGCTTTGCTAATGCAGTTTCCATTGCAGAGAATTTTTTATAGTAGTAGTCTTCCTGATCTTTTAGTTTTTCTTCCCATTTTGAAATTAAGGTCGTATAATCGCTGTACTCGGAAGCCATCTCTTTATCATTATATACGGTATAGATACTGCTCAGTGTAGTAGACTTCATCTTCTGGTCTACTGCTTCGTACAGATTCTTTGATAACCCCTGCATAAATTCGATTACCTTATCCGGATCCTCTGCAATCGCAGCCATCAGTTTATCGGTATTGCCAGAGGTATTGGCATCATCCTCATCACCGTCGATATGATATGCATTATGCTCGTTCTTTGCTGCATTCAGATAGCCCATGGTCTTAATGCCAAAATCAGAAAGGTATAATCGCTCACCATTAACTTCTACCCCTTGTGACATTGCCTGCGTCATGACGCTCATAACACCTGATAAAGTATTGTCTCTTCTTAATAGGGAAGCTTTTATCTTCTCTTCCCACTTTTCCACTTCCGTATCAGACATCTGATCTTTTTCTTCATCTGTTAATGGTTCATACCCTTTTGCTGAATCCGCATTATAAAGGGAGGTCATTTCATTTATCAATGAATTGTACTGTGATAAGAAATCCTTGACTTTATCATAGATTCCCTGCGCATCGACACCAACCGTTGTGCTGACTGCATTTGATTCTGTCGGGTCATAAGTAGTTCCGGTGATTGCATTTGCAGTAATCGTCATACCATTGATTGCAAACGTATTTGATTCGCTGGTAAACTGTGCACCATTTACCCAGATTTCCGCGTCAGAACCATCGATACGTTTTGCACCATTTGCAGTATCAAGTCCTAAAGCTGCCAGCGCTTTTGCGCTGTCTAAGCCGTCTGTTGTGATAGTAAAATCATTCGCTGCACCGCTTTTCTTTGCGCTAACAAAGATACGTCCATTTTTCTCGTCAAAACTAGCATTTACGCCCGCTTCTTTCATTCTATTGACCACATCGGATATCTTGCTATTTGCTGAGATTTCAATATCTTCACCATTTATGGTAATTTTACTACTACCGCCATCATAGCCCAGTTCTCCAAGCGTGGTATCTGATTTTACAGCAGTACCATCTGTCTTTTCAAGTTTTGCACTCGTTAAATATCCTGCTTTTGCAAGACTTGTTACCTGAATACTATAAGAACCATTTACTGCATTTCCGCCTGCCGTAACAGATATTTTTGTACTATCTGATACACTTGCAGTTTTCATGCTATATGCACTAGTGTAGCGCATATTTCCCACATTTTTATAGAGACTGTAAATCTTTGTATTTAAAGATTTCCATGCATCCTGCTTCCATGACAACTTTGTCTGCGCTTTCTTGTATTTATTGGTTTTGTAACTGTAGCTGGATACCAATGCCGAAATGATGGACTCTGTATCCAAGCCGGAATTTAATCCCGTTATACGAATTGGCATATGTTCACCCTACCTTTCTCTAACGTTTTTCATCTACCATGAGGCCCGCCATTTCCCAAACCTTGGCGATCATGTCTAAGGTTTTTTCCGGTGGGAACTCTTTGATAACTTCTTTGCTTTCTTTATCAATAATCTTAATCGTTACACGATTTGTTTCCTCGTGAATGCCAAAGACAGCTTCAGAATTATTAGCTTTTTTATTGATTTCTTCTACTGCTTTTTTCAGTTGTGCGTTGGTCGGCTGCTGCTGATTTGCTCCACCATTACCGGAGCCATCGCTGCTTGTCTCTTTTGTTGAAATGGTACTTGTCTGCTGTGCCAGCATATCAGATGCCGATGCATTTGATGCGCTCTCTACCTTCGGAGCACTTTCCGTTTTTACTGCTGCAGTTGACGTACTTCCCTGAAACGACATCCCTGCGCCTTTAATAGCTTCTATTGCCATTGTGATACACCTCCATGTGTTTTTGTTTGTTGGATTGTAATCCTTGGTTACCTGTCTATACTCTTAGTCTTTATATCGGTGGGTTTGGCTGGAAAATTTAGAGTGGAAATGAAAAAAGTGGTAACACACGGACTTAGCCCATATGTTACCACTTTTTTATTTTCTCTTATTTGTTACCATTCATCTGCTCGCGCACCTGTGCTACAAACTTTTCGTCACATCCTGCAATGGCACAGATTTCCACTAATGGCATCTTACGTTTTAACATCCTTAATACAGCATCCTTTTTTTCTTGATTGATTCCTTGATGGATTCCTTTGTCGTATCCAAGCTTCTCACCGGCTTTTCTTTCTTCTCTCAACTTATCTGACGGTAGTGGTAATACTTTTCCTCCCATAACATCTTCCATCCTTTCCCTTAGTTTTTTCTCTTTTCTAAGTAAATGTTGCATAATGCGCTGCATCATTCTTAATAAATCATGGAAAAGTCCTGTCTCATCCTCTTTTGTAATCTTTTCCAGATGTTCAATTATTTTTCTGTATTCTGCCAACAGCTGATTGGTTTTTTCACTATTACTTGCTATTTTTGAAAGGTCCTTCTCATAATTCATGATATAATACGGCAGTAAAATCAGCAAGTTCTTTTGAAAAATTTCCTCGATTTTGTAATCTTTTAGTTTCAAAACCGGAACCCGGTATGTAACACACTGTCCATCAGAAAAGATAACTTCCATGGATTCTTCTGATAACGTATTCTTTGTAGTACGAAGATAAATGATACTCGAACGTGGAAAATATATTTTTTCCTTATTTCCTGTTCTTATGCTTTCCGATAAGGCAATCATGAAATCATACTCTATCATTCTAATTACCATATTTCCATCCCTGGTGCTTTGGCACTCAAAATGATACGTTTTCCCATCTACTTCATTGCAGCTGTCTGCGATTACTTTTGCAAGCAGCTTTTGATGCTCCTCAGGCAAGCGGTTCACTCTTGTTTCCAATGGATAAGAAGTCTGAAACACTTCATTGATAAGTGGAATCAAAAGTTCCGGACGCCGCTCCTGGATTGTCCTTAGAACATCGTCAAAAATCGTTGTGTTTCCCATGTTTTCCTCCTGTTATGTAGTTGTAACTGTGATATAAAAAGCATGAATTTCCATCGCTCTTGTGAAATGTACCGTGCCTACTGATTTGGCACCAGAAGTGTACTTTAGAAAGGGATTTTTACTTTATACCCTTTTGATATATGGCATCCACCTATTATGATATGCCATACTGTGAAAATTTGCTTTTTTTAATATTAGCACAACCTTTGGTTATTTGCAATTCTAAGTTATTAACAAATGGAATTAAGCCAGCTTAAAATTGAAGTTTGTTCCTAAACATATGAAAGCATAGGTGATGTAAAAGTGGTATCACACAGGCACTTCCTCATGTGATACCACTGATTTTTTTTATTTTCTATTTATTGCCATTCATCTGCTCGCGTACCTGTGCTACAAAAGTCTCGTCGCACCTTGCTATGGTACAGATTTCATCTAGCGGCTTCTTAAGTTTTAACATACTTAAAACAGTATCCTTTTTTTCTTGATTGATTCCTTGATTAATTCCCTGATGGATCCCTTGATTGATTCCTTTATCGTACCCGATTTTTTCTCCGGCTTTTCTTTCTTCTCTTAACTGATCTGACGGTAGTGGTAATACTTTTCCTCCCATAACATCTTCCATCCTTTCCCTT
>CALZGM010000034.1 GCA_945787015.1 uncultured Roseburia sp.
TCTGAATTTACTGTTTTTAAGGTTCTTTGAATATTCAAAGATGTTCGTGTTAGTCTCTTTGACTAACGAATTTTCTCAAACGAACTTTGTTCGTTTTAGAATCTTTCAAGGTTTATTCACTGTTCAGTTATCAAGGTACTGTGTGTCGTTTTTCGCGACAACTCATATATAATATCATGAGTGTCGATATTTGTCAACAACTTTTTTCAAAAAATTAAAACAACCTATATTTCCAAATAAAAGCGGAGAAGGAGGGATTTGAACCCTCGCGCCGGTCAACCCGACCTATACCCTTAGCAGGGGCACCTCTTCGGCCACTTGAGTACTTCTCCAAAGTATTATTTGACAATATTAGATTGTTTCTGCGTCGTGACGCATAGTTAATAATACTAAAGGATTTCCCTTTTGTCAACGGAAATATTCAATTTTTTTAATTTTTTATTTTATTCTACACCCATACTCAGTTTTACTGTCATATAATCATGATGTACTGCAGGCAAAAATTTTTCAAAAACATCTGATACCTTTAAACGAATACTAGAGGTATTTATACAAGGATGGCATCCGAAGTACTCCTCCTTTAATACATCTTCATCCACTAATAGTGTTACTTCATTTTCCGTATCATTCATAAGTCCCATGACACTCACCGAACCGGGAGTGATATTTAAAAATTTTTCCATATACTCCGGTGATGCAAAGGATAATCTCGCACTATTAATCTGATGGGAGATTTCTTTTGTTTTGAATTTTTTATCTTCCCGAATCATTAATAAGTAAAACTTTGTTTTCTGCGCGTTACATAAGAAAAGATTTTTACAAATGACCGCAGGTGCCAAAACCTCATCAATAGCTGCACATGCTTCCATCGTATTTGCTTCTTCATGATCTACCCGTTCATATTTGATTCCAAGAGAATCCAGTAAATCGTATGTCTTTATTTCCTTTTCCAAGCGGCCTTCATTGCTAACCGGACGTCCTTTTACCAGCGTTAATGTACTGTTCATATCTATGCCTTTCTCATTTTTAGCCATATAATTTCAATGGTATTATTATTTACGTTAACTCACAGTACTCTTTGATAGCCGTCTCATAAAGATTATTTCCATCACAATCTACTACCACGATAACCGGAAAATCCTTTACTTCCATTTTTAATATGGCTTCTGCTCCCAAATCTTCGTAACACACTATTTCTGATTTTTCTACGCATTTTGACAACAACGCACCGGCGCCGCCTACTGCTGCAAAATAAACTGCCTTATTCCGTACAATGGCATCCATGACTTCCTTGGAACGCTTGCCTTTCCCAATCATAGCCTTTTCTCCTAAATCCAATAAAGTCGGGGCATACTTGTCCATACGGGTTGCAGTTGTAGGACCGGCGGAACCGATTGGTCTACCCTCTCTTGCCGGAGAAGGTCCCATATAATAAATCGTAGCATCCTTTATATCAATTGGAAGCCCCTCACCTTTATCTAATGCTTCTATCATCCGTTTATGTGCGGCATCTCTGGCAACATAAATTGTCCCGGTAATATAAACATAATCTCCGGACTTTAAGTCCTTCGTCACTTCTTCTGTAATTGGTGTTTTAATATATTTATCCATAGCTTCACCTTTTAAACTTCCCTTACCACATGACGGTTTACATGGCAACAAATATTAATAGCAACCGGAAGTCCAGCAATATGAGTCGGATAGGTATTGATATTAACGGCTAATGCAGTTGTACTTCCTCCTAAACCACCCGGTCCGATTCCCAATTTATTGATTTTTTCTAACATCTCTATTTCCAAATCTTTTACATAAGGAATATCAGAATGCTCATTTACCGGTCTGGTCAATGCTTTTTTAGCAAGAAGCGCACATTTTTCAAAGGTTCCTCCAACACCAACACCAACCACCATTGGTGGACAGGCATTCGGACCTGCATCTTTTACTGCTGTTAAAATAGCATTTTTCACACCTTCGATTCCATCAGCAGGCTTTAACATGAACACACGGCTCATGTTCTCACTGCCAAATCCTTTTGGAGCCATAGTAATTTTTACTTTATCGCCCGGTACAATGGAATAGTGAATAACTGCAGGCGTATTGTCTTTCGTATTTTCACGAATAATCGGATCACCTACGACAGATTTTCTTAAAAAGCCTTCTACATAACCCTGACGCACACCTTCATTCACCGCATCTTCAATTGACATACCTTCAAAATGAACATCCTGCCCAACCTCTAAAAAGATAACTGCCATTCCTGTGTCCTGGCAAATTGGTATCATTTCGTCTGCTGCAATCTTTAGATTATCCTGAAGCTGATTTAAAATCTTTCTTCCAAGTTCTGATTTTTCCGTTTCTACTGCCTGCTTCATGGCCAGGTCCATATCACCGGATAAAAAATGATTTGCTTCAATACACATTTCTTTGATATTTTCTGTAATCACATCTGTTTGAATCGTTCGAATCATATTTGCTCCTTTTAATGATTTTCAATTCTTGGTAAAACTTCATCGATATCCACATAATATTTTTTATAATTATTGTTATCCACATACACACGGACTGCATTGTTCTTAAGTAGTGATTCCGGATTATAATAAAGATATCTGCTCTTAAAAATATGTACTGTTCCATCCATAGCTTCGTATTTGCAATTGATTACAAAAGGATGTCTTCCGTTTACTTCCACATTATATTCTTGCGTAATATCAAAGATTTCTGCAACAACATAATTACCATTATCTAATAAACGTTGAGACGTTTTCTTTTTCAGCAATTGAGAAACAAGAAATGAAATCCCTAATATGAAAAAGATAAGTCCAATTCCATCAAAAATAAATAGGAACATAAAGGCATCTGTCTGTTCTTCTTTTAAACCATTGAATAAAACAATTCCTAAAACAAGAAAAACTGCTCCAATAATACTGAAAATCAAACCTATAATAGCGATTGCATTCATTCCAATTTTTGCTTTTTTACTGTTCATCTTCTTTATCCCTCTTTAATTTAATGTCAAAATATTTTTTATACTTTTGAAGAATTTCATTCTGATCCCTTGAAATCATATCAGGGAAAGCTTCCATCAAACGCTTAAAACCAAAATTCTTCTGTGTGATAAGTTCTTTATATTTCTTTGTAAGCTCTTCATATTCTTTTTTGGCTGCTTCCTTTTTATATTCGTATTCCGTCTTTGTTTCCATGATATTTTCAGCAAATGCTTCACGGGCTGCATCTGTTTTCTCTTCTAATTTTTCCCGAAGTTCTCCTGCTTTATCCTGAACCTCTTCTGATTTTACTTTTACAGTTGTCACACCTTCATAAATATTTTCGCCGATTTCATCCGAAAGCTGATGCATTTTCTGAGCTACCTCATCCATCAACTTCAACCGTTTATTAAACTTCAAGATTGTAGAAACAGTTACACCTAAATCTACAAAAAATGCAGTCATAATGATACACAATAAAATAATACCAAGAATATGAGGAATGATTGTAATAAATTTATAAATACTCGGATGTAAAATCTTCATGATAAAAACGCATGCTAATCCCCATAGAATTGAAAATTTCAAACACACATATCCTTTGATATTAAACGGTTTATCAGAATAATCCCACCATTTGTTATGGAATACTTTTTCTAAAATAAATCCTGTTAAAAATTCCAATACACTGGTTAATAACATGGAACCTAAAAATAAAATAAAAATACTCTCTTTGATTGGTGTCAGCACCGCAACAACAATTACAACTCCACATCCGTAAATCGGACAATACGGGCCATTCAAAAATCCACGGTTTACAAACTTTCCACTATCTACAGCCGCAAACGATACTTCCGTACACCAGCCGATAAATGCATAAATAATAAAAATCCATACTAATTCATAAAAATTCTGTGGCATAAAAAATCCCCCTTTGCACGTTATTATATATAAAATGCAAAGGGGTGTAAATATTTTTTTATTCTTCTTCGCTGTCTGCTTCTGCTCTCTCTAACAGTTCCTTCATAAGTTCTTCATCCGTTTCTGTTACATCAGAATTTCCGGCAGCTTTTTTTGCAGCCTCTGCGGCAGCTGCAGCACTCATTGCTTCTTCCTCTTCTGTTAAAAGTTCTGAAGTATCTGAATTATTAATCAGAGTTTTATCTTCTTTTACTTTTGCAATACTTGCTATTGTCACATCATCTGACAGATTCATCAGTTTTACACCGGAGGTGACACGGCCAAGAAGTGCTGTCTGGTCTACCCTGATACGGATAATGATACCTTCCGTCGTAATTAACATTACTTCGTCTTCTTTTCTGACTGCCTTCACTCCTACAATATTTCCGGTTTTTTCGGTAATCTTATAACATTTTACACCTTTACCACCACGAATCTGTGCCGTAAATTCAGATGTCATGGTACATTTTCCGAGACCTCTTTCAGATACAATCATAAGGGATTCTCCCTGAGATTCCATCTGCATTCCTACTACTTCATCTCCATCTGTAAGATTCATACCGATAACACCCATAGAGGTTCTGCCGGTACTTCTTACATCTGTTTCATGGAAACGGATACACATACCATATTTTGTAACAAGGAAAATATCCTGTTCATTATCTGTTTTCTTTACTTCGATTAATTCATCATCTTCACGTAACGTGATAGCTGCCAGTCCGGTCTTACGGACATTTGCATAATCAGTAATCGGCGTTTTCTTTACGATACCATTCTTTGTTGCCATAAATAAGAAGTGGCCTTCTGTATATTCCTTAATCGGAATCACAGCGGTAATCTTTTCTCCCGGCTGAAGCTGTAATAGATTAATGATAGCTGTTCCACGTGCTGTTCTGCCTGCTTCCGGTATTTCATAGGCTTTCATTCTGTATACACGTCCGGTATTGGTAAAGAACATCATATAATGATGAGAGGTTGTCATCAAAAGTTCTTCGATGTAATCCTCGTCAATGGTTTCCATTCCCTTAATTCCTTTACCACCACGATTCTGCGCGCGGAAATTATCAAGACTCATTCTCTTAATATAGCCAAGCTTTGTCATGGCAACTACTGTATTGGTAACCGGAATTAAATCTTCCATGGAAATATCATACTCATCAAATCCAATGGAAGTTCTTCTTTCGTCTCCGTATTTATCAGCAATTACTAAAATTTCTTCACGAATAACACCAAGAAGCTTCTTTTCATCTGCTAAAATTGCCTTTAATTCTGCAATTTGTTCCATCAAAGCAGCATATTCTGCTTCCAGCTTTTCACGCTCCAAACCGGTCAGCGCACGCAAACGCATATCTACGATTGCCTGTGCCTGTGCTTCTGTTAAAGCAAATCGTTCTATTAAACGTTCCTTTGCTTCCGGTGTACTGCGGCTGCTGCGGATAATGGAAATAACTTCATCAATATTATCAAGAGCAATTAATAATCCCTGTAAAATATGTGCACGCTCTTCTGCTTTATTTAAATCAAATTTTGTTCTTCTGGTTACTACATCCTTCTGATGAATCAAATAATAATTCAGTACTTCGTAAAGATTCAATACTTTTGGCTGATTATCTACCAGTGCAAGCATTATCACACCAAATGTATCCTGCATCTGAGTATGTTTATAAAGCTGATTTAAAACGACGTTTGGATTTACATCACGACGCAGTTCAATACAGATACGCATACCCTGACGGTCAGATTCATCTCTTAAGTCTGTAATCCCATCAATCTTTTTATCACGAACCAATTCGGCAATTTTTTCAATTAATCTTGCCTTATTTACCATGTATGGAAGTTCGGTTACAACAATTCGGTTCTTACCGTTTTGCATTGGTTCGATATTAGTAATTGCACGAACTTTAATTTTACCACGACCGGTACGATATGCTTCATTAATACCGGCGGTACCTAAAATCATAGCACCTGTCGGGAAATCCGGTCCTTTTATGATATTTAACAATTCATCAATATCTGTTCCTCTATCCTCTAATACCTCGTTATCAATAATCTTAACAACGGCATTAATTACTTCACGAAGATTATGAGGTGGAATATTAGTAGCCATACCAACGGCAATACCGGTGGTACCATTTACCAAAAGATTTGGAAAACGTGCCGGCATAACAGTAGGCTCTTTTTCTGTTTCATCAAAGTTTGGTATAAAATCTACGGTATCTTTATTGATGTCAGCAAGCATTTCCATGGAAATTTTAGAAAGTCTTGCTTCAGTATATCGCATAGCAGCGGCACCATCACCATCCACAGAACCAAAGTTTCCATGTCCATCTACTAATGTATAACGGAATGACCAGTCCTGAGCCATATTAACAAGTGCACCATAGATGGAGCTGTCTCCATGAGGATGGTATTTACCCATGGTATCACCGACAATACGTGCACATTTTCTGTGTGGTTTGTCCGGTCCGTTATTCAGTTCTATCATAGAATATAAAACACGGCGTTGTACCGGTTTTAAACCATCTCTTACATCCGGCAATGCACGGGCGGCAATAACGCTCATCGCATAGTCAATATAGGATGTTTCCATTGTTTTTTTCAAATCCACTTCGTGAATTTGATCAAAAATCTTATCATCCATTGAAATCTAATCCTCCAAAAGTATTATACATCCAGATTCTGAACATATTTCGCATTTTCCTCGATAAATTCACGTCTTGGCTCTACTTTATCTCCCATCAAAGTAGTAAATGTAATATCTATCTCAGATGCATTCTCTTCATCGATCATAACACGTTTTAAAATACGTCTCTCCGGATCCATGGTAGTTTCCCAAAGCTGTTCCGCATCCATTTCTCCAAGACCTTTGTATCGCTGAATCTTATTATTTCCGTCTCGTCCTACTTCTTCTTCTAAAAGTTTATTTAATTCTTCATCACTATAGGCATACCAGACATTTTTATTTTTCTCAATCTTATAGAGAGGCGGAGTCGCCAGATAAACATGTCCCTGTCTGATTAACTCCGGCATAAAACGATAAAGGAATGTCAGCATCAAAGTACTGATATGAGCACCGTCCACATCGGCATCTGTCATAATAATGATTTTGTCATATCTTAGTTTTGTAATATCAAAATCGTCATGAATACCGGTACCGAATGCTGTAATCATTGCTTTAATTTCTGCATTACCGTAAATTTTATCTAATCTTGCTTTTTCTACATTTAAGATTTTACCACGAAGAGGCAAAATAGCCTGAGTTGCACGGCTTCTTGCTGTTTTTGCAGAACCGCCGGCGGAATCTCCCTCTACAATAAAAATTTCACAATTTTTAGGATCTTTATCAGAACAATCCGCTAATTTTCCCGGAAGAGCCATTCCTTCTAAAGCTGTTTTTCTACGCGTTAAATCACGGGCTTTTCTGGCAGCTTCTCTTGCACGCTGTGCCAACATTGATTTTTCACAAATCGTTTTTGCAACAGTTGGATTCTGCTCTAAGAAATAAGTAAGCTGCTCACTCACAATCGAATCAACCGCACCACGGGCTTCACTGTTTCCTAATTTTTGTTTCGTCTGACCTTCAAACTGCGGTTCTTCAATCTTTACACTAATGACAGCAGTCAGACCTTCACGAATATCATCACCCGATAAAGCAGGCTCTGTATCCTTTAATAATTTATTAGCTCTTGCATAAGCATTAAAGGTTTTCGTCAATGCATTACGGAAACCGGCCAAATGAGTACCGCCTTCCGGTGTAATAATGTTATTTACAAAACTTAACGTGAGCTCATTATAGGAATCATTGTGCTGCATGGCAACTTCTACATACACATTATCTTTACTTCCTTCACAGTAAATGACATTTTGATAAAGAGCTTCTTTACTCTTATTCAAATAAGTAACAAATTCTTTAATACCACCGGCATAATGGAATTCATGTGTTCTTTCCGGATTTTCTCTTTTATCTGTCAACGTAATACGAAGTCCCTTTGTAAGGAAAGCTGTCTCACGAAGACGCTGTTTTAAGGTATCATAATCGTATATGGTTTCTTCAAAAATGGTATCATCCGGAAGAAAAGTAACCTTTGTACCATGTTTTTCCTTCTCACAATTGCCGATTATCTTTACATCTTCATCCGGTTTTCCAATTTTATAACTCTGAAAATAAACCTTTCCTTCTTTGTAAACTTCTACACAAAGATTTTTAGAAAGGGCGTTCACAACAGACGCACCTACCCCATGAAGACCTCCTGATACCTTGTATCCTCCGCCGCCGAATTTTCCGCCTGCATGCAATACGGTATATACAACTTCCAAAGCAGATTTTCCGGCTTTATGATTAATATCAACCGGAATACCACGTCCGTCATCTTCTACTGTTATGGAATTATTTTCATTAATTGATACATAAATATTTTTACAATATCCGGCTAATGCTTCATCTACTGCATTATCTACAATTTCATAAACAAGATGATGAAGTCCTCTTGCCGATGTACTTCCAATATACATACCAGGTCTTTTACGAACTGCTTCTAACCCTTCCAAAATTTGGATTTGGTCTGCACCATATTCGTTTCCTGTTTCCATATTTTCTGCACCCATTTTTAACCAAGCCTTTCTGTTACATGTCCTTCCACTACCTGAAAAACCTTATTAATCTGAAACCGGTTCTTAATAAATTCATCTAAACCGGTACAGGTAATCAAAGTCTGTATATCACTAATACTATTCAATAAATAATTCTGCCGGTTACTGTCTAATTCTGATAGTACATCATCCAGTAATAAAACCGGTGTATCATGAATGGTTCTTTTCACCAATTCAATTTCTGATAATTTCAAAGACAGAGCAGAAGTTCTCTGCTGTCCCTGGGAACCAAATTTTCTAATATCAATCTCCCCAATGGAAAAAAGCATGTCATCCCGATGTGGTCCTACAGAAGTCATACACAATTTTACATCTTTATTCTTCGCTCTGCTTAATTCATCTTCAAAAAAGATATCATCAATATTAGGCTCATATTTTAAAAACAATTCTTCTTTTTCACCGGATATTTTGTAGTGAATCCTGTAAACAATTTCATTTAATTCTTCAATAAACTGTTTTCTTCGTTTTATAATTTTCTTTCCTGTTTCTACCAATTGTGTATCCCATACCGAAAGTGTATCCCCTAAATCAGGTCTATAAACCATATCTTTTAGTAATTTATTGCGCTGATTTAGAATTTTATTGTAATTGGTGAGGTCTGAAAGATAAATTTTATCCAGCTGACACAATTCAGAATCTAAAAATCTTCTTCGTTCGGCAGGACCATTTTTTATAATATTCAAATCTTCCGGCGAAAAAAACACCATATTTAAAATTCCAAAAAGCTCACTTGCTTTTTTGATAGGAATCTGATTAATGGCAATTCCCTTGGAACGGTTTTGTTTTAAATGCATATCAATCTGATATTCCTTACTGATATTCGTTCCCGGCTGCTTTTTTTCCACCACAGTTCTGATATGAGCTTCCTGCTCATGAAAACGAATCATTTCTTTATCTTTGCTTCCCTTATGAGACTTTGAAGTTCCGCTCAAATAAGCAGCTTCCAAAATATTCGTTTTTCCCTGCGCATTATTGCCATATAAAATATTCGTGCCTTGATCAAATGAAATAGTTAAATCTTCATAATTCCGAAAATTTTTTAATTCAATTGATTTTATAATCATTTTACAATTTGAATTGTCTCTCCATTAAAAGAAACAACATCTCCATTATAGAGTTTTTTTCCGCGCTGATACTCTACTTCTCCATTCAAAGTAACCTGTCCATCCTGAATAAAGAACTTTGCATCTACACCTGTTTCTACTAATCCGGCTTTTTTTAAAGCCTGTCCTAATTTAATAAATTCGTCTGTTTCTCTAATATTAACAGTAATCATCTAATAAAGTTCCTCTCTTAACTGTTGGCCGCATTAAAGTTTACAGGTAAAATTAAATAGATGAATTTTCCTTCATCGTCTTTGATAAAACAAGGAGCTTTTGGATTCACCATATAGAGATTCACTTCTTCTTCATCTATGACTCTTAATGCATCAATAAAGAATTTCGGATTAAATCCAATCAAAATATCTTTTCCTTCTTTTACAACATCAATATCTTCATTCATAGAACCAATGAAGGAATTAATTTTTAATTCCATATTGGAATCTGTAATATTCATAATAATTGGTTTCTTATCGCCCTCTTTTACTAAAAGAGTTGCACGATCGATACAATCTAACAATTCACGTTTATTAATTTTTATCTTTGTTTCGTAATCAGAAGAAAGCATCTGTTCAATTCTGAAATATTCTCCTTCAATTAATCTGGAAACAACAGTTGTATTATCAAATTCAAAAATAATATGATTGTCAGACAAATAAATATTTACATCTTCTTCTAAACTTCCCGGTAAAATCTTGCTCACTTCCTGCAATGTTTTTCCAGGAACAACAACTTTTTTATGATCATAGGTATTTTTTAATTCAATGTTACGAATTGAAATACGATGTCCATCCAATGAAACAACTTTTAATTTGTTTTCATTGATTTCAAAAAGTTCACCTGTCATTAACTTATTGTTATCATTATCGGCAATAGAGAAAATGGTCTGTCTGATTACTTCTTTTAAAGTAAACTGGGAGATAGCGATACATTCTTTTCTTTCTATAAATGGAATGTAAGAAAAATCATCTCCTGATTTACCAATTATATTGAATTTTGCTTTTTCACAAGTAATTGTAGTTTTAAAAGATGTATCTGTTTCAATGACAACTTCGCTATCAGGTAATTTACGGACAATTTCAGAAAAAATCTTTGCATCTAATGCAATGACACCTCTTTCTGCAATTTCTCCTTCTATTTTTGTTTCAATTCCCAATTCCATATCATTTGCTGTTAATTTAATTTCATTTGTAGATGCATCAATTAAGATACATTCTAAAATAGCCATGGTAGTTCTGGTAGGAACAGCTTTTGAAACAATATTAACTCCATGTAATAAGTTTGCTTTTGAACAGATTAATTTCATTGTGAATAACTCCTTCCTGATAAGCGATAGCGCTGCATATATATAATTATAAAAAGATATTAAAAGTATTATTATTAAGAGGTGTTTATATGTTTATAAGTACTTCAAAGCCATATAATACAAGGGAAAAACACCTTTATAACCTTGTGAAAACCTTAGGGATTTCATCTTAATATCATGTGAATAACTTCATGTTAATTAGGATTAATCTTTTTCTTTATGGTCTCAATAAGGCTTTTTGTCTGACTGTTTGTCTCATATTCTTCGGCAATTTTGTTGATACCGTGGATAATTGTGGAATGGTCTCTTCCACCAAGTAAAGCTCCAATGGAATCAAGTGGAGTCTCAGTCATTGTTTTACATAGGAACATCGCAATCTGTCTTGGTTTTGCAATGTTATTACTTCTATTTTTTGATATCATCTGGTCTAAGGAAATCTGAAAATGTTCAGAAACTACTTCAATGATAAGCTGTGGTGTAATTTCTCTGGGCTTGTCCGGTGTAATAATATTCTGAAGTTCTTTCATTGCTATTTCCATTGTGATATCTGTTTTTTCGAGATTAGAGTATGCAAGCAGTTTATTTAAAGCGCCCTCGAGTTCTCGAACATTAGACTTTATATTATTAGCGATGTAATTTAAAATATCATCACTTAAATTCATTTCATCTGCTTCAATTTTTTTACGAAGAATGGCCATTCTTGTTTCATAGTCCGGAATACCGATGTCTGCCATAAGGCCCCATTCAAAGCGGGAACGGATACGTTCTTCTAAAGTCTCCATATCTTTTGGAGGTTTATCTGAAGTTAAAATAACTTGTTTTCCGGCAGAATGAAGAGAGTTGAACGTATGGAAAAATTCTTCCTGTGTGCTTTCTTTTCCTATAATAAACTGTACATCATCTACCATAAGTACATCAATTGTTCGATATTTTTCACGAAGTTTGTTCATGGCAGAAGCATTACCGCTTCGAATAGATTCAATTACTTCGTTTGTGAAATCCTCTGAGGTTACGTACAAAACCTTTGTATCAGGATTATTTTTTAATATGAAATGACCGATGGAATGCATCAGGTGTGTTTTTCCAAGTCCCGGTCCTCCATAGATATAGAGTGGATTATAGGCTTCACCCGGTGATTCTGCAACTGCTAAAGAAGCAGAGTGGGCAAAACGATTATTACTTCCTACAACGAAGGTTTCAAATGTATAATTTGGATTCAGATTTGACTTTTCAGCTGCTTCTGTGGAAAAATTTTTCTTTTCTTTATTATTAAGTGTTGATTTTAAGGTGGCAGCCTGATCCGGTAAAATGAATTTTATTTCATATTCAATTCCTGTTAGTTCAGTAATTGCCACTTTTAAAGGAAGATAATATTTTTTAGAAATATAATTTAATGTCATCTGGACAGATGGCACAAGAATATAAAGTGTATTTCCTTCTACACCATATACTTCCAAAGGTTTAATCCAGGTATCAAAAGAAATATCTGTAATATCGTGTTCTGTTTTTACTGTTTGTAAAATTTCATCCCATTTATCTAAAATAAGGTCCATTTTTTAACTCCGATTTCTAAATGCATTCTATAAACTATTCTACAATATTTTAGAGCTTTTATCAACGCTAAATTGTGTGGAAAAAAAGTTCATGTGGTGGGGATAAAGTGTGGATATAAAAATGTCTAAATAAGCCAAATAAAGCTTTGTGAATAATTTTGATATCATTATGAACCTAGAAAATTAAGGATTCTATTTATATATAAACAGAATATTATATTTTTATCCACAAGTTATCCACAAATTGAGGATAACTTATGTAAACAAGGAATTTTCAACATTTTTAGCTTGACTTGGACAATTTTTTTGATATAATGGAACATGATGTTTTCTAACGTAGAGGAGGTGGATTAATAATGAAGATGACATTCCAACCAAAAAAGAGACAGAGAGCGAAAGTTCATGGATTTAGAAGCAGAATGAGCACTGCAGGCGGAAGAAAAGTATTGGCTGCAAGAAGATTAAAAGGTAGAAAGAAATTATCAGCTTAGGCCACATATTATGTGGTCTTTTCTTCTTTTAAGATGAAAAGGAATCTAATATATGAAATTTTCAGATTCATTGAAGAAAAACAGAGACTTCCAGAACGTATATCGAAAAGGTAAATCTTATGCAAATAAATATTTGGTTATGTACGTTCTAAAAAATGAAACAGAAGAAAATCGTATCGGAATATCAGTAAGTAAAAAAGTAGGAAATAGTGTTATAAGACATCATGTTACCCGTTTAATCCGGGAAAGTTACAGACTACATGAAGACATGTTTAATAGTGGTTTAGACATTGTAGTCATCGCAAGAAGTACGGCACGTGAAGTAGGTTATCATGAAATAGCAAGTGCAATGTTACATCTTGGAGGTCTTCACGGTATTATAAAAAAAGATTCAGAAAAGAAGATGGAATCATTTTGAAAAGAATATTAATTGCGTTAATTAAGTTTTATAGAAAATATCTTTCTCCAATGAAAACAACGAAATGTCCTTATTATCCGACATGTTCTACATATGGATTAGAGGCTATTGAAAAATATGGGACCCTAAAAGGTGGCGCATTGGCTTTATGGAGGATATTAAGATGTAATCCTTTTTCAAAAGGTGGATATGATCCAGTTCCATAGTGGAGGTATTTTAAGTGTCAGAAATGTTATTAACTGCATATGACGGGTCAATTCTTGGACCAATTGCAAAAATTCTTGGATGGTTAATGAATGGAATTTATGAAGTAATGGCAGCAATCGGAATTGGAAATGTTGGATTGGCCATTATCATTTTTACAATTGTTATTTATACGTTAATGTTCCCATTAACCTATAAGCAGCAGAAGTTCTCAAAATTATCTCAGAAGATGCAGCCGGAACTGAATGCTATTAGAAAAAAATATGAAAATAAAAAAGATCAGGCATCTATGATGGCTATGAATGAAGAAACACAGCGTGTTTATGAAAAATACGGTGTTTCCATGACAGGTAGCTGTGGTCAGATGTTAATTCAGATGCCGATTTTATTTGCACTTTATCGTGTATTTATGAACGTACCGGCTTATGTAACCGGTGTAAAAGAAAGTTTTAGTGAATTAGTAAATGGTATTATGGCTACAAACGGATTTGCTGAAAAGATGACAACTCTTGTAGCTGAAAATAAGATATTTACAGCACCTGCAGTTGATTTTACAGTAACCGATCAGACAGCGTTAGCTAATTATACAGTTGATGTACTTGGAAAATTAGGAACAAAAGGATGGAATTCATTAGCTGAAGCATTTCCAAACTTAGAAGCAACGATTGATGCTACTTATGAAACAGTTTCTAAGATTAATTATTTTGGACCTTTAAATATTTCAGATACACCATGGCAGATTATAAAAGATGGTTTTTCATCCGGTGCATTTGTTGTTGCATTTGTAGCTTTATTGGTGCCTGTTGCTTCTTATTTATTTCAGGTATTAAATATGAAGATGATGCCTTCTTCAGGCAGCAACGATCAAAATGATACAATGGCTCAGCAGATGAATATGATGAATAAGACAATGCCTTTATTCTCATTGGTAATGTGTTTTACGGTTCCTGTTGGTCTTGGTATTTACTGGGTAATGAGTTCAGTCGTTCGACTTGTCCAGCAGTACTTCTTAAATAAGCATTTTGATAAAATTAATCTGGATGATATTATTAAGAAGAATGAAGAAAAAGCTAAGAAAAAACGTGAAAAGCTTGGAATTGCCGAAAACCAGATAAGAAATGCTGCTCAGATGAATACAAAAACTATGGATGCAAAAGCAAATATACAAAATTCTGCTGAAAAAGAAGCCTTATTAGAAAAAGCTATGGCAGCAAAGGCAAATGCAAAGCCTGGTAGTATGACTGCAAAAGCAAATATGGTAAAAGATTTTAACGAAAGAAATAATAAAAAATAGGAAGGTAGGGGTACCTGTTATGGAATATATTGAAGTTTCCGCTAAGACAGTAGATGATGCTGTTACAGAAGCACTTATTAAATTAGGCGCTACCAGTGATCAGATTGAATATGAAGTAATTGAAAAAGGAAGTACAGGATTTTTAGGAATCGGAAGTAAAGCTGCAGTTATTAAAGCTCGTAAAAAATGCTCAACAGAAGATGTGATTCGTGAATTTTTAGGTAAAGTATTTGATGCAATGGAACTTGAAGTTGAGATTCAGGTAACAAATACTGATAATAATTATTCTGTAGAATTAAAGGGAGATGAAATGGGTGTTCTCATTGGAAAACGTGGACAAACATTAGATTCTCTTCAGTATTTAACAAATCTTGCAGTAAATAAGAATTCTGATGAATATGTTAAGGTTAAAATTGATACAGAAGATTACCGTAAGAGAAGAAAAGAAACCTTAGAGAATCTTGCGAAGAACATTGCTTATAAAGTAAAGAGAACAAAGCGTCCTGTTTCTTTAGAGCCAATGAATCCTTTTGAAAGAAGAGTGATTCATTCTGCATTACAGAATGATAAATTTGTTACAACTCATAGTGAAGGGGAAGAACCTTACAGACATGTAGTTGTTACATTAAAAAGATAGTCAGCATAATGAGGGTATCCATTCCTTGCCAGAGGCAGTGAACACGGATACCCTTTTTTAAAGGGAAGGTTAAAGACCGGAGGTATTTTCATGAAGACAGATACAATTGCTGCAATTGCTACTGCAATGTCAAATTCAGGAATCGGAATCGTCCGTATCAGCGGAAGTGAAGCTCTTTCTATCATTGATCAGATTTTTGTAATGAAAAATAATAAAAAGATTAGTGAAATGCCAACGCATACGATTCATTATGGCCATATTTATGATGGAAAGGAACTGATTGATGAAGTTATGGTTCTTTTGATGAAAGAACCAAAAAGCTATACAAAGGAAGACACCATCGAAATTGATTGTCATGGTGGTGTTTATGTTGTAAAGAGAGTTCTTGAAACCGTTTTAAAATATGGAGCAAGACCTGCAGAACCGGGTGAATTTACAAAACGTGCATTTTTAAATGGAAGAATTGATTTATCGCAGGCTGAATCGGTCATGGACATTATTCATTCTAAAAATGAATTTGCATTAAAGAGTTCTTTAAGTCAGTTATCCGGTGCAGTATCTGATAAAGTAAAAGAAGTTCGTAGTAAAATTATTCATGAAATTGCTTTTATTGAAAGTGCATTGGATGATCCGGAACATGTGAGTATTGACGGATATGGAGAAAGATTGTTTGTAATTGTAAATGAAGTAATAAGTAAAATAGAAGTTCTATTAAAAAATAGTGATAATGGAAAATTTTTGAAAGAAGGTATTACTACGGTAATTGTAGGTAAACCAAATGCCGGAAAATCTTCTTTGTTAAATACACTAGTTGGAGAAGAACGTGCTATTGTAACAGATATTGCCGGAACAACCAGAGATGTATTAGAAGAACAAATTAACTTAAATGGGATTATTTTAAATGTGATTGATACTGCAGGTATTCGTGAAACAGATGATATAGTAGAAAAAATAGGTGTTGACAGAGCAAAGAAATATTTAAATAATGCTGATTTGATTATTTATGTGGTTGATACTTCGACTTCTTTGGATGAAAATGATTTTGAAATTATGGAAATGTTAAAGGATAGGCAGGCAATTATTCTTTTAAACAAATCTGATTTAAAACCGTTGACAACCGCCTCTGATATTTTAAAATATGTGGATAAAAAGATGATACAGATTTCTGCAAAAGAACAGCTTGGAATAGATGAATTGGAGAATACCATAAAAGAAATGTTCTTTCAGGGAGAAGTATCTTTTAATGATGAAGTTTATATTACAAATATTCGTCACAAAAATTCTTTACAAGAATCTATTAAGAGTTTACATTTAGTATTAAAGAGTATTGAAGATGGAATGCCGGAAGATTTTTATTCCATTGATTTAATGAATGCTTATGAGGAACTTGGAACCATTATAGGTGAATCAGTCGAAGATGATCTGGTAAATGAAATCTTTAGTAAGTTTTGTACCGGCAAATAAGTTGCCAGGAGAGGTTTAAGATGAATCGTAATTTATTGGAAGAAACATATGATGTAGCAGTTGTTGGTGCGGGGCACGCAGGATGTGAAGCAGCATTAGCTGCTGCCAGACTTGGACTTGAAACAATTATTTTTACAGTTAGTGTAGACAGTATCGCATTAATGCCTTGTAATCCAAATATAGGCGGAAGCTCAAAGGGGCATCTGGTTAGAGAAATAGATGCTCTTGGTGGCGAGATGGGAAAAAATATCGACAAAACTTTTATTCAGTCTAAAATGTTGAATAAATCAAAAGGTCCCGCTGTTCACTCTTTAAGAGCTCAGGCTGATAAAATGAATTATACGATGGAGATGAGAAAAACTTTACAAAATACAGATCATCTTACCATTCGCCAGGCTGAAGTTTCTGAGATTCTTACAGAAGAATATAAGACAGAAGGTGTTTTTGAAAAAAGAATCCTTGGTTTAAGAACATACTCCGGTGCAACTTATCATTGTAAAGCAGTCATTTTATGTACCGGTACTTATTTACGTGCAAGGTGTTTAACCGGTGAATTAATTACACATACCGGACCAAATGGTTTGCAGGCAGCAAATTATTTAACAGATTCTTTAGTGGAAAATGGTATTGAGATGCTTCGGTTTAAAACAGGTACTCCGGCCCGTATTGATAAACGTTCTATCGATTTTTCAAAAATGCAGGAACAAAAGGGGGATGAAAGAGTCGTTCCATTTTCTTTCACAACAAATCCGGAGGATGTACAGATTGACCAGGTATCCTGTTGGTTAACTTATACAAATGAGAAAACACATGAAATTATTCGTAATAATTTAGACCGTTCTCCTCTTTATGCAGGAATTATTGAAGGAACCGGTCCACGTTACTGTCCTTCTATTGAAGATAAGGTTGTAAAATTTGCAGATAAAGACCGTCATCAGATTTTTATTGAACCGGAAGGTTTAAATACCAATGAAATGTATGTAGGGGGAATGTCCTCTTCTTTACCTGAGGATGTACAGCATGAAATGTATCGTACTCTTCCAGGATTAGAAAATGTGAAAATTGTTCGTAATGCTTATGCGATTGAATATGATTGTATAAATCCAAATCAGCTCTATGCGACTTTGGAATTTAAGAAAATAAAAGGTTTGTTTGCAGGCGGACAGTTTAACGGCAGTAGTGGTTACGAAGAAGCAGCATGTCAGGGTCTTATGGCCGGTATTAATGCTTCAATGGAAGTATTGGGAAGAGAGCAGGTAGTATTAGATCGTTCGCAGGCATACATTGGTGTATTAATAGATGATTTGGTTACAAAAGAAAATAAGGAACCATATCGTATGATGACTTCCCGTGCAGAATATCGTTTATTGCTACGCCAGGATAATGCAGATTTACGTTTATCAAAGATTGGTTATGAAATAGGATTAATTTCAAAAGAGAGGTATGACTGGGTTTGTGAAAAGGAAGTTTTAATTCAGAAAGAAATGGAAAGAGTTTCAGAAGAACGTATTGGTGCGAATAAAGAAGTGCAGGCTCTATTGGAAAGCTATGACAGTATTCCTCTTAATACAGGTGTGACCTTAGCTGAATTAATTCGACGACCTGAACTGGATTATGAAAAGCTTGCTCCAATTGATAAAAACAGACCTGAATTACCTTATGATGTTGTAGAACAAGTGAACATTAACATCAAGTATGATGGTTATATTACCAGACAGATTAAGTTAGTGGAGAACTTTAAAAAACTGGAGAAGAAGCGGATTCCGGAAGATATCAATTATGATGAAGTACCAAGTCTTCGAATTGAAGCAAGACAGAAATTAAAATTATATCATCCGATTTCTATAGGACAAGCTTCCCGTATTTCCGGTGTTTCTCCTGCGGATGTTTCTGTATTACTGGTATATATGGAGCAAATGAAACATACTTCATAAATTTAAAGAAGAAAGAGGTTTCCTTTTATGGAATATCAGTTAGATAAATTTAAGGAAGGATTAGAAAAACTGAATATAAATTTATCGGATCATCAAATTGAGCAGTTCTTATCCTACTATGAAATGTTAATTGAAAAAAATAAAGTCATGAATCTTACTGCAATTACAGAGTATGATGAAGTCATTGAAAAACATTTTTTAGATAGCATTTCTTTATGTAAGGTGTATGATTTATCAAAACCGTTAAAAGTATTGGATATGGGGACCGGTGCGGGTTTTCCGGGAATTCCTTTGAAAATTGCTTTTCCTGAAATTGAAATTACGTTAGCAGATTCTTTAAATAAACGTATTAAATTTTTGGATGAAGTGATTGATGAATTGGGATTAAAAAAAGTAAAAACGGTTCATGCCAGAGCAGAAGAACTCGCGCGAAACAAAGAATATAGAGAATCTTATGATTTGGTTGTATCAAGAGCTGTGGCAAATCTTTCAACTTTAGGAGAATATTGCATTCCATTTGTAAAAATAGGTGGTAAATTTATTTCATATAAATCCGGCGAAATTGAAGAAGAAGTAAACGGAGCCCAAAAAGCAATTTCTATTTTAGGCGGACAGATAAAAGATGTGTTTAAATTTGAATTGTCCAATCAGAAGCGTTCCTTTGTTATGATTGAAAAAGTAAAGAGTACACCAAAAGCTTATCCCAGAAAAGCAGGAACACCATCAAAAATGCCATTATAATATAGTTATAATAATGAAGCGGCTGCAATTTATTTGCAACCGCTTTTTAACTAGTTATTTAAAAATATATCAACAATTTCAAAGAGTTTATCAGTCACTTCTAAGTGAGGAAGTTCCTTTGCATTTGAGATATATGCAGCCTCAATCGAAGGATTGATTCTGCAGTATTCATCAATTTTCTTTACGAAGTTGTCTCCATATCTGCTCTGAATCAAATAAAGAGGAATATCTAATTTTTCCAAAGCGTGATTGATGCTATTATCGGTATAATGACCTTCAATACTTGCCATCAGATATTTACCACCACTATTTTTCTTATGTGCACCTTCATAAAAAGCATCGATTAATTTTCCGGAAATAAGCTGAGGTTTTGCAAAGTATCTTTCCTGGAATGTTTTTGTGATATTTGCATTACTAATTAAAATATGGTAAACAAAGGTACCAATAATTGGTAATTCTAAAATTATTTTGCGGACACTTGCAAATTTATCCGGATTTATTTTTAAAGAATTTAATTCAGGTGGATTGATACCGATAATTTTATTAATAATCTCTTTATTATTGTTGTGTGCAAGAACGACAAAGGATAAAGAACGGTTACTTGCAATCACATCTACTTTTTCGCCAATAATGTCTTTGATAAAATCTGTAATTAATTGTACATACAGATAATTGGTATAGGTCAGATATGGTTTGTCTGATCTGCCACAGCCAAGAAGATCTAACGTATAGACAGTGTGATTCTTTTCCAGCTTTTTAATAAGATTTGTCCATTCTTTGGATGAACAGATTGGGTCTAAACTGTGGACAAGTAAAACAGGAGAACCGGTTCCGCGCTTCATATAAAAAATAGAACCATTTTTCCAATTATAGAATTGTCCCTTTGTAGTTGTTAAAATATTTTTCATTTCCGCTGTTGTGGTAATGAAACGATTAACTGCATGAATCGCACCTGCAGCTAAGGCTGTTAATAAAATAAAATGTTTGACATTCTTTTTCATAGATAGGTTACCCCCTTTTCTATATTATAACTATTTTTATGATGTTATACAATTTAAATTTAAATAAAAAATATCTTTTCAGAATGAAAAAAATAGTATAGAATAATTATGGTACTTTAGTTTTATATACAAACATATGTTCGAGGTCAACAGATGGTATGTGCTTATCTTGAAAAATTGCAAGAAGAGTATTTAGAAGAAAAAATTCAGATAGATAAAACTATTGCAAATTTAGAAATACAATTAAAAGAAAATATTGAGTTCATAAAGTTTCTGGATGAAAGTACGGATGTATGTTATGAATCATTTTCACCTAGGAATGTGAATGCTAAAAATAAAGCTCAAATTCAGGAGTTAAAAGAAAAGCAAAAAGACATCATACATCAAATGGATCAAGAAAAATCCATACAAACAGAAATGATACAAAAAATCGATGAGTTGAGTAGTGTAATCAAAGTTGCAAAGTCTACTTCTGAAAAAAACGTAAAGATAGAACTGGATAGTGATATTTATCGTTTAACTTTATTGGAAACACAGGAAAACGAGAGACAAAGAATTTCCAGAGAACTTCATGATTCTACTGTACAGAATCTTACAAGTATGATTCATAAAATTGAACTTTGCAGTAAGTTAATTGATATGGATCCAATTCGGTGTAAGTTAGAACTTACGATGATGTCAAGGACACTTCGTGATATTATTAATGATACCAGACAAATGATTTATAATTTGCGTCCAATGTCATTTGATGATATTGGTTTAGAAATTACTATTGAACGTGCTTTAGATAAATTAAAAAATGAAAAAGCATGCAATATAAATTTTACGATAGAAGGAGAGCCATATCAAATTAATCCTGTGATAGGTATTACTCTTCTTCGCATTATTCAAGAAGCATGTAATAATGCAATCAAGTATGCAAATTCTTCTGCTATAGCTGTGAAATTAATATATGAAATAAATGAAGTAAGTATTTCAATTGAAGATGATGGGGTTGGGTTTGATGTGGAAAATTTAGATGTTTCAAACAGAAAAGACAATTCCGGATTTGGATTATCAATGATGAAAGAAAGAGTATATCTTTTATCAGGTGAAATAGCGATACATTCAAAAAAGAATGAAGGAACAAAAATATTAGTAAGAGTGCCTATTAATAATAAGGAGGAAAGATAAGTGGCTATAAATGTAATGATTACAGACGATCATTCTATGATCCGTGAGGGATTAAAACAATTACTGGAATTAGAAGGAGATTTTAAAGTAGTAGCTGAAGCATGTGATGGTGTTGAATGTTTAAATAAATTAGAGACAGTAACACCGGATGTTTTATTATTGGATATCAATATGCCAAATATGAATGGTCTTGAAGTGCTTCAAAAAATGAAAGAAAAGAGAATAAAAATTAAAGTTCTTGTATTAACAATTCATAGTGAGGTGGAATATTTATTAAAAGCAGTTGATATTGGAGTAAATGGATATTTGTTAAAAGACTCTGAATCAGCAGAATTGAAAAAAGCAATTATTTCAGTTGTAAATGGTGAAAATTATATTCAGCCAAGTCTTATTCCAGTATTGAATGCTAAGATGATTGACAGGGATAAGGATGTAATGAAAATAGAAAGTCTTACCAGAAGAGAATTAGAGGTTTTAAAAAATTTATCTATTGGTATGTATAACAAAGAAATCGCTGAAAAATTAGATATTAGTGAACGTACTGTTAAAAACCATATCTCAAATATATTTAAAAAAATTGAAGTTACTGACCGTACACAAGCAGCAGTATTTGCAATTCGCAATAATTTAATTACTATCTAATATAATAAAAAACAAAGAGAAATGTTTCACGTGAAACATTTCTCTTTTTATGTGTTTCACAGAAAAAATCTACAATATTTTGTATTTAATAATATAACTAAATACAACAGTTTGAAAAGAAAATGAGAATGTTTCACGTGAAACATTCAATATGAAATTATTTTCTGAACTAGATTTTTATAGAAATGTATAGTATAATCATTATTAGATTTTTTATATAAGGAAGGAAATACAAATGGGAAGAGTAATTGCAATTGCAAATCAAAAAGGTGGAGTAGGTAAAACAACTACTGCTATAAATTTAGCAGCTTGCCTGGCAGAGGCAGGAAAGAAAGTGTTAACAATAGATTTAGATCCACAGGGAAATATGACAAGTGGATTAGGTGTTGATAAGAGTGAGTTGGAAAATACAGTATATGAACTGATGTTGGATGAATGTTCTATTAAAGAAAGTATGACAGATACGGTAGTGGAAGGAATGAAAGTAATTCCTTCTAATGTGAATTTAGCCGGAGCAGAAATCGAATTATTAGGTATTAACGAAAAAGAATATATATTAAAAAATGCAGTTGATTATATTAAGGATGATTATGATTTTATTATTATTGATTGTCCTCCATCCTTAAATATGTTAACAATCAATGCAATGACAACTGCAGATTCTATTTTAGTTCCAATTCAATGTGAATATTATGCTTTGGAAGGTTTAAGTCAGTTAATGCATACTATCGATTTGGTTCAACAGAGATTAAATCCAAATCTTACCATTGATGGAGTCGTATTTACAATGTATGATGTAAGAACAAATTTATCTGTGCAGGTAGTAGAAAGTGTAAAAGCAAATCTTGAAGCAAAAATTTATGATACATTGATTCCAAGAAATATTCGTTTGGCAGAAGCTCCATCACATGGATTACCAATTAATATGTATGATGCAAAGTCTGCCGGAGCAGAAAGTTATCGTTCACTTGCAAAAGAAGTAATGGAAAGGGTGGAGGCATAAATTATGGCAACAAAAAAAGCTGGTTTAGGAAAAGGTCTTGATTCCTTAATTACAAATAAAGTAGCTCCTACAAAAACAAGTGGTAATTCTCCAATGAAAGATGAAAAAAGTATTGAAGGAATCTTAATGGATATTAAAAAGGTAGAGCCAAATCGTGAACAACCTCGTAAGAATTTTGATGAGGATGCTTTACTAGAATTATCCGAATCTATCAAACAGTTTGGTGTATTACAACCTTTACTTGTTCAAGATAAAAAAGGTTATTATGAAATTATCGCCGGTGAAAGAAGATGGAGAGCTGCAAAGCTAGCAGGTTTAAAAGAAGTACCGGTTATTATTAAGGATTTAACAGATCAGGAAATTGTTGAAATTTCTTTGATTGAAAATATTCAGAGAGAAAATTTAAATCCAATTGAAGAAGCAATCGCCTACAAAAGACTTTTAACAGAATTCAATTTGAAACAGGATGAAGTAGCTGAACGTGTTTCAAAGAGTAGGACAGCTGTTACAAATTCTATGCGTCTTCTAAAGCTGAATGAAAAAGTTCAGCAAATGGTGATTGACGATATGATTTCTACCGGTCATGCACGTGCATTACTCGGTATTGAAAATCAGGAGAAACAGTATCAGGTTGCTCAAAAGATTTTTGACGAAAAGCTGAGTGTTCGTGAAACAGAAAAGCTGGTAAAAAAAATTCAGCAGGAAAAAGAAGAGAGTAAGCCTAAGAAAGAAGAAAAGATTGATCCTAAGATGGAAGCAATTTTTAGTGATTTAGAAGAAACCATGAAAGGGATTCTTGGAACAAAAGTTGCTATTAACCGAAAGGATGAAAAAAAAGGAAAAATTGAAATTGAATATTATTCAATGGATGAGTTGGACCGTATCATTGATTTAATGAGAAAAATTGGTAAATAGAACACATGTTCTAATATGAAATGAGGTAGTTATATGATTTCACAATATTTAGGTTTTGATTCAGATTTTATTATTATTGGTCTTTTAGCAGTGGTTCTCATATTAATGATTCTAGTTATTGTTAATATGGTACAGATGAAAAAGCTAAAAAAAGCTTATAAGGTTTTTATGAGTGGAAAAAATGGAAAGAATTTGGAAGAGACATTAATAAAACGATTGAATCAGGTCGATAATCTATTAGAAGCAAATTCTTTGAATGAGAAAAATATTAGATTACTTTTTAAGAATATGAAACTTGCATATCAGAAGATGGGATTGGTAAAATATGATGCACTTCATGAGATGGGAGGTAAATTAAGTTTTTCTCTTGCTATGTTAGATGGAAGAAATAATGGTTACATTATTAATGCAATGCATACCAGAGAAGGTTGTTATACATACATCAAAGAAATTGTGGATGGAAATTCCATTATTGTTTTGTCTGAGGAAGAGCAGGAAGCTCTTAAAATGGCCATGGAGGCAGAAGTTCCTGCAAAATAAATTTTGATGGGTTTAGAGGATGAGAATACGTCAGGTAAGGTCACTAAAAGGCGGAGAGGTTCTTGCTGAGTCAGTGGTGACAGAGGAAAAGGAAGTTTTAATTACAAAGGGGACAGTTTTAAAACCGGAATACTTGGATTTACTTTCGTTTTTGGGGATTGATACGGTAAGCATTGAAGATCCATATGTACAGTTTGAAAACCCTCACCAGTTCATGAAAAAGGAGATTTTTTCAGAATATGTGAATCGTGTCAAGAAAATTCTGGAAAATCATATCTATAACGGAAAAGATGGTTTACGTGAGATTGAACCATTAGCACAGGATATTATTCGTGATATGATGAATGTAGATGAACGAATAGTAATTGATTTTGAAGAAAGAGATGGTAATCTTTATGAGCATACAATTATGGTTACCTTTCTTTCCATTGCGGTTGCAAAAAAACTGAAATTGAGTGAAGAAGAAATCCGGACGGTTGCGTTGGGATGTCTTCTTCATGATCTTGGTTTACGCTATATTACGGTACCATATATTAATTATGATCCAAAGAAGAATACCATGACAGAAGCATTTGAATTTAAAAAGCATTCTATTTTGGCATATTCCGCTTTAGAACATGAGTATTGGTTAAATGATAGTGCAAAGAAAATGATTTTGTCGCATCACGAGCGTAAAGATGGATCCGGATTTCCGTTACATCAAAAAACAAAGGAAATAGAATGTAATATTTTACAAGTCTGTGATGCATTTGACTGCCTGGTTTCCGGGATGGAATGTAAACGTACAAATGTACAGGCGGCTTTGGAGTATATTATTGAAGCTGCAGACGTATTATATGAAAAGAAGGTTGTAAAAGCAATTGAAAAAATGATAGCCCGTTATCCCGTTGGAACAAAGGTAAAGTTAAATACCGGAGATACCGGGGTGGTAATTACACAGACGGAAGATACGATTCATCCGGTTGTTGCAGTTTTAAATGAAGATGAGACAATTGGAGAAAATTATTTTAATTTAAAGAAAAATAAAAATATTTCTATTTTAGCAATTATAGAATAAAAATTGAAAAATAAATCATTATGTTATATAATGATTAAGTTGTACGTTGAAAGGAGGATGTGAAATGCATAAGTTTTTGCGGGCAGTAGGATTTTCCAAGATTACAAAAGAAGAATTGGAAACACTGTTTCAAAAAATCATCGATCATCCGACTGTTCAGAAGGCTGCAGAAGATTCGGAAGGAAATGAGTTTGCAGAGCTTAGTAAAGAATATGGAGATTTTTTTGGTATTTCTTTACGGGGAACTTTTGATGAAGACGATACCTTTCATTTGGATTATTATTATCCGTATTTTTGTGGGAATACACTTTCCACACAGGAAAAGCCGGATATTGAAAAGCATGCAGAAAAAGAATCCTATGCAGGAATCTGTGATGAGGTACGTGTGGGTGTAACACTTATTTTTTATCTACAGAATGTGGTTGATTATCTGGCAGAAAAGAACAATCCGATGTTTCGGCTCCAAAAGAAGGGAGTCGTTTTGAGTGGTCTTTCTACAGATGGTAAGATATTACTTCCAATTAATAAGGATGAAAAAAAGCATAAACAGCTTGAACAACAAAAGATAGAGCGTAACAATATGATTGCTGCCGCGAGAAACGGTGATGAGAATGCAATTGAAAATCTTACATTGGAAGATATTGATACATACTCACTTCTTTCAAGACGAATTATGCGGGAAGATATTTTGAGTATTGTAGAAAATTATTTTATGCCTTATGGAATTGAAAGCGATCAGTATGCAATTCTTGGAGATATTATGGATTGCAGATTTTTACAAAATGAATATACCGGTGAAAACGTATATGTAATGGATTTAGTTTGCAATGATATTCCGTTTAGTATCTGTATTAATCAAAAGGATTTATTAGGTGAACCTGCGGTTGGAAGACGGTTTAAGGGAACCATCTGGCTTCAGGGAAGTATCTGTTATCAAAATTAGATATGGCAGCCGTTGCCAAAGAGGCTTAAAACCTGAAAATACGGCATTCGTTCTCATAGTTAAATGGATATAACAAGCGCCTCCTAAGGTTCAACCATGGTTAGACCCGTGAGAAATAGAAAGGGTATAACTTGGAGTTCGATTCAAGGAATGTCGCTTGAGATGTCGGAATAAGAAATAGAGGTAATTCATCACGAAAGTGATTGGATTCATAAATATGGTTGCCGGTTCCAAAGTGGCTGAAAAGCCCGAAAATACGGCATTCGTTCTCATAGTTAAATGGATATAACAAGCGCCTCCTAAGGTTTAACCATGGTTAATCCCGAGGCAAGGGAAATGGGAATAAGTCAGAGTTCGATTCTAACCGGAATTGATTGAGATGTTGATTTAAGATACAATAGAAATTCATCACTTAGTGATTGGATTCATAGATATGGCTGCCGATGCCAAAGTGGCTGAAAAGCCCGAAAATACGGCATTTGTCCCCTTAGTTAAATGGATATAACGGGGCCCTCCTAAGGTTCAACCATGGTTGGACCCGTTGGAAAGAAAAAGGGATAAACTTGGAGTTCGATTCCAGCAATGGCGCCTGTGATGTCAGAATAAGAAATAGAGGTAATTCATCACGAGAGTGATTGGATTCATAAATATGGTTGCCGATACCAAAGAGGCTGAAAAGCCCGAAAATACGGCATTCGTTCTCATAGTTAAATGGATATAACAAGCGCCTCCTAAGCGCTAGTTGTGGGTTCGATTCCCGCTGGGAACAGCCATTTTTGCAGTAATAGTTGACCACAATTATTACTGCAATTTTTGTTTTTGGAGCGATTTTGGGTGGCAACTTGCCACCGAAGATTACCGCTAGATACAAAATCTGCCACCGAAAATGAAAAACTGCCACCCATTATGATTTTTTGGATTGCCACCCGGAGAGTTCAACTACAGTGTAGGATGAGGTTTGGGTTGTAAATCAGTGATAACATTATATTCTTGCTTGGAAGTATTCGAGCCTGACGGTTAGGTCCGTTCAGATTAGATGAAAAACAATTCTAATCTGGGCGGGCTTTTTTACGTTCAGGGAAAAGGAGGAAGAATGCCAATAGAAGAAAAAACAGAGCAACGGGAAGCAGATGAAAAAGTTGTAGAGATCGAGCTGGAACGACTGAGATCCTTTGCCAATCATCCGTTCAAAGTTCAGGCAGACAGTCAGATGATTGAACTCCAGGACAGCATCAGGAAATATGGAATACTGAATCCATTGATTGTCCGGCCAAGACCGGAAGGGGTATATGAGATCATATCCGGGCACCGAAGAAAATTCGCAGCAGAAAAGCTGGGGTATCGGAAGGTCCCTGTAATCATTCGGGCGATGAAGGATGATGAAGCAGTGGTTTCAATGGTAGATTCCAATCTTCAAAGGGAGAGAATCAGTCCAAGCGAAAAAGCATTTGCTTACAAGATGAAGTACGATGCAATCAAAAGAAGAACCGGCAGAAGAAAATGTGGTCAAGTTGACCATCATTCCGGGAAAAAGACCCTTGAAGTAATTGGAGAAGAAGGCGGAGACAGTCCGAAGCAGGTCCAGAGGTATATCAAGATAACAGAACTGATACCGGAGCTTCTGGAAAAAGTGGATGATGGCAGCATGGGTTTCACGCCGGCGGTCCAGATTTCCTACCTGAAAAAGAAGGAACAGGAAGAAATGCTGGAAGCTATGGATTTTGCCCAGTGTACACCATCTTTATCACAGGCAATCAGAATAAAAAAACTGAGCTCAGAAGGAAAGCTTACGGTAGAAACAATGGAAGATATTTTAAGTGAAATTAAGCAGAAAGATATTGACCGAGTAGTTTTTAAGAATGAGCAACTTCACAGGTTTTTTCCAGCCAGCTATACATCGGAACAGATGCGGCGTGAGATATTGGAAATATTGAAGTTATGGATGAAAAATAATTGGGATAAATAGGAGGACAGATTATGTGTAGAGTAATTGCAGTATCAAACCAAAAAGGTGGAGTAGGTAAGACGGTATCATGTGTGAATCTTGGTATCGGCCTGGCGCAGTCAGGAAAGAAGGTTCTGTTGATTGATGCGGATCCGCAGGGAAGCATGACAATCAGCCTTGGATATCCGGAGCCGGATGATATGGAGTATTCTCTGGCAAGCATGATGATGAATATTGTAAATGATGAACCGCTTAACATGGATAAAACGATTCTTCATCATAAGGAAGGTGTGGATCTTATTCCGGCAAATATTGAATTATCAGCAATAGAAGTTTCTCTGGTAAATGTAATGAGCAGGGAACTGATTCTTAGAACAATGGTAGACCAGCTGAGACAGTTCTATGATTTCATCATTATAGACTGCATGCCATCTCTGGGAATGATGACAATAAATGCGCTGGCATGTGCAGACTCTGTTTTGATTCCGGTACAGGCTGCATATCTTCCGGTCAAGGGTTTACAACAGCTGATCAAAACAATCAGCAGGGTAAAGAAGCAGCTGAATCCGAAGCTTAAGATAGAAGGAATTCTTCTGACTATGGTTGATAACCGTACCAATTATGCCAGAGACATTTCATTGATGGTTTATGATACCTATTCTGCAAATATAAAAGTATTTGCAACAGAGATACCAATGTCAGTCAGGGCATCAGAGGTAAGTGTGGAAGGAAGCAGTATTTATTCCTATGATCCGAAAGGAAAAGCGGCATTTGCATATATGGCATTAACAAAGGAAGTGTTGAAGGAGGCATAAGACATGGCAGGAAGAGTAGCAGGTAAAATCAAATTGCAGTCAGTGGATGAATTATTGGGGGTACCGGAGATTGCCGGGACACAGGAAATAGAACTTGGAAGGATTCATGCTTTTCCGAACCATCCGTTCAAGGTATTGGATGATGATAAGATGGAAACGCTGGTAGATAGCATCAGGGAAAACGGTATATTGAATCCGGTAATTGTCAGACCTGACCAGACCGGAAATTATGAAATGATATCCGGCCACAGAAGATTACATGCGGCAGGCATTGTGGGATTAAAGAAGATACCGGCGATTGTAAAAGAAATGTCGGATGATGAAGCCATTATAAAAATGTTGGATGCGAACATTCAGCGAGAAGAGATACTTCCAAGTGAAAGAGCATGGTCTTTGAAGATGAAAATGGATGCGATGAGAAGACAAGGAAGCAGAACTGATTTAACTTGTGGCACTGAGTGCCAGAAGTTGTCATCCGATGAAGTTGGAGAAGCATTTGGATTAAAAGGTAGACAGGTAAGGAAATATGTACGATTAACAGAACTGATATCTGAATTGATGGATTATGTTGATATGAAGAAAATACCGATTTCTATGGCAGTCGATATCTCATATTTTGATGAACAGGTTCAAAAGTGGGTTTATGAATATATAAAAGACAATGGGTTCCTGAAGCCGGTGCAGATAGCAGCTTTGAAGGAGCAACCGAACCTGTCAAATGCGTCTCAGTATAATGTTATCTCTATATTAAATGGAGCACTGCCACAGAAATCATCATCAGCAAAGGTATCATTGTCAGAGAAGAAACTGGATAGGTATTTTCCACCACACTATTCCGCAAAACAGAGGGAAGAGGTTATCATTCAGCTTCTGGAACAGTGGAGTAAGGAGCAGGCAGAATAAATAGGAAAGGGTAATCCAGAAGTGTGAAAAGTGCACTTCTGGATTAAGGAAGGAGTATCGAATGGAAGACAGACTTACGTTTTCCTATTTCTATGGAAAGGAAGCGGACCAGTATTCATTTTATAAAATACCAAAGCTGCTATTCACGGATGAACATTTCAAGAATGTATCTGTAGAGGCAAAGGTTCTGTATGGGCTGATGTTGGATAGGATGTCGTTATCGGTAAAAAATCAGTGGCTTGATACGGAAGGCCGGGCATATATCTATTATTCATTAGAAGATATCATGGATGCTCTGGGTTGTAGTAACAAGAAAGCAATTACCATAATGAAGGAACTGGATACAGAAGCCGGGATTGGATTGATTGAAAAGAGGCGGCAGGGACAGGGAAAGCCAACCATGATTTATGTGAAGCAGTTCGTGGTTCAGGATGTTCAGAAATGTAAAAATTACACTTCTGAGGAAAATATGGCAGTTCCAGAAGTGAAAAAATTACATGTCTTGAAGTGTAAAAAGGACACTTCTAGAAGTGAAGAAATTACATGTCTAGAAGTGAAAAAAATTCACACTAATAAGAATAATATAAATAATACTGATTTGAATAATACTGAATCTAATCTTATCTTATCGGGAAATGATGGGATGGGATCCGATGTGGAAGCTTACACAGAGTTAATCAGGGACAATCTGGATTTAGATATTTTGAGAGAGCGTTATCCGTATGATCAGGAGCTTCTTGATGGTATTTTTGATTTGATTCTTGAAACAGTACTCTGCAAAAGTGAAAGTATTATTATTGCATCAAACGAATACCCGGCGGCTATTGTAAGGAGTAAGTTTTTGAAGCTGAACAGCTCGCATATCGAATATGTGATTGACTGCTTTAAGACGAATACTACCAAGGTACATAATATCAAAAAGTATCTGCTTGCAGCATTATTCAATGCTCCGACTACAATAAGCGGATATTATCAGGCAGAGGTTAACCATGATATGCCGCAGTTTGCTGTGAAATAGATTTAGGATGGTTTACAGTAGATAACAGAGAGAAAATATGTCATACTTTATGAAGGTGTGAAATATAAGAAAGTTGAGGAATTAAACTATGTATGATGATTACGAAGAATCCTTTTATTATGATAAACCAAGTTCAGCCGGTTCCGATGTTTCAGGAGAAGCTGTAGGTCTGGGATTAGGTCTGGGTGCCGGACTGGTAGCAACTATTTTATCAGGGCTGTTGTTTCTGATTGCAAGATTTGATATTTTGTGTTCATCTTTATTGGCATTACTGATTTACTTACTTACATATAAGTATGAGTGGAATACACCGATATACATTATCGGTGCCATTGTGATTTTTGCAGTATCAATGTTGTTACAACACTTTTTGAAAGGATTCCGGATTATATATGGCATCTTTGCATGCGTGGTTACTTCACTTCTGGGTCCGGCCTTTATTGGATATGATTCTAATGTGAAGATGTATCTGACTATGGCTGTGTGCTTTGGAGTGACGGCATTATGGGGAATTATTTCCTGGCGTTGCATCATAAAGAAATAGGTTTATTAAATATAGATATTGAATTGATTTGTGTTTAGGAGGACAAAGCGGCAGATATAATGTTAAAAGTAGTTGCGTGCGCACGCATATTGATGTATAATACGTTCTGATTGGAGGTATATATCTATGCAACTATTAAAATGGCTTTCCGTAACAGACCGATTTTACAAAATCTATTTGGACAAGCAACTTGCCCCCTATGGAATCAACAACAGTCAATATATGTTCTTAATCAAAATCTGTCGTTCGCCCGGTATTCTACAAGATTCTTTAATGGATATGTTTTATGTTCATCCGAGCAATATTGTACGGACAGTTGCGGCATTAGAAAAGCAGGGAATGATTATGCGTTCCCCAAATGATAAGGATAAGCGGACGTGTAAGCTGTATCCTACGGAACGTGCGCTGTCTGTAATTGATGAGGTACAGACGGTATGCGAAAAGACAGAAGCTCTTTTATTGCAGGGTATGAGCGAATCCGAGCAGAACCTTTTTATGGATTTCTTAATACAGGCGGGCAGAAATATCACATCGGAACTCCATATAGAGAGAAAGGGGGAGGAGTTCAATGACTGAAAATCCTCTGGGCTATGAAAAAATTTCAAAGCTGTTGAAAAATTTTGCTGTTCCCAGTATTGTGGCGTCTCTTGTCGGCTCAATCTACAATATTGTGGATCAGATTTTTATTGGTCAAGGGGTCGGTTATTT
>CALZGM010000035.1 GCA_945787015.1 uncultured Roseburia sp.
CAAACCCTCAAGTTGTACCCTCACGAAGACAGCCCCTCAACAACTTTGAATACCCTGTTAGAGTTTCTTATACATGTATAACCGCATCTAAAAATATGGGTTCCTCTTTTTTCTTACTAATCTACATTATGCTTAAAATAATTTAGTGAGCTAAATATCTATTTCTCCCACTTACAGCGCATCCCAAATTTCCTGAATATACCGTCTTGCTTCCACTGCATTTTCCGGTACGGTATTCTCCAAGGTCACATGCACATAAGGCTTCTGTTCTTTGATAAACTTTATAATCTGCGTGTAGTCCATATTTCCGGTGCCCGCTGCCACCGATTCCAGCTTTCCATCTTTCACAACAAAATCCTTAATATGTACCATTGCAATATCTTTTCCTAAAACCTCAATTGCCTCTTTGATAATGGCATCTCTCTGCTCATAGTTACTAATGTCCAGCAAATTCACCGGATCAAAAATAATCTGCAGATTTGGAGAGGCAATCGTATCCAACACCTTTCTGGCACGAATCGGATTGCATACAATATGCTTGTAAACCGGCTCAATCGCCATAATGACACCCATTTTTTCCGCGTACTCCACTACCGGTCGAAGATTATTAATAAAAATCTCCAGTGCCTCTTCTGAATGATTGCGTTCCTCAAACGTATACTTTTCATTTACAGCTCCGGTCTCAGTTCCTACCACTCCGGCACCAAGCAAAGATGCAAAACGAATATGCGCCAGATATTTGTTCTGGATTGCTTTCAGGCTTTCCTCATTTGGATTTGCAAGATTTAAGTAGCAGCCTAACACTGCCACATCCAACTGATTTTCTGCGAAAATACGCTTTAAATACATGGCAAAGCCCGGTGTTAAAGCACTTTCATTTACCGGATATTCGGAAATCACCTTTGAAAGCGCCAGATGCCCGCAGGCAAAGCCCTGCTCTCTTGCAATTTTTAAACGATTTTCTAACGTTGTTTTTTCAATATCATGTAAGCGGATTCCTAACTGCATAGCTTCCTCCTATTCATTCTAGTTTTGTAGTATTCCTATTGCACCAGTTTTTCTACTGTACCAGTTCATCGACACCCAAAAGTTCCACGGCTTCTCCCACACAACCGTTAATCGTTACATGGTCTAAGGTCAGTTTTTTTACATTATTTGCAAAAATACCCTTTAAGGAGCACTTTTCCACTCCTTCTGACATGGCCGGAACATCACATTTCGGATTTTTTGCGTAAGAAACAGTCACATTTCTCATCACAATTTCATCAATTTTCTGCTCCGGAAGTCCGTCAAAATGGGCCGCTGCCACATGACAGTTTTTCGCATCAATATCCTCAAAAATAAGGCTCTTGATATATGGTGTTCTGTCATCTACCGGCATTTTCTCACGGCTCTGCACATAAGAGGTTTTTCCATCCGGGTCACAGAAATAAAAGCTGTTTACTACAAATGGAGTCATCACATGGTCCATCTTAATATTTTTAAAAATAACATTGTCAATCACCGCGTCCTTGCCACGTCCGCGTCTGGTCTTGATGCGAAGGCCTCGGTCCGTATGAGAGAATAGGCAGTCCTCTACCACAAGGTTTATCACACCGCCTGCCATCTCGCTTCCAATCGTAACAGCTCCATGACCGTTTTCCATAAGGCACTGACGGATATGAATATTTTCGGATGGTGTTTTATGCTTTTTCCCCATATAAATCTTTCCGGATTTTACTGCGATACAATCATCTCCAAGTGAGAACTTCACGCCTGCAATTTCTACATTTTTGCAGGATTCCGGATCTAAACCGTCGGTATTCGGGGAATCGCTTGGGTTCTTAACCGTCAGATTATAAAATTTCAAATCATTGCTGAAATACGGATGTAAAGTCCAGGATGGGCTGTTACAGCAGGTCACACCCTGTAACGTAATCTGATTACAATGATTGATGAAAAACAGTCTTGGGCGGAAAGCGCCTACCATTACCTTCGGATTTTTCCACCAGTTTTCCTTAGAAGCATTTCCGTTAATGGTTCCTTCTCCGTAAATCAGAACATTCTCTACCTCAATACCGGTAATGATTCCTGCAAACATCGGGAGTGGATTTCCCTCCCAGGTACCCAGATTATATTCATCCGTTTCATCATAGCTTTCAATCAGTGCCGGAAGCATCGGATAGGAGGAGCGCTCTGTGTCTGCCAAAAGTTCTGCGCCCTTTGCAAGTTCCAGATTCAGATTGCTCTTTAAGAACAAGCTGGTTATCTTATAAGTACCCGCCGGCACAAGCACGCGGCTGTTTTTTGGACAGGATAAAATGGCTGCCTGAATAAATTTGGTATCGTCGGAAACGCCGTCTCCTTTCGCACCAAAGTCTTTTACATTTACAGTCACAAACTCATACGCTGTAGTAAAAGTGGTTCTTGCCATTTCTTTGCCTTCTAATGTTTTTACCACAAGAGTATAATCTGTTTCCGGTTTCAGTCCAAAAACAGAAGTAATTACCTGTGTCGCTTCTTTTGCAGGCGCATCATTTAAAAACAGTTGATAAGGCTCCAATGTATGGTATAAACCACCATCTACCAATTCTATGGTAACACTTCTGGCTGATTTCATTAAAATTTTAAGTTCCATTTTCCACTCCTCCACTACAGTATGTATGCTTCATATTTTTCTTCTAACAAAATGCGGATTGCACAGGCACGTTTTACTGCCTCGGAAACTGTCTGTTTTTCTGCTGCTTCTAAACTGCTGTATTCTGTCAGCAATTCCTTCAACACCTTTTTAAAACAGTCTGCCAATGCACGGTATAATTCATAAATCTGAAAGTCCATATTCTCTAAGGTGCCAATCAAAGCTTCCAGCAGCTCCAGTTTTTCTTTCCTTGCCTGTACCCTGTCAGTTGCTTCTGTAAGTACCTTTGTAATTTCAATGTATTGATCTTTTTTCCCATTTTCCTTCTGTTCCTTCATCAAAACAGGCATCTTTCTAAAATCCATGTTGCTCTCCCTTCTTTACTTCCTTCTTTATCGGTATCCGCCATCTTCCGGTCAGATATACCACAAAAAGCACCAGTGCCGCCATTCCGTTACTGATAACAACAGAATACCAGATACTGCGCACTCCCATGTGCAATAGTTCTTCACATACAAACAGGGTTCCAAATCGGAACACCCACAGTCTCGATACGTCCACCACCATATTTACCATTGTATGGCCGCTTCCCTGAAACAGACCCATCGTGGTATTATAAACACCATTTGTAAACACCCAAAATGCCATAATACTAAGGAATTCCGATGCCATGGCAATCACTGCTTCATCTGTGGAAAAAATACTCACAATCGCAGTAGAGATTGGATCTCTCGACAGAATAAATCCTCCTATTAGTAAAAAGATTACAATCATTCTTCGTGCGAGCTTATATCCCGTCTTCGCACGGTCTAACTGTTCGGCGCCCACATTTTGTCCCACAATAATTGCAGTAGCGGATCCCACACCGTTTGATGGTAGCGAAATCAGTCCATTCACCTTATTTCCGATTCCGTAGGCTGCCATCGCCTGGGTTCCATATTTAAATACATTCTTACTCATCAAAAGAAAGCCAAACTGTGAAGTACTGCCGCCAATGGCACTTGGCAATCCCACACGTACAATATTGATTAGTTTCTCTTTTTCCAGTTTTGTCTTTCGCAATTGTAAATAAATCAGATTCTTTCGGTTATGTAATAAAAAGAATGCGAATACCGCCGGAACCGCTTTTGCCGTCACGGTAGCTAAGGCTGCCCCTGCCACGCCCCACTTACATACTACAATCAGCAATGGGTCTAACAGCATGTTTAAGGTAATACCCAATACATTCATTAACATCGGCCGAAAGGTATCGCCCTGCGCCTGATGAATTGCCACATACATATTCACCATGTATAAAAAAGGCATGTCTATGATGACTAACTGCAGGTACGTTTTGCTATACCAAAAAGTTTCATCCTTTGCTCCCAGCCACGTCACAATGGATGGAGTTGCGAAAAACATGGCAGATGCACAGACCAACGAGAAAAACATCGCACAGATGAAAATATGGTTTGCCATAGACTTGGCATCCTCTTCCTGTTTCGCACCAATATACTGTGAAATCAGGACTGAACCCGCCACCGTGATTCCGGCGCCGAAATTAATTACCACATTCTGCACCGGCGAAACCAGATTAATCGCCGCCAGTTCCTCTGTTCCAAGCCTTCCCAGCCAGTAAGTATCAGTCAGATTGTACATCGTCTGCAAAAAGCTGTTAATCACAACCGGTATGGATAACATTAGTATCGCCTGTATTAAATTTCCATTTAAAATCTGCTCACTATTCACCTTTTGCTTCATAATCAAACTCCAAAAACTCTGCTTCTAAAGGCTTTTTTCCCGCATACGCATACATTCCAATCATTGCACCGGTAAAGCGTTTTCCCATACGAATTCCCTCATCACAAAGATAATACACATTAGATAAATCTGCTATCTCTCTCTTCTCCTGTCCCATCTCGCAGATAAATCTACGTCTAAGATATTCTGTCTCCACAAAAAAAGTCAACTCTGCTCCAACGCACTTCTCTCTAAATGCCAGCTTTTCGTGCACTCGGTCCTCTGTTCCAATATGTTCTTTCACCTGAACAAAGTAACCCGTTTCATCTCTGCTGATATAACAATTTACCCAGGTATTTTCATCATAATAGCAGGTCACACCCACTTCCTGTCCGTTTTCTAATGGCGGTACGCAAAGCACTGCCCTTGCTAAAAAGCAAAACGAAGTCTGCCTCTGTAGTAAAATATTTCTGGCTTCTACTTTTTCAAGCGGATAACGGCTTCCCTTAATGCGAAAACCTGTTTCTAAAAATGTGACTCCACCTGTTTCCGGTGCACGCGGTGTCATCCACTTCAAACGCTCCTGTTTTTCTGTCTGCTCACATGACATTTTATCACAAATAAAGTCCGTCTCTGCTTTTATCCCAGTTACATCCGGATATTTTTGTAGCACACTTGGACCTTTCCCCATATTAACAAGCGGCCAGCCGTCTGCCGTCCATGTAATCGGATCTAATGCGGTTTCCCGGCCAAGCATACTATACCCCTCGCCAATTCTTCTGCCACACAGATAAACCATGTACCATTTGCCATCCGGTGTAGATACCGGTTTTCCATGTCCGCATCGCTGGATTGCAGCTTTTTCATCCATCTGCCGCATAATTGGATTATAAGGACACGGCTCGTAATTTCCCATTAGAGTCCTGCTTCTTGCTACCGTAATCCTGTGTCCCGGTCCGGTACCTCCCTCAGCTAAAAAGAGATAATAATAGCCATCCTTTTTCAATATATGAGGACCTTCCGGTGCCCGTTTCATAGCTCCGTAATAAAGCAGTTTTGCCTCGCTAACCTGTTTCGTGCAGTCCTCATTCAATTCTAAAATGCGAGCACCGCGATTTAACAACATATAATGTCTGCCATTCTCATGAAAAATAGACGGGTCAATTCCATCTTCATCAATAACCGCCGGTTTGCTGTATGGCCCCTCCGGCTTATCGGAAGACATCACAAACTGTTTCCGGTAAATGTTTCCCGTATCGTTTAAACGATAGGTTACCGCAATGTAAAATCTGCCATTGTCATAAGAGATATCCGGTGCCCAAAAACCTCTTCCGCCTTCTAATTCTTCTAAACCTGCCCACTTTGGATTCGTTATGGCATGACCGATGATTTTCCAGTGGACCAGGTCTTTTGAATGGGAAATCGGAATGCATGGGAAGAAAACAAAGGAAGAATTCACCATGTAATAATCATCCCCCACCCTTACAATTGAAGGGTCCGGAAACATTCCCGTGCGTATTGGGTTGTGATACATTTCTTCATAACGTGCTCCCACTACCGATTCGTAATAGGCAAGCAATGCGTCATTTCCTGCTTCGTATGCAATCTGATAAGGCGTCATGCGTTTTTCATCGCCCGCACAGATATCCATTCCTACTTTTTCTACCAGATATCGGTTTAGCTCTACATCCCCATTTTCCGCTGCATAATGGAGAATGGTACGATTTTTTGCATCCGCCGTATTCATACTGGCTCTCGAATATTCCACAATATATTTTACAATTTCAAAATTTCCTGCTTTTGCTGCATAAAGGCAGATAGGTACACCATCTGAAAGTACCTCATCAATCCGGTTCGGCTCCTCTGTAAGCAGTTGCTTTACTTTATCTAGATTCTTTTCCTCAATCGCCTGTTGTAACATGAATATACGCAAAATCTCCATATCCGTTTTTTTCTGTTTCACTTAGAACATTTGCAAAAAGTCCGATTTTTGCACCCACCCAGGTATGATCCGATGGCTGAAACTGAATCGGAACCTCAATATAGTGCTCGCCATCCAGTGAATACCTCATTCCAAAGATTGGCTTTGGGCTCGCTTCTTCTAGCACAAAGCCCAGCCACACCTTCTCCTGTGTTTCGTGTAAATCCTCTAAAACGGTTACCTTCTCTTCTTTATCCGTAGACTGCCCGTTTGCCCGGATTTTTCCGTCCTTTTTATCAGCAGACTCACTTACTACCAGCTTTTTCTTACCATCTATGACGCGGACACCAAGGTAAGCATAGTCACCACCCATCATCACCATTCCTGCCTGTTCTTTCTCTCCTAAGCCCTCTAACAGTAAACAGCTTTCTGCTGTAAAGGAAGGACAAACCAGCTTCTGTGTCAGTACATTCGAATTTTCCCATAAAATCGGTTCCGCTTCTTTGGAAGGATTTTTGCAATATAGACGTAAGTGTCCCGGATGTGCTGTCAGAGAATAGAAGTCCTCCTTCGGATTCCCTAACCACTGCCACATCAGATTTAACCGTTCAGTCAGAAAATCGTCACTTGCCTCTAAAAAGCTGATTTCCTTCTGTACTCCGGTATTTGGCTTTTTGTACGTAAGAACCGGTTCTCCACAATATTCTTCTATCTGCTCGCCCATCACCGGCCATCCTTCTGTCCAATGTACCGGCTGCATATGTAAGATTCGTCCATAAAGTCCACGGTCCTGAAAATGCAGGAACCATTCATCACCATTTACTGTATCTACCAAAGCACCCTGGTGAGGTCCGTTAATCTTCGTGCTTCCCTGTCTTAGAACAATCTTTTCTTCAAATGGTCCATAGATGTTTTTGCTGCGTAAAACCGTCTGCCAGCCGGTTTTTACACCGCCTGCCGGGGCAAAAATATAATAGTATCCCTCTCTTTTATAGACCTTCGGTCCTTCAATGGTCGGCTGTGTTTCAAGGCCATTGTACAAAATATGATCTTCTCCGCTTGCTTCAGTTCCGTCCTCAGACATCGGAAAAATGCCTAAAAAGCTTTTAAAACCAATTCGGCTCTTCGCATATCCGTGTATACAGTATGCCTTTCCATCTTCATCCCAGAATGGGCATGGATCAATCAGGCCTTTTCCTTCTAATACCAATACCGGTTTTTCCCATGTTCCTAATGCATCTTTGGTTTTCACCATAAAGATGCCTTCATCCGGCATTCCATAATATATATAAAATTCTCCCTCATGATAACGAATAGCAGGTGCCCAGACACCCTTCGCATGCTGAGGTGTCTCATAACTTTCATAATCAATCTTCTCCAAGGCATAGTTTACCAGTTTCCAGTTCACTAAATCCTTGGAAATTAAAATCGGCAGTCCCGGAATATAATTAAAGCTGGATGCCGTCATATAGTACGTATCCCCCACACGAACCACATCCGGGTCAGAATAATCTGCAAAAAGAATCGGATTTCGATAACATCCGTTTCCCAAATCAGCTTTCCAAAGTGTTTTCATTGCCTCGCTCCTGTTCAAAATTAATTAATAAATCTGCATAAATCCCACCAAGTTCTTTTAAGCCCTTAGCGATGCATCCGGCATATACAACTGCTCCCAGATACTTTAAATGGGTATTATCCTCTATTCCCTCCATATGATATGGATAAATGCCGGCCGGTAAATGCATATACCATTCGATCGTCTTTGCCGCACCTGCCTTTTCCATCTCTTCACGGCTTTTACTGTATAAATCAATCAATGGTACATTTAAGTTCTTTGCCGCCTGTTTCATGGCATTCACATATGCCAAGTGTTCTCCCTCTCCCAGCTTATGCTCCTCCACAAAGCAGCGTCGTTCTAAAGGTGTGATAAAAACCGGATAGGCTCCTTTATTTCTCGCTACATTTGCGAACTTTTCCAGGTTGACCATAAATTCACCTTCCGGTGCAGTATAACGTGTCGGATCCTTGATTTTTTCATCATTATGCCCAAACTGAACAAATAAAAAATCTCCTGCTGTAATCCGATCATAAATTGGCACCATACGTGATTCATCAATAAAGCTCTTGGTGCTTCTACCGTTTTTTGCATGATTTTCCACCCGAACCTCCGGTTTCAAATACAAATGCATTACCTGACCGATTCCCGTTTGTGGAAAAGTAGTAATGTCATTGTATTGTACCGTAGAATCTCCTGCCCAAAATATTGTTGCCATACATAGTCTCCTTTTACTTAAAAAAATAACTCTTCAGAGCCAGGCTCTTAAACCATTGACTCTGAAGAGCTAAATCTTATTCTTTTACTGCTCCGATATTAACACCTTTTACAAAGTATTTCTGTAAGAACGGATATGCAATCATGAATGGTAAAATCGCACAAACGATACCTGCATTAAACAGGGTTGTCTGCGATACCGCATATGCCGTTGTCGGTGTATCACCGTCCATAATCATGTTACGTAACTTGTACTGGAAGTTAACCTGATCCGGATCGGTAATATAAATCTTTACAGTTGAGTAATCGTTCCATACTGTAACTGCAAACATCAAACCAATAGATGCTAAAGCAGCCTTTGAAAGCGGAAGAACGATACGGATGAAGATTCCCATCGGAGAACATCCATCAATCTTTGCAGCTTCATATAAACTTTCCGGAATACCCTCAAAGAAGTTCTTCATCAATACTAAGTTGTAAACATTAATACCATGTTTTACAACCAGAATCCACATATTGTTTACCAAGTGTAACTGTTTCATTACTAAATATTCCGGAATCATACCACCGGAGAAAATCATGGTAAACAATAAAAATGCTGCCAAAAGATTACGTCCCGGTAAATCCTTCTGGGCCAATACATAACCACCTAAGGTGGAAAGTACCAAACCAAGTAATGCGCCTGCAACCGTTGTATAGACTGAGTTTAAGAATGGCTGGTATAATTTCTGTGTTTCAATAATCGTTTTATATCCGTCAAGTGTCGGGCGATTCGGCCATAACTGGAACTGGTATACACCTACCGCATTGAAGGAGTCTACAATTACCTTCCAAATTGGCACAATAATAATCAGTGCAATAATTACAAACACAAGATAGTTTACAACATCAAAAACATGAATTTTTTTCTTTTTTGGTTTTACTACAATTTTTTCTCTTGCCATGACTTACCTCCTATACAATACCGCGGCCACGGGTCTTCTTACTTGCATAGTTACAGATAACAACAAGTACACCACCAACAAGAGCTTTAAAGAGACCAACTGCTGTAGAGTATCCATAGTTTGGCATCGCATTCATAAAGGTCTGACGATAAATGTATGTAGAGATAACGTCTGATACATCATATACTGCAGGGTTATATAATACGAATACGGATTCAAACATATTCATAACTTTTGCTAAGTTCAAAATCAATACGGTTACGATTGTATTTGTAAGAGCCGGTACTGTTACATACCAAATCTTCTGCATACGAGTAGCACCATCAATATCAGCTGCTTCATAAAGTTCCGGATTAATACCTGACAAAGTAGCAAGGAAGATAATGGTTCCCCATCCGGTTTCTTTCCAGATATTAATTAAATAGAAAATTGGTCTCCATAAAGTTGAATCAGCAAGGAAATAAATTCCCGGATCTGATTCTCCCAAGAATCCAATATCTCGTAACATACCGTTTACCATACCGGTAGAAGTTGGGTCCAATAACAGGTAGAAAATACCACCTACTACTGCCCATGACATAAAGTGAGGCAAATATATAAGAGTTTGTAAAGATTTCTTTACAAATAAATTTCCCATCTCATTTAAGAATACTGATACCACTACTGCTGTAAAAGTAGTAATCAATAACTTCATAACACTTAACTGCAGCGTATTTTTAAACGCTGTCCAAAACGCTGCGGTTCCAAACATTTTTACAAAATGATCTAAACCGATAAACTTCGGTGTTCCGACTGGCTTGAAATCATAAAATGCATAACGAATACCAAGCATCGGCCAATAATTCATGATTAATACAAATACTAATACCGGAATAAACATTAAATAATATCCACGGTTATTCCAGATGCGAAGACCTAACGGTTTCTCCCGCACAGGCACGCCTGTAGATGTGATAACCTGTTTCTGTTTCTTCATACAGTCTCATCCTTTCTACGCACACTACATTTCCACAAAAAACTTTTTTTAAAAAAGCTGTCCTGCCTTGGCAGGACAGCTTTTCAAAGGATTTACATCCTAAACTTTATCTTAGTTACCATTAAGTTCTGTTAAACACTGATCAACGATAGAACCAACAACGTTTACATAAAGTTCTTCCATAGCCTTGTTAACATCGGCGCCCTTTGTAACAACTTCTGTTACAACAGCAATCTTAGCATCATAAATTGTACCTGCATTCTCTGTGTATGTTGGAGATGCTGGTGATTCTGGAGCTGGTTTGCAGTTCTCTAAGAAGAATGCATTTCCTTCAGCTGCTAAACCTTCTACTGAGAAATATCCATTTGTTAATGGCGCAATCAATAATGCAGGATCGATAGCGTTCTTTTTCCATAATGAGTTAGGATCATTAGGATTCTGTTTCAAATGGAATTTACCTTCTTCATATGTATAGGTTTTTTCTTTCTCTGTTCCGGCATTTGTTGTGAATTCTTCAGCCTTTGTAGACCAGTGAACATCTTCTGCACCGTATACCCATAAAGTCTGAACTGTATCGCCATCTAACATGGTCTCGATGAATGCATCGAAGATAGCCTGTTCGCGGCTGTCATCTCCATCCTGGTCATCAATGATAACCCATACTGGAGCTTCTCTATCTAAGTAAGCGCCAACTTCTGCGATTGGAGCTAATTCTGTAATTCTGTCATCAACGTCGTTCTTGCTTAAGTTATCTGTTAATGTCTGATACCAAGAACCTGCCCAGTATGTAAATACACCTGAAGAACCGGACTGGTCATTTGAGAACCATTTTTCACGGGCATCTTTTGTACCGTTTGTAAGTGTAGTAGGATCGATAAGACCTGCTGCATAAGCTTCCTGTAATCTTACTAAAGCGTCTTTTGTAGCCTGTGTATTGAATCCGTCAATCCATGTGTCACCTTCTTTATAGATTGCTGGATAAGCATCCTGCCAGAATTCTGGTAAGTAGTTAATGAATGGAGCTTCATTTCCTAAGAAACCAGCTGCGATAACACCAAATGTATCGTTCTTTCCATTTCCATCCGGATCCATTGTTGTGAATTTTGTTAACATATCAATGTAATCATCATATGTCTTAATATCATCAGCATTGATACCGCAAGCTTCTAACCAAGCTGTCTTAACGTATGTTACACATCCGTTACCATAAGCCGGAGCAAAACCATAAAGTCTGCCGTCTTTCTTTAAAGATTCATTTGTTGTCTTAGAAGTTACTCTTGACTGGAATTCAGCATTCTCATAAGCTTCTGTCATATCCCAAAGGATACCTGTTGGAGCATACTGAGCATACATATCAGCAGACATAATCATTACGTCCGGATAATCGCCGGATACAAATAATGTACCAACCTGCTCATTGTATGAAGAATGGTCTAACTGTTTGATAACTAAATCAACGCCGACTGCATCTTCCCACTGTTTTTCAAATTCTGCCTGGCCGCAATCAACATTAGCTGTTAATGTACCATTAACTACGCATGTGATTTTGTCGAGTTTGTACTCTTCTTGTGCTGCTTCTGTTCCTGCAGCTTCTGTACCTGCTTCTGTATTAGAAGCCTGCTGTCCTTTTCCTCCACAAGCAACCATAGAAACTGTCATAGCTGCTACAAGGAGAAGAGAAACGATTTTCTTCTTCATATTACCCTCCTATAGATACTAGAAAATTTTTCAAGATGTAAACGCTTTCACATCTCACTTAGAATAATAGCACAAACATGTATATTTTGTAAAGAATAAACTTGTTTGTATACAAGTTTTTTGTCACTTTGTACAAAATCACACCTTAGTACTTTAGTTGTAACCGCTTACATTTATCTTGTCAAACCCACTGTATAAGCCACTTTCAGCGCTCCCCATGTTTTTCCACTTTTTCCTGTTTTTTATGGTTTTTTGTGCATTTTGATAACTATTTCACAAAATTATTCTTTTTTATGTTTTTCATTAGATTTTTCTACCCTTTCAAATGCGCTTATGCTATTATAAGAAAGGAACTGAAAATCAATATGTAACCGCTATCATTTTCATATTCTTGGAAAAAGGAGTTTTTTACATTATGCTTACATTTGAAAAAAGCACACCCGAATCAACCGGTATTTCCAGCCGGTATATTCTTCAATTTATAGAACGGCTGGAAACTTCGAAAGTACCAATGCACAGCCTCCTTCTTCTTCATCATGACAAACTGATTGTCGAGGGCTATTATGCACCATACGGCGCAGACACCCTGCATCGTATGTTTTCTATCAGCAAAAGTTTTACCTCCATCGCAATCGGACTGTTAGAAGCTGAAGGGAAATTAAAACGTTCTGACCGCATCTGTCATTACTTTCCGGAATACGTTACAGAGCAGACGCATCCCTGGATTCTAAACATGACCATTGAAGACATGCTTATGATGCGCACCTGCCATGCTTCTACCACTTACAAGCTAAACATGCAGTCAGACTGGGTAGAAAGCTTTTTTACGGTAGCCCCAACACACCCCTCAGGAAAACTTTTTCATTATGACACTTCATCTGCACATACTCTCTGCGCACTGGTAGAAAAGCTAAGCGGTATGGATATGCTTTCCTACCTAAAGAAAAAACTGGCTCCACTGGGATTATCGGAAGCTTCCTACATGTTAAAGGACCCCTTTGGAGTTTCCCTTGGCGGAAGCGGTTTGGTTGCCACGCCCATGGATCTTTTAAAATTCGGCTATCTGATTGCACACGAAGGAAATCTGGATGGAGAACAGTTGATTCCTCGTGCTTACCTTCAAAAAGCCGTTTCAAATCTGACTCCGACGAAAGTAACTGCTCCTCTTCCAAGCGAGGCCTGTGGCTATGGCTATCAGTTCTGGCGAAACGAACGAAATGGTGCCGTCTGCTATGGTATGGGTGGACAATTTATCATTTTCTTACCGGAGTATGATTTGATTTGTGTAACAACCGCTAATACGCAGGGAATGGCCGGTGGCAACCAATTAATATACAACGCATTATATGAAGAGATATTACCATACATCCATCAAAAACCATTGAAAGAAGACATCGTTCATCAGGAAATGTTGGCAGAACACTTAGCAAACCTTGCCATCATGCCTTTAGACGGAGTTTTAAGTTCCCCCTGCGCAGCAATGATTTCAGGAAAAGAATATACACTGATACAAAATGAAAATGGTTTTTCAAAACTTTCTGTATCATTTAAAGATTCCAGCTTTGGCACCTTATGTTTCACTTTATCCGGCATCAGTTGTAAGCTGAATTTCGGACTTGGCACACTAAAGCAGGGGCTTTTTCCAGTATACAATGTGAAATATGCCGCAAGTGCAGAATGGTTGTCAGAAAATACCCTGTATATTTACATCCACATTATTGATGCTTATGTAGGTTCCGTTCATTTTGAATTGACCTTTGGTGAAAATGATGTAACGGCCTTTCTAAAAAAAGTAGAAGAGAGTCTGTTTCACGAATTCAATGGTCATCTGTACGGATATGCGACAGAATGATTCTGCTAAGGGATGGAATCCTGTATTCTAAGGATTTCATCCCGTGTAAAATAAAAACGTGCAAGTGGTGTATCGTTTGCGCTGTTAGCAAATGCTTTTTCTATTGCCGCCACATATTCACTATTCATCTTCCATATAGATTTCTCACTCAATCCACCTTTTTCATAGCTTTCCCTATAATACTTTTCGTTTATAAACCGCGTCGTTCTTTCCACTTTACAATACTCTGGATTTGTATCAACCACATATACCGTAATCTTCTTTTGATAAGTACTCCCGGAACTGTCTGTTACCCGATATGTTTCTGTAACACTTCCTTCATGCTCCAACTGTAAAAAATCCGTTTCCGCATAATCTGTTATCAGAAAAACCGTTTTCTTTTCGTCATCAACACCAGGCAATACCTCCCCTCCTGCTTCCTTATCCATTGCAGTTGCCCGGCTCATTAATTCTTCATAGGTTATCAGACCGCTTTTTGCTTCTTCCAGTGAAAAATACAAATCTTCTGCCAATATCCAGGGGCATTCATCCCATACCGCATATAAAACCACCGTATCATCCGGTATACTTGTCAGATTAAGTACAAACTCATTATCCTGATATTGTACCTGCAAATCGTTCTCATGAATACTCCAGCCCTTAAACACGCAGGGACCATACTCTGTTTCTTTTTCAAATGCTTCCCTCGGAAGTTGCAGCGGCAGGTCATACACCGCAGTTACAGTTTCCATATATCCCTTACCGCCACTTGAATCAAATAAAATCTTATAGTTTACAGCCGACCACTTTGCATATAAATCTATTACTTTTCCTGCTGTATTTGTGAGATTTTTCACATATGCTCCATCCGCATACGATACGGCTCCGTCCGGAGTATAGGACCACCCAATAAACTGGTATCCCCGTCTTTTATAAACATTGCTATTTAATGCCACAGTCTGGTTATATATCAGTTTTAAGTCAGGCATACTACCTTCTTCTGCGCCATTCCCATGAAATCGGATAAGATAGGCAGCCGGTTCCCAGACCGCATATAAATTCACTACTGCATTATGGACAGCTGTTAAATTCCGCACCAGCTGTGCATCTGTATAAACTGCCTTTCCACCCGCAGTTAATGACCAGCCTTTAAACTGATATCCCTCTCTTGTATACCGGTTTTGCTCCAATGACTTCGTTGTGTTATATGTCATGGCAGTATCTGCCATTGTTCCTCCTGTCGCACCATTTCCCTGATATCGGATGAAATAAGAATTTACTACGAGTGGAAAATTATACTCAGGAATATCATTCTTAATCACCTTCGTTGCAGTTTCTCCATTATTCCATTGGATTGCCATGGAATTAAGTAAATTAAAATTAACCGTAAATCTATCCCCGGAAATGGAATTCTGTGATGTAGGAATGTTCACACCATACATTGTTTTCTGCCTATAGCCTGTCATATACCTAGATAACATTTCGCTTAAACTCAGCGAATAATCTAAGTTTCCATAATGATATCCCGGGTAGTAGGTTCCATCATAATATACCGTATATGCTCCGGTCTGAAGCAACGTTTTAAATGACTTTGGCTGAACATTTACTCTCTGCGGTTCTGTCATCCACTCAACCTGCCCAATGCCTGTTTCTCTTCCAAAATAATAAGTCAAAGGTTGCGGGTATGCTGCATAAGTATACTGTGAATATAGATGCTGATAGTTGTATGGGATCTGTATAATATCCTCGTCACTGGTATGATATCCGGTTCTTCCGCTGGAATACCCTCCCATAGTGATTGAAAGTCCAAACTGCCTGTGACCGCTGTCTGCTTCATATTCAATTGCCCGAAAGTTCTTATTCTCCACATATGCTCCGGTTTCCGGATTCTGATATGCAATAGCAAATCCTTCCGCTCCACACAAATATTTTTCCATTGAAAGCACATAAGGTGCTGTAAATTCCGGATTTTCCTGTTTTACAATCGTTCTTGTAATCTTAAGAGTATCCGGGTCAAATATTTGGAAATATGAACTGTCCGGCGTATCCGTGCGATATGAAAATCCGCTTATCTGATAGTAGTAAATATTTTCTCTGTTTTCTGAGGAGATTGCAAATTCACCGGTATTTTTTTGAAGAATCAAAAACTCTGCCGATACCGTAAGTTTATCCTGTAAAGATAAATATTCCTTTTTTGCATATTCCAAAAAATCCTCCCGGCAGGCTTCACTTTCGCTATATTTGCCTTCTGATCCAATCTTCTGAAAGGTTTGTACTAAGATATCTGACTTTAAAATGTCAGCTTTCTCCTGTAATGCTATCAATTCTTCCTGATTAAGACCTGCCAGAAACATCCCCACATAAGCACAATCTGTTTCTGTGAAATAAGCATTTAACGTATCTGCATCCAGTTCTTTCCAATCAATTGTCATTATATCGTATCCCAAATCATTTTCTGATTTTTTCTGTTCTCTTACAATAGACACTTCTTTCTCATTTGTTTCATCCATTGCAAGTATCCCATACCCATACTGTTCATCCCAGCCTTCTTCTCCTCCATCGGTCACTTTTTGCTTCAGGGTTTTTAATGACCCTCCGTTCGCGAGTTCATTTGCCAGCATGGCACTCACACGTGCAGCAGCATAGGAAGTTCCCCTGTCACCTTCATAGCCGCCATATGCCGAAAAATCAACCTGCTGTCCGAAGTTACTGTAAGAGCAAAAATTATTATCTGAATCCAGCGCACTTACCACAATCGCACATTCACTGTTTGCCGGAAATACATTTTTTGTATCGGTTCCGTGGTTTCCCGCAGAAACAATTACCTCTATTCCTTGATCTGTCGCAAGCTGTATTACCTCCTCCAGCTTCTCCGTTCCTTCTGTTTTTCCCATTGTCAGCGAGAAATTAATAATGTCCGCATCCTGTTCCATTGCATAAAGAAAACCTTGATATGCGGAATCTATTGTAGCCTGTCCATAGCCATCTGTAATTTTTACAGGAAGCAGATAGACCTCTTCTTCTGTCCGTTCCAAAATCAAATTTGCAAGAGCCGTCCCATGTCCATACAAATCATAAGTATCCCCCTCTCTGATAACACGCGGATTTGTTCCGTTATACCCTGTATCCAATACCGCTATCACAATCCGTTCCTTGCTTTTCGTTCCGTTTATCGCACCCCAAATAACAACACCGGTAAAGAGTAGCAGCCACGCCAGCGAATTTATTTTTTTCTTTCTGTTCACTTACTTCTCCTTTCTTCTGTTTATTCCTGTAACACTGCATAATAATCGGTATCCTGCGTGATCTTTTGTGGAAAACACAGTAAATTCCCCTCTGTATTCATCCAGCCCTTTAATTTATCTGTCACATTCTCCGGAACATATGGTTCCTGTATTTCATCATTATTCCGAATTTCATATGTTTTATAGCATTCCCCGTTTATCCAGAACCTGACCCGGCACTGGAAGACTTCTTCGTTTTCTGACAATGCATCCGCAATTACTGTCCGCTCACAGGATACGGTTCCTTTTTCTCCGTTTGGATGTCCAAAAGTCTCTGTCACTCTTACAGACAGGATTCCTTTTTCTCTGTCAAACTGTAAAATATCTATCATTACATCAGACTGAGTCTCCAGACACAGCAAAAGTTCATTGGTAAACCTTTTCAAAACTTCTTCATCACTTTCCATCATTTCATCCTGATTTTGAATCATACTTTCTACCGTCTCTTCCATCACGGATGGCAGGCTGCTCTTAAGCTCCATACTTCGGTTCATTCTCCCATAAATTGTTAAAACGATTAAAAGTGTAATTACACCAAGCATTGCTGTTGTTATCACTAATACTATGTTTTTCAATTTGCCTCTCCATTCTTATTTACCGGAATTCTAATGATACATTCAGATGTTCTGTTTCCATCATCTTTTGCCAAAACACATACTGTATATATCCCCGGCTCTTCCATGACAAGTTCCATCGTATCCGGCAAAAAAGTCTCCATCCCGCTTTCTCCCAAAGGAGTATGTATCTCTTTTATTTTTATTTGTAAATTTCTTCCGGCATAATCTGTAGCGTAAATAACTTCTGACAACCGAACAATTCCTGTTTGAAGTGAGCCACCGCAGTAATGAATCTTTGGCGCCGTTTTTTTGCACTCCTTAGATACCGTTTCTTTAAAATCCGTATAGCCACCATATGCAAAGTCCTGTGTTTTTATCTTTGCACCTATCATTGCATACATTCCTTTGTTCCCAGCCTCATCTGTTATTCTTCCAAACAACAATCCAAGGAGACTTACTAAAACCATTCCTTCCAATAGGAACGTTCCATATTCTTCCAAAATCTGCTTCATAACCGGCTCCTATCCACATATTCCAAACAAATAGCTTATTACCATATCTTGGAACGCACCGCCATTTCCCACACTGCTTAGCACAATCGCAATTGTCCCCGATACTGCCAAAAGCTCTAATAATCCTTCTCCAAAATGTTCCATTATCTCATACATCCGTTTTCCTCCTTCACTAAAATGCACTGGCAATTCCCAGTATCCATAAAAAAGTAACAAAGCCTGCCCCCTGCACTGCCATTCCCAAAAAAGTCTGTCCAAATTCTTCGATAATTAATTTCATGTTTTTCTTCCTCCCTGTTTTCTTACCTTGCTATCCCTCTGGTTACTTTCTTTTCCGCAATACCGAATAAAGGAATTTCATAGGTATAAGTGATTAACACTTCTGCCATGCGAAGATTTTGTTCCTCGTCGTAAACACAGTTCGTAACCTGCATTTCATATCCTGCTTTCTGCGCCTCTATCACACATCCCTCAATTACGTTCCGGTTAAAATTACTGTCTTCAATTTCTGCTACCACAGCAGCTTTAAACTCTTTTGCTTCTGCTACTGCTGCGCTCACATTTGACATGGATATGCATAAGAATGTGTTCATTACAAATACCACAAGAGTACCAAATGCGCCGATAATCTGCTTCATCTTACACTCCTCCCATACTGCTTAATATCTGAATCATGTATATCATTCCTATTGTTAAATCTATCAATAACTTTATCGTAGCTGCCAATACAGGATAGGAAAATATCATTTTCATCTGAAAAGCCATATCTTCATTCGATATATCATCTGCCATATTCTGCATTTCATGAACCCGTTGCACCATATTATGTATTTGTATATCTGCATTTCCGGTTCCCGATTCCGATATTGCATGTAGCATTTTCATACAACTTTGAATTTCCGGAACATCAAACATATTGCAAAACTCCGTATACGACCGCAGTTTATCCGGCGCTTTTTTTAAACGCTGTGTCAGAAGTTCCAGTTCCTTTTTTAGCACCGGTGGTGCTTCACGAATTGATTTTTCTATTGATATCTGGACATTATTATTTTGCAGCAAAAGCGCCATTTCCATCATCCATTGCGGCAGTACGATGTAAAGTCCTCTCGTCACGTCTTTTTTTGCCAATTGATATCCTATACGGTGTTGCAGCAATAAAAATGCTGCCAGCAAAAGTCCAGCCACTCCAACCCAAATTTTTCCGAAAAGTAATGCAATACTTGCAGCCAGTATAAACGGAAGTGCAAAAAGGAAATTCTTTTTCTTTTCTTTTTTCTCATCATAATGCATGACCGTCTCGTAACTTGAAAGCGTATATTTTTCATTCCTAACATAACTATTTAAAAGCCAGTCTGCAGTCAGTTTTTTTTCACTTTTTATAAGCACAAGAAGCATAAATAAAATAAAGAACAACGAAGATGCCTGAATGATTTCAATACGGAAAACAGAAGTACCTTCTGCCCCTCGAAACATCTGTCCCATACCGTTTAACACATATAAGGTGACCGCACACAATATCGTTGCAACAATCACCGAAATGATATTATCTGCATTGCTCACTTTTTTATCTGCAAACAGCTTATATTCCCGCCGCTTCCACAGTTCGATATCGTCTAGCATTAAGAGAACCGACCGTTCTGTATTTCCTCCATATTCCTCACTTCCAATCAGCAATTCATGAACCATATGAATTTTACTGCAGGGATATGCATTTTCTATTTGTTCAAGTGTTTCTCTTAATATGCCTTTTTCTGTCCTAGCATATCCTGCTTCCATATTTGAAACGGCTTCACGAAGTATCTGTTTCATCTGCCCATCCTCAAACACTTCTTCCGTCTCTTTTAACGCAGCAACTACCTTTTTGCTTTTTTGAAAAGAATACAACACTTGTTCCGCATAGGTAGAAGCATCCAAAAATCGCTTTTGTTCATACATCCGTTTGTACATATCTAAGACAAATACCGGAAGCACAAAAATCACTGCTAATACCACAATCATAAAATAGAGGGTTTTCAGCTGAAACAAACAACCAATAGCACTAATGCCCAGGAGAATACATATCATTTCAAAAATGTGAGCTTTCCAGGAAAAATGGTAACCGTAAGCATGTATTTCTTTCGCAAGATTCTTGGGATTTAAAATTTTTATCAGATTAAAATATTTTTCTCTCTTCATCTATCTCCCCTCTTCTTGGTATTTTTCAAAATTCCGGCAGTAAAACGGATGAACAATACCCGCATAAGCCAGTTTTTTTTCAATTTCCGGCGGTAATTCTCTTGAAATCAGTTCTCCATCCTTAACAATCATATAAATTTTGTTCTGCTGCTCTTCTCTGCTATAAAAACATAACTGATCAATATACCGTCTGATAAATCCGTTTTCATCATCTTTTCTTCGGATGAGTATTCCTACATTTACATAGCGGTAGATTCGATTTTCCATGCGGTCTGCATCATTCACGTTATTCATCATATTTTGAATTCGGTCCGGTAATTTTCGAAGGTCATCCAGATGAATCGTTGTAATACCATTTACTCCCGTACTCCATTGTTCCAGCAGTGATGTAACCTCGACGGAGCGCGCCTCGGAAAGCACCAGCCATTTCGGATTTTGTCTTAAACATGCCTTGATTGCATCGGTGTAAGTAAATCCCGGTCCGATTCTAAGTTCTACTGCATCCGCTCCCGGATTGATTTCCGGATAATGGATTTCTAACGAGTCTTCAATTGTAATTACCCGTTCCTCTTTCGGAATAAACTGCATGAAAAACTTAGCGCTTTCTGTCTTTCCGCTTCCAGGCTCCCCACCGAATACAAAATTCATTTTTGCCTGTACACAATTAAGCAATAATTGCAATACCTCAGCTGTACAATACTGACAATCCAACAAAGTCTGTATTGTATTTCTAACCATGCAGGGCGATTTTCGAATACAAATACTGATACCTGAAGAAGCGATGGAGGGATGCAAAACACTAATCCTTAATTCTTTTGTATCTGCCTCAAGAACTTTATTTGCATTGTTAAACTGCTTGTTAACACAATTCGAAATATTGTGTGTAAAAGAGCTCAGAAACTGATCCGTCAATACTTCTTTTGCTTCATAACGACCTTTTTTTAAATCAGTAATCCAAAGACTCCTTCCGTTAAAATCAATATCCGTCACCTCTGGTTCCTTTATATACTTCCACAACACTCCGAAATGCTCAGGTGTTGGTTCAAATATTTCTATTTCGTTCATGTTTTCTCCTTTCTCCTCCGGCCATTTTAAAGCCGGAGGAACTATTCCCACTTACAGAGTCGGACTTGGAGCAGTTCCCGGTGTTAATCCGCTCATGCTGTCGAAGAATCCCTCTAATGCATCACGGAATGCAGCTGCCACATAACCATCCGATTTTAATGCAGTAACGAGAATTGTACCTAAAGCAAGTAATACAATTACTGCAAGAATGGCATTGCCATAATGTTCAAAAACCTGTTTCATCCTTCCACTCCTTTCTTTCGTCTATTGGAAATCCGGATTCCTATATGTAAATGCAAAAACGAAAAATTTCTTGCACTACAAACAATATTTACCTGTCTGCAAAAGAAAATAATTTGTGTTTGATAAGAACAACACTGATATCTACAAAAAAAATTTGGGTAAAATAAAATTGATTTTACTGATTCGCACAAGGCGACATAATAGAAAGTACGCTCTTTAAAACTCTCTATTATCATGATTTAGAACTGTCCAAAACTGCAACAGTTAGATTTACTACTTATGGGCATATAATATACGCAAGGTTTAAAAAAAACAAGTCCTTTTTATATCTTTGTGCAAATTGTCTTTGTGCAAATTGCCGATTTTAATGTTATCTGTTCACAGTAACACTTTAGCAAAGAGGCCGGGCAGAAATCTCTGTCCGGCCTCTTTTTATGTATTGAAGAAAGGAATTAAAAATGAAAAATATCTAGCTTGGCTGTTTTCCGATATATGCTAAGATACCGCCATCCACATAAAGGATGTGTCCGTTTACAGCATTGGATGCTTCAGAAGCAAGGAATACTGCAGGGCCTGTTAATTCTTCCGGTTTTAACCATCTGTTTGCAGGTGTCTTAGCACAGATAAACTGATCAAATGGATGTCTGCTTCCATCAGGCTGAATCTCACGAAGCGGAGCAGTCTGCGGAGTCTCAATATAACCCGGTCCGATACCGTTACACTGAATGTTGTACTGACCGTATTCGGAACAGATATTCTTTGTAAGCATTTTTAAGCCGCCCTTAGCAGCTGCATATGCAGATACTGTTTCACGGCCGAGTTCTGACATCATAGAACAGATATTAATGATTTTTCCGGCTCTCTTTTCCATCATTGACGGAAGAACTGCCTTTGATACAATAAATGGACCATTTAAGTCAATATCAATGACCTGTCTGAACTGAGCAGCTGTCATTTCATGCATTGGGATACGTTTAATAATACCTGCGTTATTTACTAAGATATCAATAGTACCCACTTCTTTTTCGATTGTAGCAACCATTGCATTAACCTGCTCTTCGTTTGTAACATCACAAACATAACCATGAGCCTTAATGCCTTTCTCTTCATATGCTGCCAAACCCTTGTCTACTAATTCCTGATTAATATCGTTAAAACAAATAGTAGCGCCTGCCTCTGCATATGCAGATGCAATTGCAAATCCGATACCATATGATGCACCTGTTATAAGTGCAATTTTTCCCTCTAAAGAAAAATTTGTAAATGATGACATAGCTTATTCTCCTTTACCTATTTTACTATTATTTTAATCTTTTTTACATTTCTTGCCATTTACGATTTAACGAAAAGCATGCAATATCTCTCACTATAAGGTTACACCTTGTTTAAAGATTGCCATATCGTGGAAACCTGCTTCCTCACTGCAAACTTTTTTACCGGAAGCTACTTCTACTACATAATCAAACAATTCTTTTGCTGTTTCCTCAATTTCTTTATCTTCCACAAGCACGCCCGCATTAAAATCAATCCAGTTCTTCTTTCTGCCCGCAAGATTACTGTTACTTGAAATCTTAACGGTTGGAACCGGTGATGCAAACGGAGTTCCTCGTCCGGTAGTAAATAATACAATATGGGCACCGCTTGCTGCCAAAGCAGTGGAAGCAACCAAGTCATTTCCCGGAGCACTTAATAAATTCAAGCCCGGAGTCTTTACAACCTGCCCGTAAGAAAGTACGCCTTTTACTGCTGCACTTCCGGATTTTTGAGTGCAACCTAAGGATTTGTCCTCCAAAGTAGAGATACCACCCTTTTTATTTCCCGGGGACGGATTTTCATAAATTGTCTGATTGTTGCTCTTAAAATACTGTTTAAAATCATTAATCAGATTTACCGTCTCGTTAAATAATGTTTCATTTTCACAACGGTTCATAAGCAGAGTTTCTGCACCGAACATTTCCGGAACTTCTGTTAATATAGTAGTTCCGCCTTTGCTGATTAACAGGTCTGAGAACTTTCCAACCAACGGATTTGCAGTAATTCCGGAAAAACCGTCACTGCCGCCGCATTTCATACCGATAATCAGTTTTGAAACGCTGATAGGTTCTCTCTTAAAAGTAGCTGCATAGGAGATTAACGCATCAATGAGGGTTTCTCCTGCTGCCATCTCATCTTCAACTTCCTGACACACCAGAAACTTTACACGGTTCTCATCGTAGTCACCGATGTATGGTTTTAATACGTCAATATTGCTGTTCTCACAGCCCAGTCCCAACACCAGCACTCCGCCGGCATTCGGATGATTAATTAAATCCGCCAGAATCGCTCTGGTATGTTCCTGATCGTCCCCCATCTGTGAACATCCATATGGATGCGGGAATGCAATCACTTCTTCTACAGATCCCTTTAATCTTGCATTCGCAGCCTTAGCCATTGCCGTTGCAATGTTATTCACGCAGCCAACAGTCGGGATAATCCAGATTTCATTGCGCACACCGACTTTTCCGTCCGGGCGGTTAAAGCCCATGAAGGTCGCATCTTCTGTTGGTGCCAACGAAGTCTCTACCGGTTCATAGTTATATTCCAGCAAATCGCCCAATGCTGTTTTTACATTATGGGTATGTATCCACTGACCTGCTTTTATGGCTTCTTTGGCATTTCCTATACGGAAACCGTATTTTGTTACATCACCGCCTTCGGCAATGTCCTTAATCGCCATCTTATGTCCTGCCGGAATCGTTTCAAGCGCTGTCACCGTCAAATCACCTGCGGTTACACTTTCGCCCCCCGCAATTTCTTTTAAAGCTACGATAACATTATCATTTTCATGGATTTTAATATAATCTTTCACTTTTCTTTCCCTTTACGCGAATGTTTTCTCCATTGCAGCTCTCATACCCTGACTGCGGATATCTGATAAGTAAGTAACTACTGCTTCTTCTACACCTGCAATTGCACTTAAATCCTGTCCCCAGAAGTCTGTATTACTAAGCACCGCGTGTGCAAATTCTGCTGCGTCCTTACTGCTGTTTGCTGCAAAGAATTCCAATACTGCAGCATCATCTAAAATGTTATATTCCACGCCGTCTCTGTGTCCGATTAATGCCTTGTCTCTGATTTCTGTACCGGTATAGAATGCCATCAATGCTGCTAGCGAGAAGGTAAGGTGTGTCGGAAGTTTTCCTTCCTTCTCAATGTAACCTAAAAAGCTAGGCATACATCTTGCTCTCCATTTTGATACAGAATTTAATGAAATAGACAATAACGCATGCTTTACATATGGATTGTTAAAACGTGTAATCACTGCATTTGCAAAGTCAATCAAATCCTGCTTTGGTAAAGTAAGTGTTGGAATTACTTCATCAAAGATGGTTTCTTTCATAAATTTGAAAATTAATTCATCCTTCATGGACTCTAAAACGATATCATTTCCTGCAAGATAAGAAGCCAAAACGAAAGAAGTATGTGCACCATTTAAGATACGAACCTTTCTCTGTTTATATGGTTTCTGATTATCCGTAAAAATAACCGGAAGTCCGGCCTGCGGCAACGGAAGTTCGTTGCTGATATCCTTATCACTTTCGATGACCCAGAGAGCAAACGGCTCGCCGGTTACGATTAAATTATCCTGATAGCCGAATTCCTTACAGAGTTCTTCTGCTTCATCTCTCGGATATCCGGTTACGATACGGTCAACTAAGGTAGATGTAAATACGCAGGCGTTATTTACCCATGCCACAAAAGCTTCTTCCAAATTCCAAAGAGCAGCTAATTTTAAAACACACTCTTTTAAATGGATACCGTTATCATCAATTAATTCAACCGGAAGAATGATAAGTCCCTTATCTTCTGCCCCATTAAAATGCTGATATCTTTCATATAAGAACTTTGTCAATTTTCCCGGATAGGTCTTAGGCGGTGTAAATTCAAAACGATCTGTATCGTCATATACAATTCCTGCCTCAGTTGTATTGGAAACGATGAAACGTAAGGTGTCAAGCTTTGCATAATCCGCATATTTTTCATATTCGCCGTATGCGTCTACAACGTCTGTTACGCTTGTTACGATACGATTAATTCTCTTTGCTTCGCCATCTACGATGCCTCTTAACTGTACGGTATACTGGCTTTCTTGTTTATGGAAAAGATCTAAGGAACCAAATTCGATTGGTTTTACCAATACGATATCTCCATTAAAATTCCCATTTTCATTCGCAATGTCAATCATATAATCAACAAATGCACGAAGGAAGTTTCCTTCTCCAAACTGTAAAACTTTGATTGGTCTTTCTTTCTTACCTGTTTTTGCTTTGCTTAAAAGTTCCATCTTTGTTGGATTCCTTTCATTTCATTTGGTTTTTTTGATGAATGTAAGCGTTTACATTACTTATTCTTGCACCTTTCTTTCATTTCGTCAATAGATATTTTTTCACATTTTGTTTAAAATCAACATTTTTTCTGTTTTGCACATATTTATTTGCACATTTTTGTCATTTTAACGATTTTCTTTTGTTGCTTTCTTCCTTCAAATTGGTGTATAATATTTGCGATTGCAATGTAACTGCTTTCATTATTTTGTTACATTACTGACTCCAGCTGCTAATTAGGGGATTGCAGCTGCAAAGTAAAGGGGATTTAAGATGGCATTAACAATTTACGACATTTCAAAAAAGGCTGGGGTATCCATTGCGACCGTATCACGTGTTCTTAACGGAAGTGATAATGTACGCCCTTCTACCCGCAAAAAGGTAATGGACGTCATTGAAAAATATGACTATACTCCAAATGCATTTGCCAGAGGAATGGGGCTTCATTCCATTCATACAATTGGCATTTTGTGCGCAGACTCTTCCGACCTTTTTCTTGCCAAGGCTGTTTACTATTTAGAGCAGGAATTACAAGCAAACGGTTACGAATCCATTCTCTGCTGCACCGGATACAATCTGGATGCAAAAAAGAATTATGTAAATCTGATTCTTTCCAAAAAGGTCGATGGTTTAATTTTGGTAGGTTCAAACTTCATTGGAACAACAGAAGAAGAAAACCAGTATATCAAAGATGGCTCTAAGCAGGTACCAATTATGCTGCTAAATGCTTCTTTTGATTATCCAAATGTTTACAGCATTACCTGTGACGATTCTTCTACTATGTTCGCAGCAACTTCTGCAATGCTAAACGCAGGTATTTCTGATATACTATACTTATATGACTCCCGTTCTTACAGCGGGCGCAAAAAGCTGGGCGGTTTTATGGCCGCTATGGAGTCTTATCATATAGCAGATTTTGAAAAACTGATTTACTTCTATGAAGGGAATAATCAGGATTTATCGGAAGTAGAAAATTTTGTAGAAAAAATCGCAAAATCCGGAAAAACTTTTCACGGTGTAATCACTTCAGATGACTCTCTTGCGATTGGATGTATCAAATATGCACAGAAACATAATATCCGTATTCCTGACGAATTATCCGTCATCGGTTACAATGATTCTATGCTGACAGGCTGCTGTACTCCGGAGCTTACCTCAATTGATAATAAGCTCGAGACACAGACACATCAGTTGGTACAGACGCTTCTTGGCGTTCTTTCCGGTAATGAGATGCCTAAAAAATCTATCTTTTCCGGGAAGCTGATTGAACGCGGTACTACCCGATTCTAAGTTTTGCATATAGAAGGCATCTGCCTTTACTATAGACGTTTTATACAAATTACAATTATTATGGAGGGATATTCTTATGAAACAATTTATGGATGAAAATTTCTTACTTTCCACAGAGACAGCGCAGAAATTATATCATGATTACGCAACGGCTGTTCCGGTATTGGACTACCACTGCCATATCAATCCACAGGAAATTTACGAAGACCGCAAATTTGAAAACATTACACAGGTATGGTTAGGCGGCGACCATTACAAATGGCGTTTTATGCGTTCCTGCGGTGTTGATGAATTCTATATTACAGGCGGTGCATCTGACAAAGAAAAATTTTTAAAATGGGCTGAATGCTTAGGAAAAGCAATCGGTAATCCTCTCTATCACTGGAGCCACTTAGAATTACGTAAATATTTTGACTACAAAGGCATTTTAAATAAGAATACTGCTGAAGAGGTTTGGGAGCTCTGCAATAAAAAGCTTGCTGAGCCTTCTATGACTGTGCGTAACATCATCAAACAGTCTAACGTTACCTTAATCTGTACTACAGATGACCCTGTTGACTCTTTAGAGTGGCACAAAAAGATTGCTGAAGATGACAGCTTTGACGTACAGGTTCTTCCTGCATGGAGACCTGACAAAGCTATGAACATTGAGAAACCGACCTTCCTTGATTATATCAACAAATTGTCCGAGGTTTCCGGTGTTAAAATTACTACTTTTGCAGATGTATGCAAAGCATTATCCGTTCGCATGGACTTCTTCGCTTCTATGGGATGTTCCGTAACTGACCATGGTGTAGAATATGTAACCTATCATCCTGCAACCGATGCAGAGGTTGAAGCTATTTTTGCAAAGCGTTTAAGCGGTGCTACACTTTCCCGTGAAGAAGAATTACAGTACAAGACTGCATTCATGATTTTTGAAGGCAGAGAATGTGCAAAGAGAAACTGGGTATCTCAGCTTCACTATGGATGTAAGCGAGATAACAACACCTTACGTTTTGAACAGTTAGGACCGGATACAGGATATGACTGTATCAATAACTATGCTCCATCTGCAGAGCTTGCTGACTACTTAAATGCTCTGATTAAAACAGATGAACTTCCAAAAACCATTATTTACAGCTTAAATCCAAATGATAATCAGGCAATCGGCACCATTTTAGGCTGCTTCCAGGATTCTACTGCTGTAGCTAAGATTCAGCAGGGTTCCGCTTGGTGGTTCAATGATCACAAGACCGGTATGCAGGATCAGATGATTTCTCTTGCAAACCTTGGTAATCTTTCCGGATTTGTTGGCATGTTAACAGACTCAAGAAGTTTCTTATCTTACACACGTCACGACTACTTTAGAAGAATTCTTTGTGAATTAATTGGTAACTGGGTAGAAAATGGCGAATATCCTGCAGATTACGAAACATTAGAAGAAATCGTCAAAGGCATCTGCTACAACAATGCTGTTAAATACTTTGGTTTCAATTTAGAAACCAAGTAACTATTCAGAACCCCTTAGAATAAGATAGGCAGAATCGTCATTCTTGCATGTAAGAGGCTGAATATCTTATTTGTAAGGTGGCTCGAATAGAGTCACCGCCCCATATATGAGCAAAAAAGATAGCTTCGAAGAAGCGACAGACCGGTAAGCGGGCTGTTTTTGCGAATGTATGGGAGGGGTTCTGAATAGTTACGAGACTAAATAATAGAAAATTCGCTGCCTGCTTTTGGCAGCAGAAAGAGGTAATATGGAATTAAGAACAGCTGCATCTCCAAGAGATGTCAAACATTATACAACCGAGCGATTAAGAGAAGAATTCTTAATCGATGATCTATTTCAGCCGGACATCATTAAATTAGTATACAGCCATATCGATCGTATTATTACAGGCTCTGCTGTCCCGGTAAAAGAAACATTGGTTCTTACCGCAGGCGATGAGCTTCGTGCACAATACTTCTGTGAAAGACGTGAGCTTGGTGTCATCAATATCGGTGGTGCCGGAACTATTACAATTGACGGCAAAGTTTACCGCGTAGGTCACAAAGAAGGCATGTACATCGGTATGGGTTCAAAGGATATTTCCTTTGCCAGCGATGATGCTTCTGCTCCTGCTAAGTTCTACTTAAACAGTGCTCCTGCTCACAAGACTTACCCTACTGTTTTAATTAAGCCGGAAGGCACCCCGGAAGATGGCGTTGTCATTGTAAAAGACTGTAACAAAGTAGAACTGGGTTCTCTTGAAACTGCAAACCACAGAACCATTTGTAAATACATTCTTCCGGGTCAGGTAGAAAGCTGTCAGCTCGTTATGGGTATGACAAAGCTTGAACCGGGTAGTGTATGGAACACCATGCCATGCCATACCCATGACAGACGTATGGAAGTATATTTATATTTCGATATGCCAAAAGATGCATTTGTAATGCACTACATGGGGGAGCCGACAGAAACACGCCATATCGTTATGCGTAACGAACAGGCTGTTATCTCACCAAGCTGGTCTATTCACTCCGGCTGCGGTACACAGGCTTACACTTTCATTTGGGGAATGGTTGGTGAAAATCAGGACTTCGATGACATGGACGGCTGTGCTATGACAGAAATTTTATAAAACTACATTTCAGGGCAGCTAATCATGCTGCCCTGTGTTATGTAAAACATCATATTTTTTCAAATAAATTGGAGGAAAATTCATCATGAAAATCGCTTTAATTAATGAAAACAGTCAGGCTGTGAAAAATGAACTTATTTACAACACCTTGAAGTCAGTTGTAGAACCAATGGGCCATGAAGTTGTAAACTATGGAATGTATTCTGCAGAAGATGCAAACCAGCTTACCTATGTGCAGGTTGGTATTCTTACTGCTACACTTCTTAACTCAGGTGCTGCCGATTTTGTCATCACAGGCTGCGGAACCGGAGAAGGCGCTATGTTAGCCTGCAACTCTTTCCCACAGGTACTCTGCGGTCATATCGAATCACCTCTTGATGCTTACCTCTTCTCTCAGGTGAACGACGGAAATGCCATTGCTCTTCCATTCGCAGAGAATTTTGGTTGGGGTGGCGAATTAAATCTTTCCTATATCTTCGAAAAATTATTCTGCGCACCGGGTGGCGGCGGATATCCAAAGGAACGTGTTGTACCGGAGCAGCGCAATAAGAAAATCTTAGACGAAGTAAAAAAGGTTACTCACCGTGATATGGTATCTATTTTAAAAGACCTTGATTCCGAATTGGCAAAAGGTGCTTTCAGCGGAGAAAAATTTGAAGAATTATTCTTTGCAAGCTGCAAGGATGAAGCAATTGCCAAGGCAGTGCGCGAGGCATTGGGGAAATAGGTATTTAGTCCAAAATTTGAATTTATAGTTTCGTATATTGAGGAAGAGAGAAAGAG
>CALZGM010000036.1 GCA_945787015.1 uncultured Roseburia sp.
GGTTAGAAGAGATTTGTTATTCGGTTGTTCGTGGTTAAACTGTCAAACTTCCGTGCTTGCACGAAAGGCTGGTTGTGTCTTTTTGGATATTCGGCGACAGCCGGACAATGAGGAAGGCAAGGCCTTCTGAGTGGCGGCTCGTAGCGAAGCGGAAATGATAGGGATTCAAATATGTAATTGGCTGAGTGGGTAAGAAGTGATATAATTCTAGATAAATAAGAATTGTCTGAGAGAATGTTGTAAGCAAGAGAGGAAATAAACTAATGAGTAAATTATCAAATTTGTTCGGGCAAGAAGTCTCCCGTCAAGCAAGCAAGGTTGCAACTGACCTTGTTTGGGCACAACAAAATGGGACCGGTGCATATAGTTTAAGTGGCAAGATTTTTATTGGATGCGGCGTGGCGTGGATAGTGTTGTCATTCATTCCAATTGCGTGCAAAAATCCGATGGGCGATTACATATGGATGTGGATTCTGGCCGCAATTCAAATTGTTCCAGGAATAGTCCTTGTTATTCTAAGTAAAAAGTCTAAAAGATTTCAAGAATGGGCGACTAGGGATTTTGAAAGAGGTTTAAAAAAGAAGAAAAAATTAGAGGAGAAGATTAAAATTGGAAAAGTGACTTTGCCAATGACTCACGGAGATGTTTTGGCATTAAAAATTCTTGGAATTATTGCTGTTATCCTAATTGTGATACTGGGAATTGGGTATTTGCAAGGATGGGTGAAATGGTAAGCGTTTGTCGTGCAAATTCCAGATTATCGAGGAGTTCTGCAGAGACCAAAGTAAAATTTAAGGAGAAAAAAGAAATGACCTTAGAATTACAATATATAGCAAATCCAAAAGAAATATATGATTATATGAGGAAGCTTTCCTTTCCGTATAAATATGAAGTGGAGTATCATATTTGGGAAAAGTCTTATCTTTATGATGTCGACGGGGAAGGACGAGTCTTATTCTCAGATTTAACAACGATAGGAGCCTATTCCGGCAGTGAACTGATAGGATTTATTCAGTATGGTAAGACGGCTTTCGGATTTGATAATAATGGGGAGGTTTCTGATAAAACTTTTTATCCGGTGATTCGTAACTTCTATTTTGACGAAAGTCAAAAAGAAGCCGGTAGGATGTTGTTGAACGAAGCTGTGAAGGCTCTTTCAAATACTGCAGACAGAATATATGCTTTTTTTCACTATTTTGGCATGTCCTGTTACGCACGCCATGGCAAGCTGTTTGAAGGCTTTGGATATATACATAAAATATTGGAACAGAATGGTTTTACCATAGAACATGAAAATGTGTTTTATTCTTCCACATTAAACAGTGTAGAACGAACAGCGATTCGTTTGAACTGGCACGAGAAAACGCTGGGAAGACAGCAGTATTGTGACTTTATACTCGAAAAAGACATAGTCGGTGGCTGTGAGATTCATATTCTTGAGCAAGAGGGTATCGCATATTTAAGATGGATATATATAAATGAAAATATATGCGGGAAAGGAATTGGTTCAGAAAGCATGTCCGCCTTAAAGTATGACTTGTTTAACAGGGGAATTATTAAATTCGATACGGATACGGCACTTACAAACAAAGCTGCACAACATTTTTATGAAAAGAATAACTTCGTAAAAGAGGGAATTACAAGAAGTTATTATAAATTTTAGGAGCGGATAAAATGAACTTAAAAGAACGAGCCAAAAAATTAAAAACGGATATCCCGGCTATTTTTTTAGCATTGAAAGATAAGGAGACACCAATCATTGCAAAAATCTTTGCAGGGATTACGGTGGCTTATGCACTTTCTCCAATTGACTTGATACCGGATTTCATCCCGGTATTAGGATATTTGGATGATGTCATTTTATTGCCGGCTTTTGTCGCCTTGACGATAAAATTTATCCCCAACGATATTTTGGAAAAAAACCGTAAATTATCTGAAGGAATGTGGGAAAATGGAAAACCAAAGAAATGGTATTATGCCATTCCGATTGTATTAATCTGGATTCTCATAGTGATTTGGATTTTGAAGTGTATCTTTGGTTAAATAAGGTGATAGTGATGGAATGGATAAATATTTTTGGACTAATCTTTATGATTGTGATTATGATTCCGAATGTTGTATTTGCTGTAAAATGCAAAGACGGTTTTGAGAATAAATGGAACAATAAATTGGTGGAGACGGTGGAACAAATCGGTAGATTTGGCTGCTTTGGATTTATGATTATTCATATACCGGGAACCTGGTTTGGATGGTGGTCAGATGAAGCATTTGCATTATATCTTATTGTAAACGTGATATTAGTAGCGTTATATTGCCTGATATGGATAATCTGCTTTAAGAAAAATGGAGTTTTCAGAGCACTTTCGCTTTCCATAATACCATCCGTAATTTTTTTGTTTAGTGGGATTATGAGCCGCTCGATTCTATTGATGATAGCAGCTGTTCTCTTTGCACCATGCCATATTTTGATTTCATACAAAAATGCAACAGTAAAGGGATAGATGAACAATGGCCTATAAAATCAGAGAATTAGAAGCAAAAGATAATAAGGAAATAGAAAAGATTATCAGAGCCTGTCTGATAGAATTTGGTGCTAACCATGAAGGCACCGCCTGGGCAGATCCGAATTTAGGAAGATTTTCTGAAATCTACAATACAGATGGTAATAAATACTGGGTTGCAGAAGATGAAACCGGAGAAATCGTAGGGGGAGTCGGAATCGGGAATCTGGAAGGTGCAGAGAAGACTTGTGAACTTCAAAAAATGTATTGCCTGCCTAAGGCAAGAGGGACAGGTGTGTCACATAAACTCATGGAGATTGCGCTAGAGTATGCAAAGCAATATTATGACAGCTGCTATCTGGAAACATTAGAAAACATGCTTGCTGCACAAAAGTTTTATGAAAAATACGGATTTGAACGAGTATGCGAGCCGTTAGTAAATACGGGGCATTTCGCCTGTGATGTGAGATATATAAAAAGCCTAAAATAGTATGCTATACGGGAAAGGATTGTACCTATGAAAAATGTAAAAGTAAATTTTGCACTTGCAATGGTAGTAATCATCGTAATTGCTTTGGCAGCAGCATTGTGTGCTGCGAGTGCGGCTATTATAAGTAAAACATTAGACAGTACTGTGGAAGCGTTGGACGAGGAACGCCTAAGTGACGATGAAATTGACGATGTGGAAGGATATGGGTATATCATCCGTTATATTGGTGCGGGTGCGAGTTGGGTGGCTGAACTTGTATTATGGGGTATAGCAGTGATAGCAGGAATCTATGCAGTATTGTTGTTCGCATTCGCGCTTGCAGCGAGGTTATCCTTTTCACCCAGAAAAAATGGGCTGCTGGCTTATCGAATATTAATGGGGATAGAGTATGGCTTGCAGGGAATTCTTGCGTTTCAAATGATTCGAATGCTGTTTGATGGATTTTCAGTTGTTTTATTTGTGGCGATAGTGGTTTTAACTTTGGAAATTGTCCTTAGCGCAAGAAATACATATAGTGATAGAATATTAAGCTGATTCTTACTTGTCGCTTCTGCCGGGTATAAATAGTTAACATTTTGAAATAAGGAAAATAAACATGAAACATAGATTTAAATTGGAAACAACATCCATGTCATTACATATTATGGCAATGCTGTTTATGCTGTGTGACCACCTGTGGGCGACTGTTGTACCGGGGAATGATTGGCTCACATGTGTCGGTAGACTTGCATTTCCGATATTCGCTTTTTTAATTGTGGAGGGCTATTTTCACACGTCGAATTTAAAAAGGTATATAGGAAGATTATTATTGTTTGCAGTCCTTTCAGAAATACCTTTCAATCTAGTGATGGGCAGCAGTATTTTTTACCCATTGCACCAAAATGTATTATGGACGTTCTTGATAGCTATCTTACTGATTCATTTAAATGAAAAAACAAAAGCCAAGGGAAGATTTTGGCTTAGATTGACAGTAGAATTCACATCTGTGCTTCTGGCTTTTATTTTGGGCTTGATAACAATGGTGGATTACCATTTTGCCGGAGTGTTGACAGTTCTTGTTTTCTATTTTTTCCGCGGACGAAAATGGTGGAATTTTTTGGCGCAGGCAATTTTATTGGCATATATCAATATCGAAATATTAAGCGGATATGTATATGAAGTAACTTTGTTTGGAAATACTTATTATTTGGTGCGCCAGGGCCTGGCATTGCTGGCACTTATTCCAATATGGCTATATCGTGGAAAACAGGGCCCGCATAATAAAATGTTGCAGTATTTTTACTATGCATTTTATCCGGTGCACCTGTTAATTTTAGGATTGATTCAGATGTTTTAGAATGAGGGGTTGCAGATGCGAATTTTATATGGAACAACAAACCAGGCAAAATTAGATTCTATGAGACGAATAACAAAAGTCTTAGGAATAGAAATTATCGGGCTTAAGGATGTAAATCAGCCGTTGCCGCATATTGAAGAAAGCGGGAAAAATCCGCTTGAAAATGCGAAAATGAAGGCAGAGGCATACTATAAGGCTTTTTCCATGCCAGTATTTTCCTGTGACAGTGGCTTGTATTTTTATAATATAGAAGAGGCACTGCAGCCGGGAACACATATTAGAAGAGTGAACGGAAAAGAATTGACCGACGAAGAAATGATAGAATACTATTCGGGCTTGGCAAAGTCACATGGTGATCGATTGATTGGAAGATACCGAAATGCGATTTATTTTATCCTGGATGATGAAACTCGATTTTCCAGTATGGACGAGTCACTAGCAACGGAGCCTTTTATGCTAGTGAGTAAGCCACATGAAAAACGGGTAAAGGGATTCCCGCTGGACTCTATATCGGTGGATCTTGCATCCGAAAAATATTATTACGACATAGAGGAAAAATCCGTAGATCAGTCAGCTGTCCTGCAAGGCTTTAAAGCTTTTTTTGAAGGGTGCTTTCAAAGCTTACAGAAAGTACACAATGACTGAGGGCATAGAGTCATTATAGGGCAGGAGTTTTGTATGGTTTGCTATTTGGTAAGACATGGAAAAGATGATGAGACAGTCAGAGGCGGTTGGAGCAATCATAGTTTAACTGGAGAAGGAATAGAACAGGTAAATCAGCTTGGAAAAGAGATAGCTGAGGCCAAGATGGACGTTGCTTGTATTTATTCCAGTGATATTCAGAGGGCAAAAGAAACTGCCATGATATTATCCGGTTATCTAAAGTGCTCGGTTATTGAGATGCCTGAATTCCGTGAAGCGAATAATGGAGATTTGGCGGGGATGAAGAATGAGGAAGCAGATGATAAATTCCCGGGAATTTATTGGTCTGCTCTTTCCTATGATGAACGTTATCCAAATGGTGAAAGCCCACAGGAATTTTTCAGTCGCATTAAAACAGGATGGGAACAATTTAAAGAAAAGATACTGAAAAAAACGCCGAAGGATGTACTTTTGGTTACACATGGAGGTGTAGTGGAAGCTATCTTGTGTATAGAAAATGGTATAGAATTTTCAAATAAAGAAAAGCATTTTCGTGCATTGAATGCAAAACTAATACCTATAGAAATCAGGAAATAGAAATGCGTTATTTGAACAAACTTATTGAGGAGTTGATAAAAGGAAAGGCGATGGAGAAAATATTAAGAAAATAGAGGTAGCTATGGACTATATTGAAAACAACTTAACCTACGAAGATTACGTGGCACTAAGAACGTCTGTTGATTGGTGCAACTTTGACGAAGAGCAGACAAGAAAAAGTGTCAGCAATAGTCTCTATACGATTACGGTTATGGAAGACAACCGGGCAATTGCTATGGGGCGAATGATAGGAGACGGCATGCGGAAAGTAATCAGACACTAGAAGGCTTTTGAAGAAGGCGGGGGGAAATATGAATAAAAAAGAATTATTGGATGAATGGTTGCAAGAAGAAAAAATAGCCCACATCCACGGATGGGATTTTTCACATATTAGCGGTAAGTATGAGGAAGAAAATGATTTGCCTTGGGATTACAGGAAAATCATCGAACAATACCTGACACCGGAAATGAAACTGCTAGATATAGATACAGGAGGAGCTGAGTTTTTGCTGTCTTTGAACCACCCGGCAAAAAATCTTGCGGCGACAGAAGCATATCCTCCAAATGTGGAATTGTGCAAAGAGATTCTTTTGCCATTGGGCGTGGACTTTAAGGAGGCCGAAAGTGGCAGCGAGAACCTTCCTTTTGAATCTGAATCCTTTGATATGATTATCAACCGTCATGGGGAATTCAATGAAAAAGAAATATGGAGATTGTTGAAACCGGGCGGAATTTTTATAACGCAGCAGGTAGGGGCAGAAAATGATAGGGAACTGGTTGAGTTACTGCTCGATGAGGTGCCGCATTTGCCATTTCCAAAGCAGTACCTGAAAATTGTAAGAGAGGCCTTTGAAGAAGCCGGTTTTACAAGCTTAAAGGGTGAGGAGGCTTATCTGCCAATTAAGTTTTGGAATGTTGGTGCGCTCGTCTGGTTTGCGCACATTATTGAGTGGGAATTTCCGGGATTTACTGTGAAGGATTGCTTAAACAACCTCTATACGGCTCAGGAAATATTAGAAAAGAATGGGGTTATAGAAGGAAAAATTCACAGATTTTTGCTGGTTGCAAAGAAATAATTTGAAAGTAGGAGAAAGTATGAATCAGTACAATGATGAATTTTGGGAGGCTTTAGATGAGTTGGTAAGCAATTCTCAAATTGTAATCGACAGACCGAAAGGAACGACACATCCAAAATATCCTGACGTAATTTACAGAGTAGATTATGGCTATTTGAAAGACACGGCATCCATGGATGGTGCAGGAATTGACGTGTGGGTCGGAAGCGGAGAAAAGAAGGTTGATGCCATTATGTGTACAGTGGATTTAATGAAAAGGGATTCCGAGATAAAAATCCTGATTGGGTGTACAGAGGAAGAGAAGAAGATTGTGTATGAAACACATAATGAATCAAAATATATGAAGGGAATCCTGATTCGGAGAGGAGACCGGGCATGAAGCTGGTTATTAGTTTTTCAGCAAGGGAGAACGGAAATTGTGACCAGATAGCAAACCACATCACATCCACCAATGATAAAATTATCTACCTAAGAAATATGAATATTCATTCTTGCATGAACTGTAATTATGAATGTTTTGAGGGAGAATGCGTTTATCGGGAGGATGCCATTTATCGTATTTATAATGAGATGTGTAATTATGATAAGGTAATATTTTTAGTTCCAATGTATTGCGGTAATCCTTCGTCTTTGTATTTCATATTCCATGAACGTTGTCAGGATTATTTTATGCATAATGATAATTATGATGAAATAATAAAAAGGCTCTATATTATTGGAATCTATGGAAATAAAAAAGATGCACCGGATTTTATACCTTGCTTTGAAAAATGGTTCTATGGCTCGCCATACAGTAATCGTGTATTAGGCATTGAACGGCATCTTTATCATCAAAAAATAGCGGATTCACTTTTGGAAGTGGAAGAAGTAAAGCGTCAAATAGATAATTGGATAATAAATGTGGAAAAAGAGTAATGTTAACTTCCGTTGCGTGACACTTTTACTATAAATATTGTATCTTGATTTTGGGAGGTAAAAGCGATGCTGGGTGATAAATTAAAAAAATACAGATTAGAGAATGGCTATACACAGGAGGAGGTCGCAGTGCATTTATCTGTAGTTCGGCAGACGGTCTCAAAATGGGAAAAAGGAGTGTCTGTTCCGGATGCTGATTTGTTGGTGCTTCTTGCGCAGCTGTATGATGTGAATGTAAATCAATTATTGGGAACAACAATTCCTGAATCAGAAACATGGGAAGAACAAATTGCAAAGGAACTGGCAAAGGTAAATGAGCAGTTAGCACTCCGCAATCGGCATTCAAAAATTTTAAGCGAAATAGCTCTGGTTATTGGCGTACTCATTTTCGTATGGGGAATTGCAGGAGGAACATTTGCAGTGATTAATTACGAGGGAGTAATAAAAGCAGGAAATTATGATACAGAGTTAGAAATTCAGCTTTTGTCTGGCTGCATGCAGCTGTTCAGGAAGGCTGTTTTTCGGGTGCTGATTAGTATGGTAATAGCAGCTGCAGGTGGCTGGAAGTGTTTTCGGATGAGAAAATAGTTCTTGAAAAATATTTTAAATCAAATTAACCTTAACCTAAGGATATCCTTGAAAAGCTTAAGGGAGAACATAAATGAATAGGGAAGAACTCTTTTATGAGATGATTTTTAAGAGAAAATCGTTTCACATATTTAAAGACATACAAACAATTTCTGAGTCGGAACTGGTGACAATTGAGGAGGTATACCAGACCTTTCAGCCGCTCGTGAACGATATCAAAACGGAGATAAAGATTGTGCCTGCCGAGGAAACAACCTGCAAGCGGGGACAGGAGTATTGCATCCTTTTGTACAGTGAGAAGAAAGACAATTATTTGCAGAATATCGGATATATCGGAGAACAGCTGGATTTATATCTGGCATCCTTAAACATCGGAGCATTGTGGTTTGGAATAGGAAAAACAGAAGAAAAGCAGTACAATGGGCTGGACTTTATCATCATGCTTGCAATTGCAAAAATGCCTGAGGATAAGTTCAGAAAAGATATGTTTAAAAGTAAAAGAAAAATTTTGGAGGAAGTGTGGCAGTGCGAGTACTATCCGGAAATCGGAAACATTGCCAGATTTGCGCCGAGTGCCTGCAATACGCAGCCATGGATTGTGGAGGAAACAGAAGGAAAACTGACGGTTTACCGATATGAGAAGCCGGGCAAACGAGGAATCATGCCGGCAGAGAAAGTAACCTATTATAACAGAATTGATTTAGGAATATTTTTACTGTTTCTGGAACTATGCCTAAACAATGAAAAGATGCAGTTTGAACGGTTTTTATTCTGCGATACAGGAGAAGATGAAGCAGAAAAAACACCGATTGCCGAATATCGGATGATACAGGATAAAAAGGGAGAATAACCATGGAAGCAAGAAAATTGATTGATGCGCTAACCGTAGCAGAACGTTTAAAGGATGCGATACGTCATTGCTATACATCAGGAGGCAGGCACGAAAGCGTAGCAGAGCACAGCTGGCGGGCAGCATTAATGGCATATTTTATGAAGGATGAATTTCCGGAAGCAGATATGGATAAGGTAATTAAAATGTGCCTGATTCATGATTTGGGTGAAGCTTTTACAGGAGATATTCCGGTTTTCTTAAAGACGCCGAAGGATGAAAAGAAGGAGGAAGCACTTTTATATGACTGGGTGTGTACTCTGCCGGAACCATATGCCGCGGAGATGGAGGAACTGTATCAGGAAATGGCTAAGAGAGAGACCTTAGAAGCAAAGATTTATAAGGCGATTGATAGTGTTGAAGCGGTTCTTTCTCATAACGAATCCGATATTAAGACATGGGCACCGAATGAGTATGAACTGAATCTGACTTATGCCTATGATAAAGTGGCCTTTTCGGAGTATTTGATGAAGCTCCGTGATGAAATCAAACAGGATACGATTAAAAAAATAGAGTCTGAGAATCACAGAAAATAAAAAGATTCTTTTGCAATTCGCAAATTGCAAATCGTAGGAACCAAGGTTATAATAATAGCAAAGCTGATTTTCTTTGTATGGCTGGCGGAATGAATTTCTGTCAGTCATATATCAAACAGGGATATCCCCTGTCAAAGATACATTTCTAGTGCCCGATTCTGATGGACGCAATGCATATCAAAAGAGCGATAGAAAATTCAAGCTTAGATTCAAAGAATACAATTTCATAGGAGGAAAGGAATGAGAAACAGTACGATTTTTGATGATGTGCTTCGGACAATTCAGGAACGGCGCCCGAAACTACTGATTCCATTGGTAAATGAAGTGTTTCATACCGCTTATCCGGAAAATATGAAAGTGACGCGCTTGCCAGAGGAGTATCAAAAAGTAGTATCTAAGGTAGTAGCAGATAGCTGTAATAGAATAATGGAGCAGATTTATCATTTTGAGTGTCAGAGTACAATCGATGGAAACATGATACTAAGGATGGTTGAGTATGATTTTATGATTGCGTTGACGGAAAGCTGGAATCAATTGGATAAGAGAAAAATGAAATTTCCAAGAGCCTGCATTATTTATTTACGTGCGACAAAAAATACATTAACAGAAGAACAATTAGAGATTGAAATGGCCGACGGGCAGATAATTACATACAGGGTTCCAACCATTAGATTAAGGGACTATAGCATTGATGAAATTTTTGAAAAAAACTTGCTGATTTTGCTGCCATATTATATCATAAACTATGAAAAGGATCTTTCCAAGATTGCGGAAGATAAAGAGAGAAAGGAAAACCTGCTCTCTGAATTTATAGCAATTTTAGGTCGATTGGAAAAGGCAACAAAAGAAGACGCGGGTCTCTTTTTGGATATTGTGAAGATGATGCAGCGTGTGATGCGCTATTTGCTAAGGGAAGAACCTGAATTGAAAGAAAGGATGGGGGATGTTATGGGTGGAAAAGTATTATCATTGCCGTCAGATAAGCTAAGAAAAGAAAGAAGCATTGGAATAAGTCAAGGAATAAGTCAGACGATAAGTGCGTTGATAGAGACATGTAAAGAATTTCATGTGACGAAGGAAGATACAGTTGCAAGAATTGTTGAGAAATTCGCAATGAGCAAAGAGGATGCGCTCAATTTGGTGGAGAAGTATTGGAATTAGTAAAAAAACAGTTGACAAATAATGGTAGTTCGTCTTATCATATCAATGTAGCAGATTCAGCAAAATAATTTTTTGAAAGAAGGAGGTAATAATGATGACAATTCGTAGAACAGCTAGTAGAAACAATAGAAGATTGCATATGATTACCTCGTTTGATAATAGATAGAGTACTTTTTAGTATGTAAGCTATGAAATATATTCTATGTCTATGAACCGTGGTGTCATTTTTGATGTCACGGTATTTTTTTGCCGACAAAGTCATTTCGAGGTTCCTATGCAATCGCATAACAAATCCATTTTAACAATTTTGAAAATTAAGGAGAAAAACCATTGAAAAATATAATGAATAAAACAGCAACTGTTATGGCAGTGCACAGAGAACGCTATGAATTATTGGCAGAGAATCACATGTTTTATGGAAAATTGAAAACAGCGGATTTTTATAACGTAAATGAAAGGGTGGAATTTCCCACAGTTGGAGATGAGGTGGAAATTCTATTTAATGAAACGGGAGACAGCCTTATTACAAAGGTTTTGCCAAGAAAATCTGTGTTTATGAGACAGACAATGGGTTTGCCGGATCAGGCGGTGGCAGCGAACTTTGACTACGTATTTATCACCATGTCTTTGAATCGGGATTTTCACATTTCAAAGTTAGAGAGATACCTGACGGTAGCCTGGCAGAGCGGTGGGACACCGGTCATTGTACTGACAAAAGCAGATTTGTGTGAAGATAGAGGACGGTATCTGGAGCAGATTTATGAGGCAGCTCCGGGGGTAGATGTATTTTGCATCAGCTCTTTGACGGGTGAGGGCATTCCCGAGATGGAACATTTTTTTGCAGAGGGAAGAACAATGGTCATGCTAGGGTCTTCCGGCGTGGGAAAATCGTCCTTTGTCAACACTCTGATGGGAAAGGAAGAGATGGCAACCGGTGGAATCAGGGAGGCAGATGCGCAGGGACGGCATACGACAACCCATAGACAATGCATGTTTTTGCCAAAAGAAATCGTACTTCCAAGTGGTGAGCGGATTATGGGAGGAGGTCGGATTATCGACACTCCCGGAATGAGAAAGCTGATTGTAAGTGAAGTAGAAGAAGGACTGAAAAGCTCCTTTGAAGATATTGAAGAACTGGCAGCCTGCTGTAAATTTTCAGACTGTACACATAAAAGCGAGCCGGGCTGCGCAATTAGGAGAGCGTTGGAAGATGGAACTCTTTCAGAAAAACGTTGGAAAACCTATCAGGATATGCTAAGAGAAGAAGCTTTTTCAAAAGAGAGAAAGAAAGCCATGATGAAGAAAATTGGTAAAGCAAGAAAGGAAATAAAAGCAAAAAGAGGATGATAGAGTATGAGATACCAAATAAAGCATGCTGTTGTAAAATACGCAGCAGATACGATTTTAGAAGATGTTAATTTTGAAATCAGAGACAACGAAAAGGTCGCAGTCATTGGGCGTAATGGCTGCGGAAAAACTACCTTATTAAAGCTGATTGCGGGTGACATTGAAATGAGCAACCTTGATAGTGATGAAGCGTGTGGAATTATTGCAGCAGGAACACCAAACATTGGCTTTTTGCGCCAGGTTAGTTTCGAGGATACAGAAATTTCGGTAGAAGATGAAATTTTAAAAGTGTTTGCTCTCATTTTTGAGTGCGAAAAAGAAATGGAAGCCTTGACGGAACAGATGAAGCAGGATGAGGATGAGAGACTGCTAAAAAGATACGCGGCTTGTGCCCAACAAATGGAAGCATTACGGGGATATTCTTACCGGACGGATATGGAAACCATGTTCCAAAAGTTTGGTTTTGCATTGGAAGATTTGAAACGTCCGATGGGGACTTTTTCGGGAGGGCAGCAGACGAAAATTGCGTTTATCAAATTGCTTCTTAGCAGACCGGATATTATGCTTCTCGATGAGCCAACCAACCACCTGGATATGCCAACCATTGAATGGCTGGAAGGTTATTTAAAAAGCTACGATAAAGCGGTCGTTATCGTATCTCACGACCGTATGTTTCTGGATAAAGTGATTGATGTTACCTATGAAATCGAATATGGCAACATCAAGCGTTATGCCGGAAATTATACTGCATATTTAAGGCAAAAAGAGGAGGCAGCAGTAAAGCAGCAAAAAGATTACGAAGAGCAACAGGCGGAAATCAAACGTTTGACAGAGTGGATTGAAAAATGGAAAAACACGCCTACAAAGGTGGCGGCAACCCGTTCCAAGCGAAAAGCGATTGAGCATATGGTGAAAATTGAAAAACCCCGCCGTTTTGACACAAAGGCATTTCAGGCGCAGTTTACCCCTCGCATTACCAGCTATACGGATGTACTGACGACGAAAAAATTACAAATCGGTTATGAAGAGGTACTAAGTACGGTTTCTTTTCAGGTAAAAAAAGGGGAACGCATTGCCGTCATCGGCGCGAACGGAAAGGGAAAATCAACTTTGCTCAAAACAATTGTAGGCCAGATTCCGGCGATGGGAGGAAACTTTCAGTTTGGACAGGATGTAGAGTGGGGCTACTTTGACCAGCATTCCGCAGTAGAAAGGAATGTAGATCCCCAAATAACAGTATTGGAGGATTTTTGGAATGAATATCCGGCCCTAAAGGAAGTAGAAGTACGGCAGGCGCTGGGAAGTTTCCTATTTACCCAAGATGAGGTTTATAAGGAACTGGGGCAGCTTTCAGGAGGAGAAAAGGTACGGTTGGCGTTATGTAAAATGTTTAAAAAGCGACCGAATTTTTTGATCCTTGATGAGCCGACAAACCATATGGACTTAGTCGGGAAAGATGCACTTGGAAAAATGCTTGAAAATTACACTGGCACACTGCTTTTCGTTTCTCATGACCGTTATTTTATCAAAGAAATTGCAACGGGAATCCTTGCGTTTGAAGAGGATGAGGTTCGGTTTTACCCATGTGGGTATGAAGAATATGTGGAACAGAAGCAGAAAAATTCTTTCATAAATCCACATGAAAAAGTGGCACCTGCAAAAATGGCATTGAAGGCTCCGACCTTGAATGATGTTTTTGATAAGAAGACATACTACAATCCGGGAAAAATTGAGGCAAGACTGAAAAAGCAGTTGGAAAAGTATGAAAAACAGCTGGCGGAAAGCGAGGAACGTCTGGCTGAACTAAAACTGCAGCAGATGGACCCGGAACTGGCTTTGGACTATACAAAGCTTATGGAATTAGAGGAGCTTATCAATAAGGAGGAACAGAATCAGGAAAGTTTATTGGAACGCATGTATGAGGTGGAATTAGAACTGAACGAAGGGTAGGTGATGTGTATGTTACAGATAAAAAATTTATCAATCACTCATTTGAAAGACAACCGGGTGCTTTTGAATCAGTTCAATCTCACAATCAATCCGGGGGATAAGGCAGCAATCATCGGAGAGGAAGGTAATGGAAAATCCACGCTCCTAAAATTGATTTATAACGAAAATCTGGTAGAGGATTACATTGAGTATTCCGGCGAAATCATTCGAAACAATATGCGGATGGGCTATCTGGCCCAGGAATTGACGACAGATGAAAAAGAGATGAGCGTTTATGAGTTTATGTGTCAAATGCCTTTATTTTTTGAAACGTCACCGAAGGAACTGGCAGAGGTGTCACGTTACCTTCAGATTCCGGCGGAAAGCTTCTATGAAGAACAGCAGATGGGAAAGCTTTCCGGCGGCGAGAAAATTAAGGTGCAGCTAGCCAGAATGATTTTAAACAAACCAAATCTCCTGTTGCTGGATGAACCATCAAACGACTTGGATATCGAAACAGTGAAATGGCTGGAAACGTTTATCAGGGAAACCGAACTGCCAATTCTATACATTTCCCATGATGAGGTGTTGCTCGAAAATACGGCAAATATGATAGTCCATATCGAACAGATAAAGCGAAAAATGGAGTCAAGGGCGACAGTCCTGAAATCTTCCTACCGCGATTATGTGGAGAACCGGACAGCAAGCCTGTCCCGTCAGGAACAGCTGGCACGAAAAGAGCGCAGCGATTACCGGAAGCAACAGGAAAAGTTTTTGCAGATCAGACAACGTGTTGAGCATGAGCAGAATGTCATCAGCAGGCAGGATCCAGCCGGCGGCAGACTGCTAAAAAAGAGCATGCATCGAATCAAGGCATATGAAGCCCGTTTTGAAAAAGAGTACGAGAATATGACAGAGATTCCGGAGACGGAGGATGCGATTTTTATCAAATTCGGTGAGAAGGCAAACATACCGGCAGGAAAAACAGTGTTGGAGTATGAACTGCCGGAACTTGTGGTTGGCGAACGTCTTTTGGCAGAGAATATAGTGCTAAACATTCGAGGACCGGAAAAAGTATGTATCATCGGAAAGAACGGATGCGGAAAGACGACATTGCTTCGTAAGATTGCAAGTAAGATGCAAAACAGGGCGGATATTAAGGTATCCTATATGCCACAGAATTATGAAGAACTGCTGAATATGGGGCAGACCCCGGTAGAGTTTCTTACTGTGACCGGGGATAAGGATGAAATCTCTAAAATCCGGACCTATTTGGGAAGTATGAAATATACAGCAGATGAAATGGGACACAAAATCGAGGATCTCTCGGGTGGTCAGAAGGCGAAACTGCTACTTCTTAAGATGAGTATGTCGGGAAGCAATGTTTTGGTTTTGGATGAGCCGACCAGAAATTTTTCACCGTTGTCTAATCCGGTGATTCGTAATATGCTACGGGACTTTGGCGGAGCGATTATAACGGTGTCCCACGACAGAAAGTATATTGAGGAAGTGGCAACGAAAGTGTATGAACTTACCGAGCAGGGGCTTGTGGTAAGAGAGGATTTGGGTTCTGAGTAGAACAGAAAATGAGAAGAATTATTTTGCAATTCGCAAATTGCAAATGAAGTGAACAGACATTATAATAATTGCAAAGCTGATTTTCATTGTATGGCTGGTGAAGTTTGACTGCCAGCCATATATCAAACAGGGATATCTCCTGTCTAGGATACATTTCCGGTGTCCCAATCTGATGGGCACGATGCATATCAAAAGAGTAATAGAAAATTCATGCTTAAATTCAAAAATACAATTTCATAGGAGGAAGGAATGGGGAACAGTACGATTTTTGATGATGTACTTCGGACGATTCAGGAGCGACGCCCAAAGCTGCTTATTTCGTTGGTAAATGAGGTGTTCCATACAAATTATGCGGAAAATACAAAGGTAACACGGCTGCCGGAAGAATATCAGAAAGTAGTGTCTAAGCTAGTGGCGGACAGCTGTAATAGAATCGAAAAGCAAATCTATCATTTTGAGTGTCAGAGTACGAACGATGGAAATATGATATTACGAATGGTTGAGTATGACTTTATGATTGCATTGGTAGACAGCCTGAGCCGAAAGGATAAGAAGAAAATAAGGTTTCCAAGGTCTTGCATTATTTATCTTCGTGCGACAAAAAATACATTGTCAGAGGAATTGATGGAAATTGAAATGGCAGATGGACAGACCTTTACATATAGGGTTCCAATTATAAAATTAAAGGAATATAGTATAGATGAAATTTTCGAAAAGAACTTGCTGATTTTGCTGCCATATTATATCATAAATTATGAGAAGGACATTTCTGAAATTGCAGAAGATAAAATGAAAACGGAAAAGCTAGTCCTTGAATACAAAAGAATTATTAGCCGGTTAGAGGAAGCTACGAAAGCAGACGAAACAGGTCTTTTTTGGGATATCGTAAAAATGATGCAGCGTGTAATGCGCTATTTGTTAAGAGAAGAATCTGAGTTAAAGGAAAGGATGGGAGATGTTATGGGTGGAAAAGTATTATCATTACCGTCAGATAAATTACGTGAAGAAAGGGCTGCCGGAATAAAGCAGGGAATCAGCCAAGGAATTAGTCAGGGAATTAGCCAGACGATTAGCGCTTTGATTGAAACCTGCAAAGAACTCAATGCAACGAAGGAAGACACCGTTGCGAGAATTGTTAAGAAATTTGCCATGAGCAAAGAAGATGCGTTTGCATTGGTCGAGGAACATTGGAATGAAAAAGGTTGACACTTAGAAGCGTTTGTTGTTTTTGCGTAATGATTTCTTTATTGGAGAGAGTAAAAAATGAGCACAATTGTTACCTTGAAAAAAGGCGAGGGACGTACCATCAAAGCAGGTGGTGCCTGGATTTTTGATAATGAGATTGATACCATCACAGGAAGCTTTAAAAATGGCGAAGTGGTTATCGTTAGAGACTTTGATGGATATCCAATGGGAAAAGGCTTTATCAATCAAAATTCTAAAATCAGAGTTCGCATGCTGACCCGTAAAGCGGAGCAGGAGGTGGATGAAGCTTTCCTTACTATGCGTGTCAAAAATGCATGGGAATACCGGAAGCAGGTGATGCATGGCGGCAACACAGGGGAATACACAGATTTGAATTGCTGCCGTGTCATTTTTGGCGAGGCGGATTTTTTACCGGGTCTCACCGTGGACAAATATGCAGATGTTTTGGTTGTGGAATGTCTTGCACTTGGAATGGAGCAGTTTAAAGAATTTATCATAGCACAGCTCGTTGCTTGCATGAAGGAAGACGGATTTGAGATTCGTCTGGTATATGAACGAAGTGATGCAAGAGAGCGTGACAAGGAAGGCCTGCCACGATTTAAAGGTGTCATTTGGAGTACGGATGATACGCTTTTGGCAAGACGGGGCATCAATGATTTTGGAAAGGAAAAGGACTGCCCGATAGGGGAAGTGGAAATTGTTGAAAACGGTGTTCACTATATGGTAGATGTGGTAAGTGGACAAAAAACAGGATTTTTCTTAGACCAGAAGTATAACAGGCTTGCTATGCAGCGCATTTGCAGACCAAAGCCGGGGCAGGGTATGAGAGTTCTGGATTGTTTTACACATATGGGAACCTTCGCGCTGAATGCAGGAATTGCCGGAGCAACAGAGGTAACAGGGCTTGATATCTCAGAATTTGCGGTGCAGCAGGCAACAGAAAATGCAAGAAGAAATGGACTTTCTGATACCGTAAAATTTCGATGTGCAAATGTCTTAGATGAGCTTCCGAAGCTTGCGGCTGCAGGAGAGAAGTACGATGTAGTGATTCTGGATCCTCCTGCCTTTACAAAATCCAGAGAAGCAACAAAGAATGCGATTAAAGGTTATCGTGAAATCAATATGAAAGGGCTGAAACTGGTAAAAGACGGAGGCTATTTTGCAACCTGTTCCTGTTCCCATTTCATGACGCAGGAGCTTTTGACAAAGACTGTGAAGGAGGCTGCAAAGGCAACTCACAAGCGCCTTCGGCAAATTGAATTCCGTACACAGGGACCGGACCACCCGATTTTATGGGCGGCAGATGAGAGCTACTATTTAAAGTTTTATATTTTCCAAGTTTGCGAAGAGAAGTAACCCCACAATAAAAAACAAATTATGCCATACCTGACAATACCCTTCCCCTTTTCTGCTGATTATAATGAAATCAGAAAATAGAAAAGGGGAAGGGTATTTATGCAATACGGACATTTTGATAATGAAAAAAGAGAATATGTCATTGACCGTGTGGATTTGCCGGTATCGTGGACCAATTATCTTGGGGTAAGGGATATGTGCGTGGTGGTAAATCACACGGCTGGCGGGTACATGTTTTATAAGACGCCGGAATATCACAGGGTGACACGGTTTCGGGGGAACGCCGTGCCAATGGATCGGCCGGGACATTATGTGTATGTAAGAGATAATGAAGATGGGGACTACTGGAGCATTTCCTGGCAACCGGTGGGAAAACCGCTTGATAAAGCAAACTATACCTGCCGTCATGGCATGAGTTATTCGGTTTATGAATGTAACTATAAGGGAATTGAAGCCAGTCAGACCTTGGTAGTACCGATGGAAGACCCGGTGGAGCTTTGGGATGTAAAGCTGAAAAACACGACAGATAGAGAACGCAGACTTTCTGTTTTCTCCTACCTGGAGTTCTCTTTCCATCATATCATGATTGATAACCAGAACTTCCAGATGAGTCTTTACTGCGCGGGCTCTTCTTATGAGGACGGCATTATTGAACATGATTTATTTTATGAAGAATTTGGCTATCAGTATTTTACAGGGAACTTTACACCGGACGGATTTGACTGCTTAAGAGATAAATTCTTGGGAGCATATCGTACCGAAGACAATCCAATCGCTGTTGAAACAGGGAAATGCAGTGGTTCTTATGAGCTGGGAAATAATCATTGCGGAAGCTTACAAAAAGATTTGGTTTTGGCTCCGGGAGAAGAAGTGCGTCTGGTTTTCATGCTGGGAGAAGGCAACCGTTCAAAGGGAAAGGTCATGCGCAGAAAATATTCAAACATGGCAAATGTAGATGCCGTGTATGCACAGCTTGCAGCTTACTGGGAGGATAAGTTTTCCAGCTTGCAGATTCAGACCCCGAATGAGGGTATGAATACAATGATTAATACCTGGAATCTGTATCAGGCGGAAATCAATGTCATGTTTTCACGTTTTGCCTCCTTCATTGAAGTGGGAGGAAGAGTGGGACTTGGTTACCGCGATACGGCTCAGGATGCGATGACGATTCCGCATTCTAACCCGGAAAAATGCAAACAGCGAATTGTTGAACTGCTGCGGGGACTTACCACAAAGGGGTATGGGTTGCATTTATTCCAACCGGAATGGTTTGACCCGGAAGCAAAGAAAGAAAAGAAAAAGCCATTTAAGTCTCCGACGGTCGTTCCAACTGTAAATACAGCAGATATTGTACATGGAATCGAGGATGCTTGCTCGGATGATGCATTGTGGCTGGTAGCATCTATTGTGGAATATATCAAGGAAACCGGAGAAATAGAATTTGCAGATGAAATAGTCACCTATGCAGATGGTGGTGAAGGAACGGTTTATGAGCACATGATGCGTATTCTGGATTTTTCGGCAGAACAGGTGGGTGCAACCGGTATCTGTAAAGGACTTCGGGCGGACTGGAATGACTGCCTGAATTTAGGCGGTGGCGAGAGTGCTCTGGTGTCCTTCCTTCATTACTGGGCGATTAGCAATTTCCTGGAACTTGCAAAATACTTGAATCGGGATGCGGATGTGGAAAAATATACCGCGATGCAGGAGAAGGTACATAAGGTTTGCAACGAAGAACTTTGGGACAAAGAATGGTTCATCCGTGGCGTTACGAAAAATGGAAAGAAAATCGGAGCCGCAGAGGATGCAGAAGGAAAAGTTCATTTAGAGTCAAATGCATGGGCCGTTCTTTCCGGTGCGGCTGACCATGAAAAAGGGATACAGGCCATGGACAGCGTAGATAAATACCTGTTTACACCATATGGAATTATGCTGAATGCACCATCTTACACGGTGCCGGATGATGATATCGGATTTGTGACCAGAGTATATCCGGGCTTGAAGGAAAATGGCTCCATCTTTTCTCATCCGAATCCATGGGCGTGGGCAGCGGAATGTGTGCTTGGACGAGGGGAGCGTGCCATGAAGTTCTATAATGCACTTTGCCCGTATTATCAGAATGATAAAATTGAAATCCGTGAATCTGAACCGTATTCCTATTGCCAGTTTATTATGGGAAAGGACCATACCGCATTTGGCCGTGCGAGACATCCGTTTATGACCGGAAGCGGCGGCTGGGCATATTTTTCGGCGACCAGATATATGCTTGGAATCAGACCGCAGTTTGACGAATTAAAAATTGACCCGTGCATTCCGGCTGACTGGAAAGAATTTTCGGTTGTGCGAAAATGGAGAGGTGCGGAATATCAGATTTCAGTATGTAATCCGGACGGCGTGATGAAGGGCGTGAAGCAGCTTCTTTTGGATGGCAGAGCGGTAGAGAGAATTCCGGAGAAAGCATCGGGAAGTAAACACAGAGTGACCGTTATAATGGGCTAGAAGGGGGAAATTACTATGGTAAAATTTGGAACAGGCGGTTGGAGAGCTGTCATCGGGGATGAATTTACAAAAGAAAATATACAGCTTTTAACACAGGGACTTGTGAACAAAATGAAAAATGAAGGTGTGACAGAAAAGGGCATTGTTTTAGGATATGACAGAAGATTTTTGTCAAAAGAGGCGATGCAGTGGGCAGCACAGGTATTTGCAGCAGCCCAAATCAAGGCATATCTCATCAATAAGTCCTCTCCGACACCGTTAATTATGTTTTATGTGATGAAGCATGAATTCCCTTATGGGATGATGATTACTGCAAGCCACAATCCTGCCATTTATAATGGAATTAAAGTATTTACAGCAGGAGGGCGTGACGCGGACGAGATACAGACCAAGGACATTGAGGACTACATTGCAGACATAGAGGACGGAGAAGTAAAGGAAGTAACCTATGAGGAAGGGAAAGCAGCAGGATATATTGAGGAAATTTATCCGCTAAACGAATATCTGGACAATATCATTGCATCGGTAGATATGGAGGCAATTCGTAATGCAGGGTTAAAGGTTGCATTGGACCCGATGTACGGAGTGAGCGAAACTTCTTTAAAAACAATTCTTCTGACGGCGCGCTGCGAGGTGGCGACAATACATGACAGACATGATACCTTATTTGGAGGAAAACTTCCGGCGCCAACGGCGGCAACCTTACATTCCTTACAGAACTATGTGGTAGAAAAGCATTTTGATATCGGCATTGCCACAGACGGAGATGCAGACCGTATCGGTGTGATTGATGATAAGGGCAATTTCCTGCATCCAAACAGCATACTGGTGCTTTTGTATTATTATCTGGTGAAATATAAGGGATGGAGCGGACCGGTGGTGCGCAACATTGCGACTACACATATGCTGGATAAGGTGGCAGAACGGTTTGGTGAGAAATGCTATGAAGTACCGGTGGGCTTTAAATATATTTCTGCAAAAATGCAGGAGACAGGAGCGATTATCGGCGGCGAGTCCTCCGGAGGACTTACGGTACATGGCCATATCAATGGAAAAGATGGTATCTATGCAGCAGCACTTTTGATTGAGATGCTGGCAGTAACCGGGAAGAAGCTTTCCGAAATCATGGAGGATATTGATAAGGAGTGTGGAAAAATCCACATGGAAGAACGGGATTACAAATTTACACAGGAAAAGAAAGAAAATATGCAAAAGACCCTGATGGTAGACAAACTACTTCCTGATTTACCCGAAGAAATCGACCATGTATCCTATCTGGACGGAAGTAAGGTTTATTTCAAAAATGGCGGCTGGGTAATTGCCAGATTTTCAGGCACTGAACCATTACTGCGTATTTTCTGCGAAATGCAAAAGAAAGAAAGTGCAGAAGAAATCTGTAAAATTTATGAAAGGTTCTTAGAACTTGAAGAAAAATAAAGACGAATTAGAAAAGAAGGGATGCGGTGGCATCCCTTTTCGATTATAATATAGGAAGATACCAAAGAGTTATGATATGGGAGAGGCTATGAAAAGAGAAAAGAAACCAACATCGTTGAATATAAGAATTCTTGTCTTTATGATTTTATGCTGGGCAATACCGCTAGTGGTATTTTTTGCGTTTACAACCATATCCTATCAACAGGGAATTGTGGAAAAAGCAGAGGGCCTGATGGAGGATGAACTGTCGAATGTGGCAGCATTTGCGTCCATTCGTATTGGGGATGCAATTACTCTGTGCCAGCGGCCGTCCTATGAAAAAACATGGGAAAATTCATGGAAAAAATATGAAGCAGGAAGTCTTTCTGTAACGGAATATCTACAGGAAGTGAATGCCAGCTTAAAGGGAAAGTTTTACTCGGATGAACGGTTCAATCTGTATGCATTTTACCGTTATGGAGAAAGCAAGGCAGAATGTTTCTCTTCCCGGACCGGTATTGCATATAACAGTTATGTAAAGGAGATTGAACCCGGATTAGCAGATATTATTGCAATGGACTCTTCTTATGCCTATGTGCGGATCGTGAATGGCAGAATGTTTATCATAAGAAATCTTTATACGACAACGGATTATGAACGCTATGGTACGCTGGTAGTAGAGTTAAATAAACAAAAAATCTTTCAGGATGTACCTGCGGATATTCGTGAAAATATGGTAATCTGCATTGGCAGTAGTGAAGATGTCATAGATTTTGCCGGAATAGAAGAGGAAAGTGCGCAGCAGAAACTGCTGACGCAGCTTTTAGCTGAGTATGATGGTACGTCGAACCGTGTTATCACCCGAATGGAAGACAGAGCCTATAATGGGTATCTCTATCAGGAACGAGAGGATAATTACCACATCGGTGTCGTAGTTTTTGCAAAAAGAAGTGAACTGTATTCCAGTCTGTATGAGTTTTATACAATCGTAGCGGTTATGCTGCTGTTATTCATTCCGCTTTTCTGTTATGGGGTATATTTCCTGCGCAGACATATCCAGATTCCGGTAGAACGCATGATGCAGGCATATCAGAAGATGGAAGCGGGTGAAATCGGAGTGAAGGTTGGCGGCGGAGTAATGCCAAATTTGGAGTTTGCGTATATGATGGAGGGCTTTGACCGCATGTCGGGGCAGGTGAAATATTTGTTTGATTATGTCTATGATGAAAAGCTTGCCAGAAAGGATGCACAGATTCAGGCATTACAGGCGCAGATTAATCCACACTTTTTAAATAATACTTTGGAGATGATGAACTGGCAGGCGCGTATGTCAGGGGATGTTGTGGTATCAAAGATGATTGAGTCCTTGGGAACGGTGCTTGATTACCGTATGAATCGTGCAAACGTGAAGGCCATTCATTTGGCAGAAGAGCTGCAGTGCATCGATGCATATTTCTATATTATGTCTATGCGGTTTGGACAAAGACTGTCTATTGAAAGGGAAATTGACGAGGATTTGCTTTATATTATGGTGCCGCCTTTGATTTTACAGCCCATTGTGGAAAATGCCATTGTACATGGGGTGGAAACCATTAAAAATGGTGTCATCCGTTTACGGGTATATCATGATGAGGAAAATGTTTATCTGGAAGTACGAAACACCGGAAAAGAAATGACACAAAAAGACAAAGAGCGTATACAAGCGATTTTAGACGGTGATGAATCTATGCTTCCTGAAACCACCGGACGTCATACCTCCATCGGGATCCAGAACGTAAACAGACGAATCAGGCTTGTATACGGAGAGGAATATGGACTTTCCATTGACCAGACCAAAGATTTTGAAACAGTTTCTACAATTACGATACCTTATAATAATAAGGAAGAGGAAAAATCGTTAAAAGAACGGAATGAAGTAGAGAACGAATTGAAAAACATGGCAAGATTAAACAAATAGTGGCAACTCGGTCTAATGCTTTTTGGCAAATATCACCTTATAATATGAGTGTAATAAAGAAAGGGCATTGCAAACGCAGTGCCAAATCATTACATATCGTATGAAGGAGGGTTTTATCATGAAGAAAAAAGTATTATCTGTATTGTTAGCCGGAGTGATGGCTGTATCGATGTTTGCAGGATGCGGGGGCAATGCAAACGGTACGACTGGCAGTGCAGGAACGGAAAGCGGAAGTAATGTAGCTTCCGAAGAAGGAAAAAAAGAGGTAACATTAAAAACAGTGTCTATGTTCGGGGGAACAGATCCAAACGCAGAAGTGTATCAGGCAATCAATGATGAACTGATGGCACAGTATGATTACATCACCATTGAAGATAATTCACAGTCTTCCGACGAAGAGTGGAAAGCAGCAGTGAATGCAGACTTTTCAGTAGGAAATGAACCGGACGTTATCCAGTTCTTTACAGATGCAACAGCAGACACAATCGTAGCAACCGATAAGCTGGTTTCCATTGAAGAGATTCGCGCAGAATATCCGGAATATGCGAAAGATACACTGGATTCCGCATTGAGTGCAGCTGCTAACACAGATGGTGTGGAAAGAGCAGTTCCTACTACCGGATACTGGGAAGGCCTGTTCTGTAACAAGGATTTATTTGACCAGTATAATCTGGAACTTCCGACAGATTGGGATTCATTAGTAACTGCAATTGAAACATTCAAAGCAAATGGCATTATTCCAATTGCATGTTCCTTAAACAACGTACCTCATTACTGGATTGAGTTCTTAATGCTTTATTCAGCAGGTACAGAAGAATTTACACAGATTCCGACTACTGCACCACAAGGTTGGACAGAAGGACTTAGCCTCTTTAAAACATTAAGAGATATGGGCGCATTCCCGGCTGATACAGATACGGTAGATGATGCTTATACCGGACAGCTATTCAGAGACAAAAAGGCTGCTATGCAGTTAGACGGTTCCTGGTATTCAGGTAATATCACAGACACAGACAATACAGTAGTAATTGCATTCCCTGGTGTTCCAAATCAGAAGGCAGAAGCAAATGCATTAATCGGTGGTATTTCTTCCGGCTTCTATATCACAAGAAAAGCATGGGAAGATCCGGACAAGAGAGATGCAGCTGTTAAATTTGTTATGGCACATACTTCACAGGCAGGCGTACAGCGTTACTGGGAAGCAACAGGTGCTGTTTCTCAGGCAGCAGTAGAAGTAACTCCGGTTGACGGAGCAACACCATTTGCAGAATCTATTGCAGCATATACAAGCAGTGCAAGCGCAATTGTGGCACCAACAGATGCCAGAATCGGTGATGCATATAAGACACTGGTTGCACAGATTGTAAAAGTATCTACTGGTGCTATTACAGCAGAAGATGCAATTAATGAAGCATTAGCAACAATGAAGTAAAGCAGGAAGAAAAACGGAGGGGTTATGCCCAGGTATGCCCCTTCGTTTTTTGTGCCTAGAAAGGTGGAAGAAAGATGCTATATAAGAAAAAATGGCCCTTATTTTTGTTCTTAGTTCCGGGACTTCTGTTTTTGCTGGTCTTTCTTTACATACCATTTGTAGAAAATATCAGGAATAGTTTTTTTGACATGGCTTCTGTTGTAAAGATGCCGGGACAGGAGTTTGACTTTATTGGATTAGATAATTACAAGAGATTATTTACAGACCCGGATATGAAGGTCGCAGTAATCAATACATTAAAAATGATGGTTCTGACTGTTGTTTTTGAGGTGGGAATTGCCTTTGTACTTGCAGTTATGGTATCTCAGGTGAAAAAACTGCAACAGTTGTTCCGTACCGTTTACTTCTTTCCGGTAGTTATCTCAGCAACAGCGATAGGCCTTATGTTTAAACTGTTCTATAACTATAACGGCGGTATGTTAAACCAGATATTGGAGTATTTTGGAAAAGAGCCGGTGCTCTGGCTGGGAACGGATACGGCATTTGCCATGATATGTATTCCAACCTTATGGAGTTATATCGGATTCTATTTTGTGATTCTTCTGACAGGTTTGAGTGATATTCCTGATGATATCTATGAGGCCGCCGCCATTGATGGCTGCGGAAAGTTTATGCAGGTGTTTTACATTACGCTGCCAAGCTTAAAACCGGTATTTTTTACCTCAGTAACCTTAGCGGTAACCGGTGCGTTAAAGGTATTTGATCTTCCGTGGGTATTGGCACCAAACGGGGCGCCACAGGGACTGACGCATTTCCTGGGAACCTATATGTATCAGACTGCATATGGTCTTAATAATTATGACTATGCGTCAACACAGGCACTTTTAATCGTCGTTTTAGGAGTATTGGTATCAAAGGGTGTAGGACTTTTGACGAAGGAGGTGGAATAAATGGAAGCTGCTATCACAATGCCCAAAATGCGCAAACACAGGAAAAAATTAAGCATCGGAATGATGGTAGTGTATATCATTTTAATTATATGGGCAGTAATCACCATCTTCCCTTTTGTGTGGGTTGTTGTCAATTCCTTTAAGCCATCTGCAGAAGTATTGCGTTCTTCGTTTTCTCTGCCACAGGAATTTACCTTTATGAACTATGAGAATGCCTTTAGCAGATTAAATGTATTAAACGCCTATAAAAACAGCTTTCTGATTTCAGGCTGTGTAACGATTGGGGTTATGGTATTATCGGCATTGATGTCATTTGGAATGACGCGCTATCGTTTTAGGGGAAAGGAACTGATACGCAGTCTGATTGTTGCAAGTCTGATGTTTCCGGCGTTTGCAACCATTATACCTGTGTATAAAATGATTATTCAGTGGGGATTATTAGGAAAACCGATTGCGGTTATTTTGCCGCAGATTGCAGGTAATTTAAGCTTTGCTACCATTGTCATGATTGGCTTTATGCAGACAATTCCATTGGAAATGGAGGAGGCGGCATATATGGAGGGCGCCAATGTTTTTCAGGTATTTGTAAGAATTATTGTACCGCTTTGCCGTCCATCTCTGGCAACGGTTGCGATTTTCAGCTTCTTATGGTCTTATAACGACTTGTTTGTGCAGAAAATTATGATTGCCGGTCACAGAAAATATTATCCTGTATGTACGCTTTTAGAGGAAATCAGCTCAAAATACGGAACAGATTTTGGCCTGATGGCAGCATCAGTCACTATTATTGTGATTCCGGTTATGCTGGTATATATTCTGTTGCAGAAAAACATCATCAAAGGATTGACAGCCGGGGCAGTAAAAGGATAAACTTTTTATAGCGTGTAAATAACAGGGGGGTAGTTATGTACAAGGTTGTGCTGGTAGATGATGAACCGATTATTGTAGAAGGATTATCCAGAAGCGTAGAATGGGAGAAATGGAATTGCAAAGTGGTTGCAACTGCGCATGATGGATTGGAAGGAAGAAGAATTATTGAAGAGGTAAATCCGGATATTGTGTTTATGGATATCTGCATGCCTGAGATGAATGGGCTTGCCATGATTGCAGCAATCAATTCTCAATTTCCGGATTTAGAGGTTAGTGTATTGACAGGCTTCCGTGACTTTGAATATGCCAGAGAGGCTATCAGACTTGGGGTAACGAGGTTCCTTTTAAAACCATCCAATATGGATGAGATAGAGGAAGCCATAAGCGTTATGTGCGAGAATCTGAAGCGCAAAGGCATTACCGGAGAACAGGGAGAAGAGCCTGAAGAAAAACAGGAACGGGCATCCAGCAGCTTTATTGTCAAAAATGCGCTTGCTTACATAGAGGAGAATTATACGCAAAAGCTGACACTTGGGGAGGTGGCAGAAAAAACCTATGTGAGCCAATGGCATTTGAGTAAATTATTGAATCGTCACACCGGACAGAGCTTTTCTGATCTTTTAAATCATGTACGCGTGGAGCATGCGAAAGAATTGCTAAAAGACCCATCTTTGCGCATAGGAGATATTGCGGAACAGGTGGGATTTTTGGATTTGGCACATTTTTCCCGTGTGTTTAAAAAACAGGAAGGCGTTTCGGCAAACGAATATCGAAATAAAGTATTAGCGAGGTAGCCCATGTTAACAGTTGAAAACTTATCCTTTTCTTATTCAGACAAAAATTTATATACAAATATTTCTTTTTCATTACAGGAGGGGCAGCACCTCGCTTTTATAGGTAGCAATGGTACCGGAAAAACGACGCTTCTTCAGATGCTGATGCATACGGAAGATTATATATATGACGGGAAGATAAAAAAGGATGAGAATCTGCGCATTGGTTATGTGAGTCAGGTATCAAAGTCTAACAAAGATCAGGATATTACTGTTTTTGAATTTCTAAGCGAAGAATTTGTGAAAAATCAGGAAGAAAATGCCAGACTCTGCGAAAAGATGGCAGAAGCAGAAGATTTGGATGCGATATATGAAGCTTTTCAAAAGGTATTGGATGAGTTTGCGGCTATGGATGGGGACCATTATGAGGCAAACATCCGTAAACAGTTAAAAACTGCAGGCTTATCGCGTCTGGAAAACTTAGAACTTGCAAAGTTAAGCGGCGGGGAATTTAAGCTGGTTCAGATTATCAGACAGATGATTGTGCAGCCGGATCTTCTGATTATGGATGAACCGGATGTGTTTTTAGACTTTCATAACCTGAATGGTCTGCGGGATTTAATCAATGCCCATAAGGGAACCCTCTTAGTAGTAACCCACAACCGCTATCTGCTGAATCATTGCTTTGATAAAATTCTTCATTTGGAGAATGCGGATATTCAGGAATACGATGGCAGCTACATGGACTACAATCTGGATTTATTACTGAAAAAAATTGAATTGCAGGAACTGGCTGCAAAAGACATGGAAGAAATTGAACGTACCCGCAAGATGGTAGACCGCTTAAGAGCAGATGCAACCAAAATTGACAGTGCACAAAAAGGACGTTCGTTGAAGGCAAAAGTGACACAATTGGCACGTCTTGAGGCAAGACGCATCAAGGAACCGTTTGTAAATATCCGGCAGCCACAGATTGAATTGCCAAAACTGCAGCCGGCGGAAGATAAGGTGCTGCTCTCGGTAAAAGATTACGGACTTTCCTTTGATGAGCAGTTGTTAGAACAGGTCAACTTTGAAATCCACACAGGAGAAAAGGTGGCAATTGTCGGTCCAAACGGAACCGGCAAAACCACTCTGCTGCGTGAAATTTATGAAAATAATCATTCGGCTATTCATGTATCCGATGGGGCAGAAATTGGTTTTCTTTCCCAGATTCATGGTGAGACCTTAAACGAGGCTAATACGGTTTATCAGGAGATGGAGTCGGTCGGTTTTGTGACAAAGGCAGAAATTGCAGAATATTTGAAAGACTATTGCTTTGAGCCGGAACATTTGGGGCGTAAGGTGGATATTTTATCAGGCGGAGAAAAAAATTTACTCCAGCTGGCTAAAATTTCGGCGGGAAATGCTAACCTGCTATTACTTGACGAACCGACCAGCCATTTAGATACTTATTCCCAACTTGCACTTGAAAAGGCAATGGAAGCATATAAAGGGGCAGTGCTTATGGTATCTCATGATTTTTACAGCATTGCTAGCTGCATGGACTATGTGCTTTTTGTGGAAGAAAAGACGATAAGGAAAATGCGTATCCGCTCTTTCCGTAAAATGATTTATGAAAATCATTTTGATAAGGAGTATTTGGAACTGGAACAGCAGAAGAAACAGTTGGAGACGAAAATAGAAAGTTTATTAAAGGTATCGGATTACGAAGGTGCGAAAACTGTCAGTGCAGATTTGGAAGCAGTGGTCGATAAGATGCAAAAGATAGGTTAGAAAAAGCACTTGCTTTTTCCACTTAGGCACGTTATAATATATCGTGCTTGCGGTAAGCAAGTGATTTCGCGGGTGTGGCGGAATTGGCAGACGCGCCAGATTTAGGTTCTGGTGGGAGACCGTGCAGGTTCAAGTCCTGTCACCCGCACCAGACCATGATAATCCGAACCCGGTTCCAATCGGGGACGGATTCGGATTTTTAGTATATCTATGCTAAAGCAAAAGCGGCGGTATCATAACGATACCGCCGCTTTTGTTATACGCTTTTATGTTGTTCTGCTTCCTTTGCCCTCTGTGCTTTCCATTCTTCAAATTCTTTCTGCCCCTCCGGGCTGGCAAAGAATTTCTGAATTTCGGGAAGCAAGCACCGGGCAAGGGCATTTATCTCATACTGTGGGATTTTGTCCGAGTGCTTTTCTGCCATAGCTCGCCTTTCTTTATTCAGTTGTCAAGGTACAATGCCGCATAGGGGCGGCGTAAAAATCTGCTTATAATCAATCACCTTTCCTTTGTGTGTCGCTGTTGCCGTTTCAATTCCGCCAGCACCTCCGGCGGGATACGGTCAACAAGTTTCTGAATGTTCTGTAGTTCGCTTTCCAGCTTCGCCCGTTCCATACGGTCTTTCATCTTGCCGTTTTCACTGGCTCTGGCTCTTGCTTCCAGCTTTTCATTTTCAGCTAACAGGTCACTTATCGTGACCTTGTATTTTTTGAGCTGCCCGGAGAAATTCTCCATCTGGGGAAACCACTTTTTCAGCATGGAGAGGGCTTCCTCTTTCTTCTTCCCTGCATTGAACGGGGTAATGCCGTCCAGCGTGGCTTCAATAG
>CALZGM010000037.1 GCA_945787015.1 uncultured Roseburia sp.
TCTCTCTTTTGCAATATACGAAACAATAAATCTAAATTTTGAGCTAAATATCTATTTATCTACTGTCTCATTTACCCTTTGGATTGCTTTTTGTCTTGTCGGATTATCTTTAGATAAATCAAGTCCCTCCGGCAAGTATTCTTTTGGCACGTACTTTTCATATTCGATGTCCATGCTATAGCCCGGAAACTGCATTCCAACATAAATAATAGTCCCTTCTCCATCAGTAAGCGCATAAACAAATTCACTGCTTGAATCCTGCATGGCTAAAAGCTTATAGTGCATAAAACCTTCTGCTCCATATCTGCCAATATAGTCTGTGGATGGGTATTCTATCAAACGCGAAACCTCTGCCTCAAAATCTGTTTCGTTATATTTAACCACAAGATATCCCAGATAATTGGAATCCCATGGGCAATAGTAAATCATCAAATAATCCTGTACATCCATACTATCATCGATTTCTTGTGGCCAGATTCTGTCAACAAGCTGTGATCCGGATATGCTTGATTCATATAGTGCAAATACGTCTAAAACATTTTTACCATTGTCCAACAATCCATAATTGCTAATGTCTCTATGTTCTTCCCAATTCGCCGCTGCAGAAATCTTAAGATATATTATCACAGCAATGTAAAGTGCTAACAACAATCCCACAATCGTTAAAAAGATAATGCCAACAATCTTGCAACTCTTTTTTATAACCTTCTTATACACCTCTTGATAAGAAGCCGCTGCCTTCTTTTCTATTTCTTCATCATAGCTAACTGGTTCCACTGTGTCTGATTCGCACATTTTATCATAATATTTCCTGCATTCCGAGCATTCATCCAAATGTTCCTTTACTGCAAAAATGCTCTCTTCGCTTGCCACCTCATCATGATAAAGCGGCATTAGGTCTCTAATCAAATTACATGGATATCTCATTTCAATTCCTCCTTAATCTTCATTTTTGCGCGATGATAAGTCACTCTGGCCCAACTTTCACTTTTCTTATGAATATCTGCAATCTCCGCAAAAGACAACTCACCAAAGGTTCTCATCCAAAAGACCTCCCGGTATGGTTCCTCTATAAAATGTAATATCTCATGAATTTTTAAAGCCATATCCCTGTCTGCAGCCATGCTTTCAAGGTTTTCATCATTTTCAATCGTCAGAGTCTCTATCGGAAAGTCTGCAAGACGCTTGTTCTTTTTCAAATAACTGTAAAAGGTATTTTTTGCAATCTGACACATCCAGACAGAAAACTTACATTGCCCTTTGAAGCTGTCAGCGCTCTTTAGCACCTTAAAGAACGTTTCCTGTGTAATCTCTTCCGCAAGTATTTCGTCTTGGCACAGTTTTAATATGTATTTATAGACTTGCGGATAATACTCTTTATAAAGTTCTTCAAATTCCTGCATTCACTTTCCTCCTTTCTGCCTTTCTAAACATAAGACTCTTAAAACAATATTTCGTTACAAAATCATTTGAAAATTTTTATTTATGTTTAGTATACCATACCTCTCAAATCAAAAGTAGCAATCATAAAAAGAACCCTTGATACAACATCAAGAGTTCCTTTTACACTATAGACAAATTATTTACAATCTAAATTTCTTACCGATCCCACTTATCGCTTAACGCATTGATCTGGTCTGCAAACTTAGCAAGATCCTTGTTTGCCATACCTTCGCATTTGCGTATTACCGTAAGCAAACGTTCTCCTGCTGCAAGCAATCTTGCAAATACCGTATTTGCCTTAGACCTTGCAGTCTTCTTTTCAACCAGAGCCCGGCTGCCTTCTAAGACACGCTCTCCGGTAAGTAAGTCAAAGCCGTCTCCACTATAAGGCGCATAAGCGTCATAACCATATTCCTGTTTTAGATAATTGGCAAAGCCTTCTGCCACCTCATCGTCTCCATGTACGACAAAGACTTTTTTCGGTTTTTCTTCAAAAGCATTAATCCAGTTGCACAAATGTTCTTTATCTGCATGACCGCTTAAACCATGCATGTTTTTAATTGTAGCATGTACTTCTACTTCTTCTCCGAAAAGCTTCACTTTCTTTACACCATTCAGCAAATTATTTCCTAAGGTACCCGGAACCTGAAAACCCACGAACAGAATGGTAGAATCCTTTCGCCAGAGATTGTGTTTTAAATGATGTCTGATACGTCCGGCTTCGCACATACCCGAAGCAGAAATGATTACCTTTGGTTTATCGTCAAAATTAATCATTTTTGATTCGTCGCTTGTAATCGACATACGAAGACCCTGGAATGTAATCGGATTGATTCCCTGTTCTACAAGAGATAGCGCTTCCTCATCAAAACAATCCTTTACATTTTTATTAAAAACAGAAGTTGCCTCTACTGCTAATGGACTATCAATATATACTTCAAAGTTTTGAAACTCCGGCAACATCTTTTCTGTCTTGATTCGTCTTAAAAAATACAGCATCTCCTGTGTACGACCTACAGAAAAAGCAGGAATCACTACGTTACCACCACGAATAAAAGTGTCCCTTAACACCTCCGCAAGCTCTACTGCATAATCCGGTGCAACATCATGAATTTTATCCCCATAGGTAGACTCCATCACAACATAATCCGCGTCTTTCACATACTCCGGATTCTTAATAAGTGGTTTATTTCCGTGACCGATATCTCCTGAGAAAACAATCTTTACCTCTTTTTCATCCTCGGTAATCCAAAATTCGATACTGGCAGAGCCTAATAAATGTCCTGCATCTACAAAACGTATTTTAAGTCCGTCACATACCTGTACTACATTGTGATAATCACACGGAACGAAATGTGTCAATACCCCCATCGCATCATTCATATCATAAAGAGGAACCACTTCCGGCTGTCCGGCACGCTTTGCCTTACGATTCTTCCACTCAGCTTCAAACATTTGAATATGTGCACTATCTTTTAGCATAATATTACACAACTCAGTTGTCGCTTTTGTAGCAAAAATCTGTCCCCTGAAACCATGATTATACAAAAGAGGAAGCAGACCGGAATGGTCGATGTGCGCATGTGTGATAAACACATAATCAATATCTGCTGCATTGACCGGAATTTCCTGATTCACGTACAAATCCGGTCCCTGCTCCATTCCACAGTCTACCAAAAAATGTTTCTCTCCAAAAGATATGTAATGACAGCTGCCAGTCACCTCATGAGCCGCGCCCAAAAATTCTAATAGCATAAGCCCCCCTCTTTTCCTCATTTATAGGACCATTATACTACTACTACTCGAAACGTACAATTTCTTTTTTAAGACGCACCATAATCTTCTTTTCAAGTCTTGAAATATACGACTGGGAAATGCCAAGCATATCTGCTACTTCCTTCTGTGTTTTTTCCTCCCCATCCTTACTGTTTAGCCCATAACGAAGTTCAATAATCATACGTTCCCGTCCGGTCAGTTTGGAAATTGCTGCCAGCAAAAGCTTGTGTTCCACATCGTTTTCCATATCTTTATAGATGACATCCTCATCGGTTCCCAAAATATCGGACAGCAGCAGCTCGTTCCCATCCCAATCTACATTTAAGGGTTCATCGATAGATACTTCCAGCTTTGTTTTACTGTTTCTGCGTAGATGCATCAAAATTTCATTTTCAATACATCTGGATGCATAGGTTGCAAGCTTGATATTTTTATTCGGGTCAAACGTATTGATTCCTTTGATAAGTCCTATCGTTCCAATTGAAATCAAATCTTCCACACCCACGCCTGTATTATCAAACTTTTTTGCTATGTAAACCACAAGTCTTAAATTATGTTCAATCAGCTTTTTACGGGCTTCTTCGGGTTTATCTGTACCAAGCATATGAATGCAGTATGCCTCTGTTACTTCATCCAAGGGTGGTGGCAGTACTTCCGTCCCGCCAATATAATGTACTTCATTTCCTTTTCTCATAAAGAATTTCCAAAGTCCCGGCCAAAGCCATACTCTCTTGTATTTAGGTACTGTTAATCTCATGAGCATTCCCATTCTCCCTTTCTAATACCGTTGCCTGTAATATCATGTCATATTCCCTGTCTTTAAGCAGCCCCTCTTTCGCGATTCCGACTACCGCTGGTTTAAGCTCCAGCTTCTTTTTCCCTTGCCAGATATACATAGCATCTACGCTGTAAACTTCCAGTAATCCATCTGCATTTCCGAGAGATACATAAGGAATTAACCTCATATAATCTGTCTGACTATCAAAAAGCTTTTCGGCCTTTTCTCTTTGCAGAATATTTACCGGTTCCTTCATATATGGATCTACAAGCAGATTTCCACTATCCCAATATCCTCTTATTGTTATCTGTTTTCCCCTATGCAGAATTTCGACCGGATAAATTTGTTCCATAAAGTTCTTCTTCTGCATAAAATATACCGTTACTACGGAAAGCAAAATCGCAGCTAAAATTGCTTTTATCCAAAAAAAAGATGTCGAAAATCCAATTGTTTCCTCCCATTCCATCATTCCTCCCAGGAACAGAATTGTGAGATAAACAAAGCACCAGTTTTCCAAAAAAGCTTTTTTCCCTGACCAGCCGAATGCTAACCAAGTCATCCCCGTATTCACAACGAAGTGCAATAAGATTGTCCTTACACCTGCATTTTTAATACTGATTTGTAATAATAGGCTGATGAAAGAACCAAGAAATGACACAAAAACTAATACAAGCAGTTTTTTTCTTCTTTTTAAGAAACAATTCACACCTGCTAACGCGATATAGTCCATGCACATGTTCTGTAGCAGGAATACATCTGCATAAAATATGTATATATGAAGTTCACCTCTTTTCACTTTGGATAGACTGATTATAAGCTTTTTTCCTGAATTATTTTGTCAAACTGTGAATTGGGATTTTGGGATTTTGTCGGGAATTTTCGACATAAAAAGAAGCAGCCATTAATGCGGCTGCTTCAAATAGAACTATCTTCTGGAATTTTTTAGGAAATCCGGAATTTTAATCTCTACCTGTTGTACAGAACTTTCTACCTGGCGAGGTTTCTGTATGCCCGGCATAGGTGTTCCCTGTGTAGAAGATGTCGTTCCTGCATATCCAACTGGTGTAGATGTACCCATCGGTCTTGGTGTCACACCCCCCACCGGTCTTGTGGTAGCTGCTCCTGCAGGATTGTACTTCATTTCCGGTATAAACTTTCCGGTTGCCTTTCCTGCATTCTCAAGTCCCGTAGCAATGACAGTAATCGTTGCTTCATCTGTCATAGACTCGTCAAACTTCGCACCAAAGATGATATTTGCATCCTCTCCGGCAAGATCCTGAACATAGCTTGCCGCATCGTTTGCATCCATAAGAGAAATATCACCGGAAATATTAATAATTACATGGCTTGCACCATTGATGGTTGTCTCTAATAACGGGCTTGCAACTGCTAACTTAACAGCTTCGATTGCCTTATCGTCACCCTTGGCAGAGCCAATACCGATATGAGCCATACCCTTGTCCTTCATTACGGTAGATACATCGGCAAAGTCTAAGTTAATTAATGCCGGTAAATTAATCAAGTCTGTAATACCCTGAACTGCCTGTTGGAGCACTTCATCTGCTTTCTTTAATGCATCCGGCATCGTTGTTCTTCTATCAACAATCTCTAATAATTTATCATTTGGAATTACAATCAAAGTATCCACGTTTTCTTTTAAACGTTCGATACCTGAGATGGCATTTGCCATACGCTGCTTTGCTTCAAATTTAAAAGGTTTTGTTACAACACCAACTGTTAAAATGCCCTGTTCTTTTGCGATTTTAGCTACGACCGGAGCTGCACCGGTACCGGTACCGCCTCCCATACCGCAAGTAACAAATACCATATCAGCTCCCTTTACCGTTGCTGATAAGTCTTCAACGCTTTCTTCTGCTGCCTTTTCACCAACCTCAGGCTGTGCTCCGGCGCCAAGCCCCTTTGTGAGCTTCTCACCAATCTGAATCAATGTAGGTGCTTTACATAAGGTAAGAGCCTGCTTGTCCGTATTTACACCAACAAACTCCACTCCACCAATATTTTCATCAATCATTCTATTTACAGCATTATTTCCAGCTCCTCCTACACCAATTACAATAATCTTTGCGCTGGTATCTGCTTCGGTTGTTTTAATCTCTAACAAGGGTCGTTCCTCCTTCATCTCTCCCAAATTTATATAAACGCAATTCGATATTTCCACTAATAAACGGCAAAAGCACATTCCATAGTATATGGTATCCCTAAAAACACACAATATATGCGCTTTTAACTCTATACACTATAATATAATTTTTCTTTCAACAAATCAACTAATTTTTTTATTTTTTTCACGGTTTAGATGAATTATTCTTCCTTATCAAAGACAATATCCGTTGTCTCCTCTGTCCAATTTTCCAAATGCAGCGTTCCTTTTAACCCAGCCAACTGTGGCAGAATAGAAGAAAGCCGTATAATTTTTTGTGAAAGATTCTCCTCGTTTCCTACAATAATCCGAATATCGCCATAATAAATTTCTGCATTTTTAGAAGAATCAAACGCAATTTCAGTCGGCATCAAATTGTATTTTTTCAAAGTCTGTGATAAGTTTAGCAGCTGACGTAAAACACTATCATCTTCCAAAGGAAGCTGTTCATATAGCGTAACCTCGTCGCACCTGACTCCTGTCACCTTCGGAACATCCTTTATCCTATCAGATGAGGTTTCTACAACAAAACCGTCCTTGTCAAAATAAGCATTTTGTCCCAAAATAGGAATATATATATAACCGAGTATTCCTTTTTCATATACTTTAATATGAAGAGTATGCGGATTATCCAAAGAAAGCTCCATCTCATCTACAAATGGTACCTCTCCCATATCCACGAATCGATACTTTAAGGTCACATACAATGAATTCCACGAATACTCATCGTTTAAAACCATGTCTTCAATCTGGCTTGATGAATATAATTCGTTTCCTTCTACCACAACTTTTTCTACTGTAAAGACAGTCATTACAATATAAGATGCCAATGCAACAAGGAGCACCAATATCAAAAAAATACAGAGTTTTATTTTTCTTTTTTTCTTTTTTCTTCGCTCTTCTTTTATCAAAGCAAAACTACCTTTCTAGCTTAATTCCCCTTGCCACACTTAGTGCCAGCCCCATTTCCGCCAATAAAAACAGAATAGAGGTACCGCCATAACTAATAAACGGCAGCGAAATACCGGTATTTGGTATCGTGTTTGTAACTACGGCAATATTTAATACAACCTGAATGGAAAGGTGTGACATAATCCCCACTACTAATAAAGCACCAAACATATCATCTGCATTATTTGCAATCACCATGAGTCTCCATAACATCAAAATAAAAACAATAATCACACATACCGCGCCAAATAATCCCAGTTCTTCACAAATAACAGAAAAAATCATATCATTCTGTGCTTCCGGAATAAAGCCAAGTTTCTGCATACTTTCACCCAGCCCTTTTCCAAAAAGTCCTCCGGAACCAATTGCATATAGTCCCTGCAAAGTCTGATATCCTTTTTCATGAGAACTTGGATCCAGCCAAATCTGCACACGTTCCAATCGGTAACCACCTTCGCCACCACTCATAGCAATCGCAATAACCATAGCTACTCCGGCAGCTCCGACTGCTGCAAGTGCCACAAAATACTTATATTTCGGACTTGCAACAAAAAGCATGCACACCACAATGCCGGCTACAATAATGGCTGTACTTAAATTGTTATACAATATCGGTAAGACGATTGGAATTGCCAATGCACCGATTTTCACCAAATTCAGTAACGTACCAAGCTGATTTGAGGTTTTATAAATCACAGTTGCAATAAATAAAATCGTTGCCAGCTTTGCAAATTCAGAAGGTTGGAAGGATAATGGACCAATCTGCAGCCATCTGGACTGTCCTTTCGCTTCTCTTCCGATAAAAATTACCGCTACGCAAAGTCCAAATGCAACTATGTACGCAAGTGTTGCAAACCTCATCCAGAACTGATATGGTATCATCGATAGGATAAACATTCCTATCACTCCCAGCGTTGTTGCAAATATCTGCTTTTTTACATAATATGCAGAATCATTAAATCTCGTAAAACCGTAATAGGAGCTGGTACTATATAGCATAACCAGCCCAAAGCAGAGAAGGAAAATAATTAAAAATAGCAGGCTATAATCATAATAGCGTAACGGCTTTTGCTTTTTTCGTTTTTCTTGTTGTCTCGCCATCCTTACTTTCCCTTCTTTCTATCGTCCTAAATACTTCAGTCTATTCTTCTAATCCTCTGACATAGGCTTTAAAAATAGTACCGCGTTCCTCATAATTTTTAAACATTCCCCAACTTGCACATGCCGGAGATAATAATACGGCATCCCCGGACTCTGCCTCTTTATAGCAGACATCAATGGCTTCTTCCAAGGAATCGCACAGTACCACATCAAAAAATCCATGCTTTTTCGCACACTCTGCAATCTTTTCTCTGGTCTGACCAATTAATACCAGTTTTTTTACCTTTCCGTTAAAGCTTTCAATCCACTCGTCGTATTCAGAATTTTTATCATAGCCTCCACCAATCAGAAAAGTCGGACGGTTCATTGCGCAAATACCCTTAATAGCGGCATCCGGATTGGTTCCCTTGGAATCGTTATAAAATTTCACGCCACGTTTTTCCGTCACATACTCTATTCTATGTTCGACAGCCTGGAAACGTTTTAATACTTCTACAATTTTATCCATAGGAACGCCCACACTATAAGCAATTCCTACCGCTGCCATAACATTTTCATAATTATGAAGTCCAAGAATATTTAAATCATCCACATGAATGACAGGCTGTATGCCGTTTTCATCTGCCAGGAAGATTTCTTTTCCTTCCAGATACAGACCTTTTTCCAGTTTTCGCCTGCTACTGAAAAACAGCACCTTTGTATGTAGCGTTTCACCAAAGGTACGAAGCACTTCATCCTCATAGTTTAGCACACAGGTATCGGTTGCTTTTTGTCGTTTTGTGATACTTTCCTTCGTCTCAATATAACATTCCATCGTATGATGGCGATTCAGATGATCCGGAGTTATATTCAAAATGGCAGATACCACCGGAGCAAATTCATGCGTCGTTTCCAACTGAAAACTGCTGATTTCTGCAACTGTCATCGTCTCATCTGTGGTTTCTGCTGCCACAGAAGTATAAGGAATACCAATATTTCCCACCACTTTTACATCCGAAAAATAATTTTCTAAAATCTGACCGGTTAAAGCTGTAGTAGTTGTTTTACCATTTGTACCTGTAATTGCCACAATTTTGCCCTTCGCATAATTGTAAGCCAATTCTATTTCGCCCCAGATTGGAATCTGACGATCACGCAACGCATTAACCATCGGTAAATCCGTCGGCACACCGGGGCTAAGCACAGCCAAATCAATGTGCTCCATTGCCTCTTCACTTAACTCCCCTAAGATAATCTCTACATCAGAAAATACCGGAGCCTTCTTTTTTAATGCCTGGGTATCTAAATCCTTGTTTCCGTCAAACAAAATGACGTCCACCTGCTTTTTTTTCAACAACTCTGTCGCAGCAATTCCGCTGATACCGGAACCTACTACTAATACTCTTTTTCCTGTTAAATCCATAACTTCCTCCTACTTTTATGAAGCAAGCAATGCAAGCATGCAAAGCAATGCTGTTACAATTGAAAATACAGCAACTACTCTGGTTTCAGACCATCCACCCAGTTCAAAGTGATGATGAATCGGCGCCATACGGAAAATACGTTTGCCACCGGTCTTTTTAAAATAAGTTACCTGAATAATAACAGAAAGTACTTCCACCAAATAAATCAACCCAACAATAATAATAAACAACGGCATCTGCATCATATATGCGGCTGCAACTACAAAACCACCAAGTGCCAACGAACCGGTATCACCCATAAATACACTTGCAGGATAGACATTAAATAATAAGAAGCCTAACAGTGCTCCCACTACCGCACAGGTAATCGGTTCTATACCTGCATTTGTTCCAATCGCCACTACGGAAAAAAAGGTTGCCACAATGACTGTAACACTGGAGGCCAAACCATCTAAACCGTCTGTAAAATTGACACCGTTTACGGTTCCAATGACTGCCACATACAAAAGCGGAATCGCAAACCAGCCCAGGTTTAAGTATAATCCGTTTGAAAACGGAATCAGCATCGTAAGAGATATTCCCGAATAGCGAACCATGTATACTGCAAAAACAGTGGTGACCAAAATCTGGCCTAACATCTTCTGCCATGGAAGTAATCCGTCAGAACGACGCAATACGACTTTTAAATAATCATCTAAAAATCCAATAATACCAAAGCCGACTGTCATAAAAAGAATCGGAATAATCTTCGGATAATCCTTTACATAAAAGAGCGAAGTAATTACGATACTTGCCAATATCATTAAGCCACCCATGGTAGGTGTACCGTTTTTCTTTAAATGAGACTCTAATTCCTTTCGTTCTGTCTGACCAACCTTGAGCCGTCGCAGAAACGGAATCACAATCGGTCCTAATACTGCACTGATTGCAAATGCAATCATTACCGGAATCACTACATCATATTTCATAAGCTTTCCCTTGCCTTTCAATAAGACACAAAACGGTCCTATATTTTATTTTCTCGTTTGTAGACTGAACTTAGTATACGTTATTTTTAATCATTTATCAAGGTAAGGCAAAATGTTTTCAAAGATTTCTTTTGACACCGGAGCTGCTATCGTTCCACCATAGTACACCCCTGTCGGATTATCAATAATTACCAAAACAAGCACCTTCGGGTCGCTTGCCGGTGCGAATCCGAGAAAGGAAGAAATATAGCGATTTTGGCTTCTTGGCAGTGTCTGTGAAGTCGCTGTTTTCCCACCAATTTCAAAGCCTTCGATTTTTGCGTTTTTACCGGTTCCCTCTGAAACCACCTTTTCCAGCAGCATTCGCATAGTCGCGCTGGTTTCTTCACTACAAATTTCCTCTACTGTCCGGTAAGTAAATTTTTCCACTATCTCTCCTTCAGGTGTCTGCACCTGTACACCGAAATGCGGAGTCACCCGATTACCACCATTGATAATAGATGAAACCGTGGTACACAGCTGAATGGGCGTAATCTGAAAGGATTGCCCGAAGGAAATAGTCGCCAGCTCCACCGGTCCGATATTTTCTACTTTATGCATGATGGTCGCCGCTTCCCCCGGCAGATCAATATTCGTTTTTGAAAGCAGTCCAAATTGTTTGAAATATTGATAAAAGTTTTCACTGCCAAGCCGCTCTCCCAGTTCCATAAAAACCGGGTTACAGATGTTTATATTTTTTTGCCCTGTCATCTAAAATTCTTTGTATCTTTTCATAGTATTCCCACGAAATAAGAGCCGGAAGCGCATTTTCGATAAAAATCCATTCCTCTTCCGGCAATTTCTTTGTTTCCTTTCGAACAAAATCATATTCTCTTTTATGTAAAACCACGGTGCCATAGGATCTTGGCGAGCGGAGCATATTTCTCCACTGCACTTCCGAAATTCTGCCGCCATTTTTGCTTCTTGCACCTGCCTCATATAAGGCATTGCTTATCTTACGAAATCCGCAGCCCGCCTCTGCCAGTTGACATGCCAGTATAAAGTATGCCGCTTCCTTCTCATTCCGCTCAAAGGTATCTTTTCCGACTTTATTCCACCCAAACATTTCTCTGGTAATGTTTAATCCGCTCTGTTTAATCTGACGTCTTCTATGTGCATTTTTAATTTTTGCAGAAAGCTCTTTGCTGAACTCCTCCGCCAAAATGGCTTTTATCCCCGTCACCAGTGCATCTTCTGACTGATAAAACTTCCGTTCCAGATACAGATATAGTCTGGTATTGTGCTTCATCAGGCAATCTAAAAACAGATACCAGTCCTTCGCATTCCGTGCAAGGCGGTCAATGGATTTCACTACTACAATATCAAACCGATTATGTTTGATATCTTCCACCATCTTTAAATATTCCCTGCGTTTTTTCGTGGAAGTCCCGGATTCCAGTTCGACATACTGTGCCACAATCACCCAGCCTTCCTCTTTTTTGGCTTCTACCAGCTCTAAGCTTTCTGCCGCCTGCACCTCTAATGCGTTCTTCTGCGCTTCTTCTTCGGTACTACATCGGTTATAAATCGCCACCCGCTGCATGGGTATGCTCCTCTTTTTTTCCCTTTATATCAGTTTATGCCAAATGAAATACATTTATTAGCAGCACCCATGCCAGTCCATAATACGTAATGACTGCCACAAAATCATTGATAGTCGTAATCAGCGGACCGGAAGCAACCGCCGGATCTACATTAATTTTATGAAAAAACAATGGAATCAACGTTCCGACCATACTTGAAATAATCATCGCCACCAGCAAAGAGATACCAACACAGCCTGATATTAGAAAGGAAGTTCCTGCCGGGTTCTGTTTCAGTAACCAAATGTATAATCCTATAAATACAAAAGCAAGCATCCCTAAGAATAATCCTCCTGAAAAGCCTACCCGCATTTCTTTAAAAACTAGTCCGATTTTCTGCGTTACTGTAAGGTTTTCATCCATAAGGACACGGATGGTAACCGCAAGAGACTGTGTTCCCACATTTCCAGCCATATCAAGTATAAGCGACTGAAAGCATATTACAATCGGTAAAACCGCTACAACCGTCTCAAAAATACCGACGACGGATGAAACTGCCATTCCCAGAAAAAGCAGTACGATTAACCATGGAAGCCTTTTTTTCATACTTTGTAATGTCGTTTCCTGCAAATCTTCTTCTGCAGTCAAACCTGCCAGTTTTGCGTAATCTTCTCCCAACTCCTCATCTACTACTTCTACAATGTCTTGCGCCGTAATGACTCCCAGTATCTTTCCATCTTCCGAAACAACCGGGATTGAATCCTCCGCATATTCCTTGATTCTCTCAATACAGTCGCTGATTTTTTCATGATCATTTACAAACGGATAAGAGGTACTAATTAAATCTTCAATATCCGTTCCTTCTCTTGCTACAATTAAATCTTTTAAATCAATTGCGCCATAAAAATGCTGCCCGTCGTCTACTGCATATATCGTCGAAATATTATCGTTTTCTCCGGCTTGCCGAACAAGTTCATGCATCGCCTGCTTAATGGTAAGATGATTTGCTACCTGAATAAAATTCGTGGTCATCTTGCTGCCAATTTCATCGTCCTCATAAGACAAAATCAAGCGCACATCCCGTCCGGTATCCTCATTAAGGAGTTCAACGATTTGCTGACCAACTTCATCATCCATCTCCTCAATCACATCAACCGCATCATCTGAGTCCATGTTTGAGATGATTTCAGCCACATTTTCAATATTTAAATCAGCAAAATATTTATCCGGATCATCAATATATGCAAAAATTTCAGATATCAGCTCTGGTCCCAATACCGGATAAATCGCTTTTCTTTCCTCAGGCGTTAATTGTTCGATTGCTCCCGCAATATCATTTTCATGGTAATTAGAAAGTTCATCTAATAGTTGTTCTTTTGGCATGCCGCTTCGAAATAAAGCAAGCACTTCTTCCACAAAATGTGGTTCTTTTAATATTTTTTTCTCCATAAACTGCCTCCATTTCTGCCCTAAATTTGGGCACAAAAATACACCGCTTCCGTAATTCCTTAAGTAAGCTGTTCATAACCTGCTGTGTAGTATAGGAATTTCTGCGGTGCTAAAGGCATCGAAAAAATAACGCAATTCTAGTGAAGTTTCATAGACAACTGCGTTTTTCGTTTTCTTACGTTTTCACCGCAATAGCTACTTCGTCCCGTACTATCGCAACTGTCCATATTCTTCACCTCCTGAATTTTTTTTATTCTTCATTCATGATAAATGAAATCATATAACTAGTCAAGGAAAATGTCATCTGTAAGATATCTAAAGAACTCATTTGTGTAGGCATTCATTTCTTCACATAGCGGAATCGTCTCCGCTACTTCACTTCGCTGTGATTCCCATGCGATTTGAACGATTTTATTGATTTGTTCCTCATCATATTTCTGCGCTCCCAGCCATGTTCTTATCTTCTGTTCCTCTTTATAGATAAAGCCATGGAAATACATCGCTAATATGAGGCTTTCGTAATCTACTTCATAATGACTGACAGATAAAATTTTATCTATCTGTTTTTTTACCAATTCGATGTGCCACATATTGTGCATGATATCTTTCTCTTTATAATATGGCTCCACAAATTCCATTAATGCCTTTTCGTCTATCATCTGATTTCACTCCTAAATCTTCTTTTTAAAACAAATGATACGGTTTGCTTCCTCAAATCCAACATTTAAATGAAACTGCAAGCTTTCCGTATTCGCAAGCTCACAATCACTTGCAAATTCCGTACATCCCTGTTCCTTCGCCCAAGTCTCACAAGCCTGCAACAACTGCTTTGCATAACCGCATTTTCTGTATGTTTCCTCTACGAAAATTCCTTCTAAATAACCAACGGGACTGCTATCCGTACCTTCCACATAGTCATGGCGCAGTTGGCATTGTGCAAAACCAATAGGCTTATTTCCTTCTTTAACCAGAAAGAATACACTTTCACCGCCTTCCATTATCTGTCCAAATTCTTCTGCTAACTTTTCCTTTGTATGATTTCCCCACATCTTTACTGCCATCCCTGCCAGCATCATACAATCTTCTTTTTTCGCTCTCTCAATCATGACTACTCTCTTTTCCAAAATATTCTAAAATACCTCCCACCTTTCGATGAGAGGCCTTTACAGTTATTTCCAGTATTTTTCAATATATTCCAATGCTTCTTCTTTAGAGATTTTAAAGCTTTTCTCCAGTCTGGCTATCGTATCCTCTTTCGTTTCATGTAAATCCTGGCAGGTCTCTATTACCACACCAATGGACTCTGCTCTTCCTTCTGCTCTTCCTTCTGCTCTTCCTTCTGCAAGTGCTTCTCTTTGTATGAGACGCTTTTCTTCCCACATCTTCATATAATTGATGCCAACCTCCTTACGGTGCTTTGCCCTTTCCACAAATTCATGAATTCTGTGAATGTCTTCGTTTGTCACATTCTCCAGTCTCGTATCTTCCATATATTTTAACATATCGCGAAGTGATTGGCTAGGATTTCCTTCTGTCCCTTTCGTATACAAAAAAATCTTTCTTGCCCCATCTTCATAGGACACGGACGGGTCTTCTACACATTGATTTTTTATGGTATATACCATACGTTTCTGTCCAAACGGATCATAAGGTAGAATCACAATAATAGACACCCTGGGCAGTTGTTCATAATCCACACCGGCATTTAAATGTTTTGTATCAATTAAGCCATGGTAATACCTCATACGTTTTGGAAGGGTATCTTTTTCATAATCATTATTTGGCTCAACATCATAGATATCCGGAATAATCTTGGCATCTGCCATATCACAGCCCGGCAGTTCTTCCTCGTCCGGAATATTTTCCACATATGCATCCATACGGATTCCATGCCGGTCTGTATCAAATCCCAAAATACTTTGCTGTGCCACCACGCGCACATTCCGAATCGATTTTCCAAGAAACGTGCTAAGAAGAATTCTGCAAAACTCCTCTCCATCTTCCCCTTGTGTTACAATCGTCTGGAATAAAAAATTGTCCATCAGATTCAGTTCTTCGAGTGGTCTGAAATACTTTTCCTGTGTTACATCTTTTGTGTTCCTCATAGGCACACTCCTCCTGTTCAATGAAATATAATTTGAAATAATTGGCGAACCGCCAAACCGCCGTTAAAGAACGGCAAAGACAGCAAAGTTAGTAAATGGCAACTATCTTTGCAAAAATCAATGAATATATTTGCTTAAAATCACAATACAAATATATTAGAATTGATAAAAACAGTATATGACTACCAGCCATGAAATGCAAGCGCAAAGCAAGATTTTTGAAAACCCTTAAAAGGGGTATTTAGCTCACTAAATTATTTTAGGCATAATGTAGATTTGTAAGAAAAAAGAGGAACCTTTATTTTTATATGCGGTTATACATGTATAAGAAACTCTAACATTCCTATGTGTAAGTCATCGAAAGCTTACGCGCCGCGTCGTAGCGGAGTCCATTCCGCGCGACGCTAAAAATGACATCCTGTCATTTTCTCGCTGTTAATGTAATAGGAATGAAGAGTTTCTAATACATTCCAAAACGCATTTAAAAATAAGGGATACTCTTTCTTATTGCAATCTACTTTATGAAAATAATTTAGGAAGCTAAATACAAGCCTCATAAGCCTTGAAAATTCTGGTATTTTGCTGCAAAATTTAATTTATCGTTACGTATATTGAAGAGAGAAAAAGACTGGCTTTTTTCTGTTCGTTTGGGAGCATATTAGAAGTTCTTTATCTATACTTCACAGTCAGCGGGAAAATGGCATGGATGCCATTTTTAACGGCAAGTGACACGGATGTCACTTTGCCGTGACGCGTTATGACTATAAAAAATTTCATGTATAGATAATAGAACTTCTTATATGTGTACATCCGAATAGAAAAAAGTCAGTCTCTTTCTCTCTTCCTCAATATACGAAACAATAAATCCAAATTTTGTACTAAATACCTACATCCTTCGTCGCAATCACATTCACTCCGGTTCCTGCAACATCCTTCATAATCACATCACCAATATGAACCGGTGCAGTAACCGTAACGTCCTTTAATGCCCTTACACAGTCAAAGATTCTCCCTTTCGGAATATCTTTTTCTGTTTTCACAGATACAGCTGCCAATACGCCATTAGCTACTTTAACCGTACTTGTAACAATACGGGTCGGATTCGTCACTTCTTTTCTCGCATAATCCTCTCCCCGTTTGCAGGTATTTCCTGTTACAGATACCACTTCGTTTCCTTCTAATTCTACTGTAAGCGCACATCCCATTGGGCAACCAATACAGATTAATTCTCTTTTTTTCATTTCATTCCCACCTTTCCGATGCTGATAAACACTGCTACTCCATTTCCAACTTTACTGTAATTGTATCAATAGAAGCATACTCCAACAGCTGTGCCTTTTTTAATACGACCTGTTCCATTTCACCCGGTGCCACAATCGGACGTTTTCTGTGGATGATGCGCTCCGTGCCAAAATATACGGATACATAACAATTTTTATAGACATCTCCTACACGGAAACGAATCACATGTTCTTCTTCCATACGCATTGGGTTGATAGTCTTTGGAACGGTATATCTGACACCGTCGGTTGCAATAATCGGAATCTCTCTGCCGACAGCTTTTTTCCCTTCTAATACGTACTCTGCTGCATGCTTTCCGGCAGCCTCAGCTTCCTGTGATACAAAATCCACCAAATCATGTACATGAAGCACATTCCCACAGGCAAAAACACCCTCGATATTGGTTTCTAAGGACTCATTGACAAGCGGACCGGAAGTAACCGGGCTCATTTCTACCCCAAGTTCTCTGGAAAGCTCATTTTCAGGAATCAGACCACAAGATAATAATAGGGTATCACAGGAATAAAATTCTTCGGTACCCGGAATCGGTCTGCGGTTTTCATCTACCTGCGCAAGGGTAACTCCTTCCACCCGTTCTTTTCCTTTAATATCTACTACCGTATGACTAAGTTTTAACGGAATATCAAAATCATTCAGGCACTGCACAATATTTCGTTTCAAACCGCCTGAGTATGGTAAAAGCTCTGCTACCACCTTCACCTTAGCACCCTCTAAGGTCATGCGGCGTGCCATAATTAAGCCGATATCACCTGAACCTAAAATTACCACCTCACGCCCCGGCAGATAACCTTCCATATTAACCAGACGCTGCGCGGTTCCCGCAGAATAAATACCTGCCGGACGGTAGCCCGGAATATTTAGGGCACCTCTGGAGCGCTCTCTGCAGCCCATAGCAAGAATAACCGCCTTTGCCTGAATCTCTAAGATACCTTCTTCGCGATTCATAGCAGTGATGACTTTATCCTCAGATATATGAAGTACCATGGTATTTAACTTATATTCAATCTTTGCTTCCAATAACTGGTCAACAAATCTACCTGCATATTCAGGCCCGGTCAATTCCTCTTTAAATGTATGTAAGCCAAAACCATTGTGGATACACTGATTCAGAATTCCACCCAGTTCTTTATCACGCTCTAATACTAAAATACGTTCCACACCATGCTTCTTTGCAGAGATTGCTGCAGCCAGACCTGCCGGACCGCCGCCTACGATTACAATATCATAATTCAACATAACTTTCCCTCCATTCGGCTGCTTTTATAATCTATCCTTGTTTGTACCTACAATAATTTTGGAATTGCCGCCTGATTTTGTAATCTCAGACGGATCCACGCCACATTCTCTTGCTAAAATCTCAATGGTTCTTGGCGAACAGAAACCCGACTGGCAACGGCCCATTCCCGCTCTGGTTCTTCGTTTTACACCATCTAAAGATTTTGCTCCCAGAGGGCGACGGATGGCATCTATGATTTCTCCCTCCGTAATTGTCTCGCAACGGCAAATTACATTTGCATACTCCGGTTTTTCCTTAATTAATGTTGCATACTCTTCTTTGCTTAAAGTCTTTGGATTCAAAATACCTTTTCTAGTTGCAATAAAATCTTCCTTCTCTTTTGCATCCGTCAAATCTCTGATAATGCCTGCCACCATTTTACCGACAGCCGGTGCACTCGTAAGTCCCGGGGATTCGATTCCGGCGCAGTCAATAAAGCCTTTTGCATCCTCCAATTCCCCAATTAAAAACTCGTGCCCGTCCTCATGCGCCCGTAAGCCCGCAAAAGAAGTGATTACCTGCCGGATTGGAAGTCCTTTCACGGTAGTTCCGGCTTTTGCAATCAATTCGTCAATGCCTTCCTGCGTCGTATTTACGCCCTCCTTATCCTCAATATCAATTGCGGTCGGTCCTACTAAGGTATTCCCATGAACGGTCGGTGTTACTAAAACCCCTTTTCCGAATTTACCCGGAAGTTGGAAGATGGTATGTGAAACAAAACCGCCTGTGGAGCGGTCTAATAAACAATAATCGCCTCTTCTCGGTGTAATATGGATTTTCTTTTCACTTACCATGTTATGGAACACATCGGCATACACGCCGGCTGCATTTACGACATATCTGGTTTCCAAATCACCCTTTGTTGTTTTCACTACCCAGTTGTCCTCATTTTTTTCAAATCCGGTTACTTCTGTATCAAATTGGAAGGTAACGCCATTTACAGCCGCATTTTCTGCGAAAGCAATGTTCATTCCAAACGGGCATACAATGCCTCCCGTTGGTGCATACAAAGCTGCTACTGCCTCATCTGCAATATTAGGTTCTAACGCCACTAATTCATCACGTTCTATGATACGAAGTTCTTTCACCCCATTCTTTACACCACGCTCATACAAAGCCTCTAAATTTGGTCTGTCAGCTTCGTTTAAGCAGACAACAAGAGAACCGTTTCTCTGAAATGGAAAATCCAGTTCCTTTGACAGTCCCTCCATCATCTCATTACCTTCTACATTCAGCTTTGCCATGAGTGAGCCATTTGCTGCATCGAAACCGGCATGAACAATGGCGCTGTTTGCTTTTGAAGTACCACAGCAGACATCCTCTTCTTTCTCCACTACACAAATATTAAGCTGATAGCGGGAAAGTTCACGTGCAACTGCACTTCCTGATACACCTGCTCCAATAATCACTACATCATACATTTTTTCGTCCTTCCTTTCCTGTTAAAATCTTTCCTATAGAAGAAAAAAAGAGAAACAAAACCAAACCCCAAGTTTTTCTTCGGATATGATATTGCTTCTCTCATCTCTGCAATTTACTTATTCAGTTCTTATGTATCACTGTTTACCAAGGTATTATACCATACAAACCGACTGCAAGTAAAGCACCAATTATCGGGCCGAACAAGGTAATCAATCCATATCCCCAATTTGATGAGCCTTTTTTCTTTATCGGAAGTATTGCATGTGCAAGTCTTGGTCCCAAGTCTCTTGCCGGGTTAATCGCATATCCGGTAAGTCCGCCTAAAGACATACCAATTGATACAATAATACCAAATACTAAAAGATTACTTACACCGACTGGTACGCCTGCCGGAATTCCTTTAATTGCAAACACTAATACGAAGGTTCCAATGATTTCGCTTAAGAGATTTAAAGCTGTATTTGGTACAGAAGGTCCGGTAGAAAATACACCAAGCTTTGTGCCCGCATCTTCTGTGGCGTCAAACTGCGCTTTAAATAACAGGTACACAAGTACAGCACCCGCAAAAGCACCTGCAAACTGAGCGATGATATAACCCGGTACCACACTCCACGCAATACTTCCGTCTGCTGCTAAGGCAATGGTTAGTGCCGGATTAAAATGAGCGCCTGATGCCACGCCAAAAATAAATGCCGGCAGCATAACTGCTAAGCCCCATGCAAGCGTAATCTGAATCGAGCCTGCACCCTTCATTCCCGACTTATTCAATGTAACATTTGCAACTACACCGTCTCCTAATAAAATCAGTAACATTGTTCCAAGAAACTCTGCTATATATGGTAACATTTACATACCCCCATTTTCTTTTTAATCTTCCTTTGCCCATCCAAAGGAATATGTGACTGCCTTGCTCCATCCACTCACTTTCTTTTCTCTATCCTCTTCTGTAATCTCAGGATAAAATGTGCGCTCGATTGCAGAATTTTTAATCACATCTTCTTTACTGTTCCAATATCCTACTGCAAGACCTGCCAGATAAGCCGCACCCATAGCGGTTGTCTCTACACACATTGGCCGGTTTACCGGAGCATTACTGATATCTGCCTGCATCTGCATCAGTAAATTATTGGCACTTGCACCGCCATCAACCTTTAATGCTTCCAAATCAATGCCGGAATCTGCACGCATCGCCTGTAAGACATCGTTTACCTGATAAGCCAGGGATTCTAAGGTTGCACGAATAATATGGTATTTATTTACACCTCTGGTGATTCCAACAATCGTACCTCTTGCATACTGATCCCAATGTGGTGCTCCTAACCCGGTAAATGCAGGTACTACATAGCATCCGTTTGTATCCTTTACCTTCTTTGCCATGTATTCTGAATCTGCGGAGCTGTCAACCAGACGCATCTCATCGCGCAGCCATTGAATGGCAGCACCAGCCACAAAAATAGAACCTTCTAAGGCATAATTCACTTTTCCGTCAAGTCCCCATGCAATGGTGGTTACCAGTCCGTTATTGGAAAATACCGGTTTTTCTCCCGTATTCATCAAAAGGAAACATCCTGTACCATAGGTATTCTTCGCCTCTCCCGGCTTAAAACAGGTCTGCCCGAATAGTGCCGCCTGTTGGTCGCCTGCAGCTCCGGCAATCGGAATTGCTGCGCCAAAATAAGACGGGTCCGCATACCCATAGATACAGCTGGATGGTTTTGCCTCCGGTAACATAGAAGCCGGAATCTCTAATTCTGCAAGAATGTCTTTATCCCACTCCAAAGTATTAATATTAAACAACATGGTTCTGGAAGCATTGGAATAATCTGTCACATGTACCGCGCCCTTTGTCAATTTCCAAATCAGCCAGGTTTCTACCGTACCAAACAGTAATTCACCGCGCTCTGCTCTTTCTCTGGCTCCCTCCACATGATCAAGCAGCCATTTTACCTTTGTTCCTGAGAAATAAGCATCAATGACCAATCCTGTTTTCTGACGGAAGCTGTCTGTCAGTCCTTTTGCTTTTAGCGAATCACAATATGCAGAAGTCCTGCGGCATTGCCATACAATTGCATGATAAATCGGCTTGCCTGTTTCTTTATCCCAGACAATTGCCGTTTCACGCTGATTGGTAATTCCGATGGCAGCAATATCAGCCGCTGTAGCTCCTACATTTGCCATCGCTTCCTTTGCCACCTCTAATTGCGTAGACCAGATTTCTTCTGCGTCATGCTCTACCCAGCCCGGTTTTGGAAAATACTGCGTAAATTCTTTCTGTGCAACACTGCACATTTCCCCCTTCTCATTAAACAAAATACATCGGTTGCTGGTCGTCCCCGCGTCCAGCGCCATTACATATTTTCCCATGTATGAAGCCCTCCTTAAGCTTTTCTGATGTTTCATTGTATGTCCATTTTTTTCCAATTAGAACATAAAAATAGATATCCTCACAAAAGTGAAAATACCTGCTTACAGGAGTTCATAATTCCGGTTACAAAGGTTTCCGCCCCATGTCCTGTAGTCCTTGCACAACGAATACGTCTGTCCTCTACGATTCGATAGCCCGGACAATAAAATGTATCATCCAAATCCACTACCTTTTCTTCTAACGCAGCTGCCGCTGTTATAATCTTAAATGTTGATCCCGGTTCATAAGTATCACTGATACAGGGATTACGCCACATCTGATTCAGGACATTCTGTTTTTCTTCCGCAGAAAGCAGTGCTGCTTCTTCGTCTGAAAGCGTCAGAGTAAAAGGGTCATTTAAGTTAAATTCCGGGTAATTCACCATGGCAAGCAATTCCCCATTCTGGGGGTTCATTACAATCACTGAAACCCGGTCTGCCTGCTTTTTTATATAGGTTTTTTCTGCTGCCTGCTCACAATACATCTGAATATTATAATCCAATGAAATCACCAAATCATTTCCATTGACAGGCTCCAGCCGGCTTTCTCCGGCATTTTCAATCTCGATTCCCCTGGCATCCGTTAAAGTCAGTATTTTTCCACTTGTACCCTGCATATAGCTGTCATATGCTACTTCCAGTCCGACAATTCCCTGATTATCCGCTCCTGTAAATCCCAACACCGTAGAGGCTAAGGTATCATACGGATAATACCGCTTATAATCCTCATCCACCTTTACTCCGGCCAAACCATATGCACGAATTTTATCTCCCACTTCTTTATCTACATTCGTCTTTATCCGCTCAATCGAGCTGACTTTCTCTACTCGTTTTCTGACTGTTTCTTCGGACAGTTCCAGTTCCTTAACCAGCATGGCAATCACCGCTTCCGGGTCTTCAATTTGGTTGTGAATCACAGATATGGTACAGACAGAACGGTTTGTTGCCAAAATTGTGCCATTGCAATCTAGTATTCTTCCCCTTGCGGCTTTGATATCACGTTCCCTTTCATGTAAATCCTCTGCTTTCTGCCCATAATATTCCGAACAGAAAACCATCAGATACACTAACCTCCCAATTAAGAACATCATCATAAAAAATACCGCAAAAAACATGATTGTAATCTTTTTTCTGTTATAAGTTTTATTTCGTAACATAAAGAAAAACCCCGTAAAAGTTTTCATAAAATTTTATTCAAACTTTTACGAGGTTATGTTAGTTGGTATTACCCGATGCACCTATTAAATCAGTAATGGTATCCGGTATATTTTCCGGTTCTTCTTCCGGAAGTTCTGCATTACCGGTAACAATATCTGTAGTTGCTACAGAACCGGTATCTTTTCCTGTAATATCCCAACCCAAATGTAATCCGGTTGTAGCTTCATCCGGATAAATATTCATATATGGTAAAATTTCTTCTAAAATCTCACGCACAATATTCTGTGCAAAGGTACTGTGTGGCTGATCATCTGTATTTGGTTCATCTACAATGCAATAAATGACCAGCTGCGGATTTTCTACCGGAGCAAATCCGATAAAAGATACCAGAAAATTGCCCGAACCACGCGGCAGCTTTTGAGCTGTACCTGTTTTTCCGCCAAGGGAATAGCCATCTACTTTCGCTGTTTTACCGGTACCTTCCGATACCGTTGCATAGAGATACTCCTTTAAGGTATTGCTGGTATCTTTTGAAACAGTCTCACGCAACAGAGTTGGTGTAATTTCCTGAATCACATTCCCGTTTTCATCCGCAATTGCCTGTACCATTCTTGGCTGATACAAATGTCCGCCATTCACTAACGATGAAAATGCCGTTGCCATCTGAATCATGGTACAGTTATAGTTCTGACCAAATGCATTGGTTGCCAGGTCAATTTTTTTCATAGTGTCTACGGTATAGAGAAGAGAATCCGTTCTTGCTTCTCCCGGTAAATCGATATTAGTCTTTTGCCCAAAACCAAAAATCTGCTGATAACTAGTGAAATTTTCTACACCGATTCGATAAGACATCTGCATCAATGCATCATTACAGGAATCCATAAGTGCATCCTTTACAGTTTCTACACCATGTCCAGATCTCTTTACACATTTAATCGGGCTGGAATATCCGGATATCATCTCGTACCCGTCACACATATAAGTATCCGATTCATTCACAGTTCCGGTCTCAAGTCCTGCAGCAATCGTAAATGCCTTTGAAGTTGAACCCGGCTCATACGTATAATACACACAGAAATTCTGCCACAACTCATTTAACTTTTCCAACTTCGTATCTTCATCCATCTGGGCGATTTCCGCTTCTGTATAGTAGGCGCTCAAATCTCTCGGATTGTTTAAATCATAATTCGGATAATTTGCCATGGCAAGAATATTCCCGTTATTTGGGTTCATAACAATAACTGCAACATGCTTTGCCCCTTCTTCGCCTGCCCGATAATTATTCTTATATGCATCGTTAAATTCCGCAATCTTTTTTTCCACAACGGTCTGAATTGTTGCATCCAACGTCGTTACCAGTGTATTTCCATCAATGGCATCTTTGATTGTTTTTTCAAAATTGCTATCAGAATTCAAATAACCATATTCACGACCATTAATACCGTTTAAGGTACTGTTATAATAATTCTCCAGCCCGTTTACCCCTATATTACCTGCAGCTGTAAAACCAATTACAGAGCTGGCCAGTGTACCATATGGATACTGGCGCTGATACTCCTTTTCAAACCAGACACCTTTTACGTTCGGATTTACCTTTTTCCCTTTCTCATCTACGGCTTCCTGAATTTCAACAAATTTCTGAATCGTGTCATAAGAAAGTCTTTTCGCCAGTATAATATATCGGCTGTCCGATTTCTCTCTTGCATAAGTATAAATCTGCTCACTCGTCACATACTCCGGAAAGCATTCCACAAGTGCAGCAACTGTAGGTGCAAGATAGTCTTCATCACTGGTCAAAATAGAACAATCCAGTATTACATTATAGACTGCAATACTGGTCGCCAAAACCGTTCCCTTTGTATCAACAATATCGCCTCGCTGATATGGTATCGTCTGACTGTCATACTGTTGCTGGGAAAGGACTATTTTTTCATATTTATCTCCGCTGGTATAGGAAATGTACATAAGTCTGCCACATAACGCTACCAGCAGTAACGATACAATCGTAAATGCTACAATTAGTTTTACCTGCATCGGCTTTTTAAAAGGACGCATTGGCTTTTTCTTCTTCCTGGTGGCCATACTACCTCCCCTATTCTGCCGGTATCTCTATGTACTGATTCATATAATCGTCATTTTCTACAGTATAGTAAATAATCTGGTCCTGTGATGCATAAAACATTCCCAGCTCGTTAATTGCCGTATTTTTAATTGCATCCAGATCAACTGCTGTGTTAATACGCTTATAGGCTTCATCATTCTTTGCCTTTAAATCTGCAATCTGGCTCTCTAAATTAGAAATTTTGCGCATTCTGGCAGTAATGTCAGACTGAATGTTAATATATGCACCTGCAAACATACCAAAAACCATAACTGCCATCGTTAAAAACACGACATATCTTTTGCTGCTTCGTAATGCTTTTTCTTTGGCCTTTCGTTCCGCTCTTTTCTTTCTCTTTAGAGCATCCTGGCGTTCTTTCTCTTCTCTTTTTCTACGTTCTTCCCGATAATCAGGCATCGCCGGCATAGCTTGTAACTGACGTACGGTATTGCCCTCTGTATAATATCCTGTCGTCTCAACTTCTCTTCTCAATACGATCACTCCTCATTTTAAGCGCGTTCAAACACTCTAAGCTTCGCACTTTTTGAACGCGAATTCACTTCTAATTCCTCTTCTGATGGTAAGATTGGTTTTCTGCCAATCACACTGCCCTTTGATTTCTTTCCACACACGCACACCGGAAAATCACTTGGGCAGGTACATGGATTTTCATTTTTCTTAAAAATTGTTTTAACAATACGATCTTCTAATGAGTGGAAGGTAATAATACAAATGCGTCCTCCCGGATTTAAAAGTTCTATCATATCATCTAAGCTATTCTGTAATACTTCCAACTCTTTATTTAACTCAATTCGAATCGCCTGGAAGGTTCTCTTGGCAGGATGACCACCTGTCACCTGTACCTTCATAGGAATCGCTGCCCGTATAATATCCGTCAGTTCCCCTGCTGTCTCAATTGTTTTTTTTGTTCGTGCTGCTACAATGTGCTTTGCGATATTTTTTGCAAATTTATCTTCCCCGAAATCACGGATAATGCGATACAGCTCCATTTCACTGTAACCATTTACGATATCTCTTGCAGTTAAGCTCTGTCTGTCATCCATTCGCATATCAAGCGGTGCCTCCGGTTCCCGATAGGTAAAGCCCCGTTCCGGTGTATCTAATTGGAAGGAAGATACCCCTAAATCCAGTACAATTCCATCTACCTTCACAATTCCAATCCGATGCAGTTCTTCCTTCATATTGGAATAATTGCTGCGAATAATGGTTACTTTATCTCCAAATTCCGCTAATCTCGCTCCTGCTGCTGCGATTGCATCCTTATCCTGGTCTATCCCGATAAGCCGTCCCTTATCTCCCAGTCGACTTGCTACCTGGTAGGCATGTCCGCCTCCGCCAAGCGTACCGTCCACATAGATTCCATCCGGCTTGATATTTAAGTTTTCAATTGTCTCGTTTAAAAGTACGGAATAATGTTTAAATTCCATTTTCTTTTACTCTCCTTATCAGCCTAAATGAAACTATGAAATGCTTAGATACTGAATCCAAGTTCTGCCATATGCTCTGCGATATCGTCCATTTCGTCTTCATCATAGGTATTTTCAAGCCATCTGTCCTTAGACCAAATTTCTACTCTGCTTAAGACTCCGACTAATACTACATCTTTCTGTAAATCTGCGTATTCACGTAAAACCGGTGGCAATAGAATTCTTCCCTGCTTGTCCACTTCACAGCTTGCCGCACCGGCAAAGAAGAAACGTGAAAACTTTCTGGCATCTTTGGAAGTCATGGAAATGCTGCGGAATTTCTCTTCGATATTGTGCCATTCGTCCAACGTATACACAAATAAGCATCCATCCAGTCCCTTCGTCACAACAAATTCGTCACCAAGCTGGTCACGGAACTTCGACGGAACTATCAGTCTGCCTTTCGCATCTACTGTGTGGTTGTATTCTCCCATAAACATCTGACACAATCACCTGCCTTTAATCTGGCATCCGGTTATCCACAAAGTTATGAACTTATCCACCACTTTGTACCATTCTCCACCACTTTCCACCACTTTTAACTACATATTACTCCACTCTTAAGAAAAAATCAATAATTTCTTTATAATTTCATAGTAAAAAGGTGCCAGAAACTTCTTCCAAACCGAAGAAAAGACAGAGGGACGCTTCTTTTGTCACGATTATCCGTGACAAAAGAAGCGTCCCTCTGTCTTTCTGTCTTATTTAATTAGCACTCACAGTCAAAGCTTGCACATTCTGTCTCACTGCATTCACAGGCATTTGCTCCCGCTACACTAATGTGCTCCGCTTTACAGTTTTTGTCATCATTAAAGCGGCAATTACAAGCTTCACAGATAATTGCAATATCCTTTGTTAAGCTGACATTTGAATTAACAGGCTGGCTGCTCTTTCTCTCTTTAAAACTTCCGCAACAAGTTTCTTTGTTCTCCCTCGCATCCTTTCCCTCCACTACGATATCTCCTTTACCGCAGCAGCGGTTTCCATTATAAACACAACTGGTCACATAACAGTCTAAATATGTTTTTTCCATACATTTCCCTTTCCTTTCGTTTCATGGTTTGGTAATTAGTATGGTCCTTTTGTTTCATTATTATGCATTTTAATTTTTTTGTATTCGTAAAAATTTATTCCGAAGAAAAGCAGCCATCCGGTCCAAAACAATACTTTGTTCGGAATACCCAGCCAATATACGGGTCACCTGCAATCCTATTAAATTGCGTAAACTCCGCAAAATCAATCAACAATTCATCCATATATGCAAACTTCTTTCCCTTAGCCTCCTCTTCCTTCACATAATTCAGGTAAGTCTCCACCTCCAAATTTTCGTAAGCCCCGTCTTCGATTACTTTTTGGCATAAATCAATCGAACCCTGAATTGCTTTCTGCTTTTCTCTTAAGTCAAGAAGCTGCTGCTCTATTGCGTCTGAAGCAACCACCTCTCTGCCTATCAGCAGACCGATTGTCTCTATTGGGAAATCCATCTTTCGATATAAAATAATCTCTTTCAGCCTTTTAACATCTGCTTCCGTATAATCCCGGTATTTACTCTGTTGCTCCCTATCCGGTTCAATTAAACCCTTTTTCTCATAAAAACGGATATTGCTGATACTTAAGCCCGTTCGTTCTGCCACTTCTCCAATTCTCATATATTACTCCCGTTCCACTTATTTTTTGCTGCTGTCACAATTTCCTTCGGGAAATCCAACAATGCTAACAATGCAATTGCATTAGAATTCCCCCCCTTTCCTTTCTGAATCTGATAATCAAATTGTATATCCTTTTCTGTAATCCGGCTTTCAAAATAGTACTGCTCATATTTTTCTTTCATGTCATGCACTAATTCCATATCATGAGTTGCAATCAGAACATAACTATTTGTATTCGCCAAATATTCAAGGATTGCCTGCGATGCTGCCAGCCGTTCCTTTGTGTTCGTTCCTTTGAGAATCTCATCAATCACACATAGCATTGGCACCTGCCTTTTTATCTGATCAAGCATTCTTTTCAAGTACTTCACTTCCCGTATATAGTAACTCTCTCCTGATAAAATGTCATCTCTTAATGACATAGAAGTCATAATAAACATCTTTGGCATAGAGAATGTCTCCGCCATGCAAGTATGAATCGTCTGAGCCAGCAGCACATTAATAGCCAACGCCTTCATAAAAGTAGATTTACCGGAAGCATTTGCGCCTGTTATAATAGCTCTGTTTCTTAATGTAAAGTCATTCGTCACCGGATGTTCTAACAGCGGATGCCCAATCCCTTTTCCCCTTATTTCATGCATATCCTCGATGATTGGCTGGCACCACATATCTACACTCTTTCGAAAAGATGCAATCGCGATTGACATATCAATCTTTCCTACAAATTCATATAAAAGTAATACTTTATCCTGTTTCCCATGAATTTCCTTCATAATATAATTAAAAATAGAAATATCCATTAATGTGATTCCAACAAGATAATCGTTCACTGCAGACAGCATATCTCCTGTCATACTTGCATATTTTCTATTCTGCCAGCTTATCATCATTTTGGACAACTTTTTCAACTCTTTGATTGCATTTTTCACTTCAACAGTGGCAAATTGTCTTTCTCGCTCTTCCTCTTTTAGCATCCAGTTACAAAAGCTTATGACTTCCTTCAAGCTTCCCAGAGAAAATAAATACACCTCATATTGCTGTTTCACACGCAAATATACCGTTAAGTTTGTTAGGGCGACAGCAATCAGTCCCATTACCCATAGTCCATTGTCAGAAAGAATGCTTCCCACCAAAAATAGAACTAGTAAGATTTGTAGCAAATGAATTCCTGTTCCGCTTTTTATTTTCCATAATTCTGAGTGCATTAGAAAGGTTGGCAGATGATAATCATCCTCACGCTTTCCAATACATCCCAGCCTTTCTTCTATTGCAATACGGACATCATCGTTCCAAGTTACATATTCTATCTGATTTTCCATCCGACTCCAATCTTCTTTGGTACCTATATCGTGCAATTTATGATATAAAACCTGCTCGCCAATGAAACACTTCGTGTTATTTAAGCGTAAGAAAACTTCATCCATCTCCAAATCATCCCACGTGATCTCATCTACCATACCCTCCCCGTTTTGCCCGGATAATTCTTTGTGATAAATTCGGATTTCATCCATTCTGCCACGTATCCAATCTGCCTCATAATCCTTCAATGGGTTTTTACCAAACTTTTCTTTTATTCGTTGTCGTCTTAATTTCTTAGATTTCCACATGTCTCTGCCTCTTTTCCCTTGTTTTTGGCTTGAGGATAAACTATAAACCAAGGTGAGAGTCAAGAGGTATTTTGTACAGTAATTGGATTTTTTAAGTGTATATCAGAGAAAAAGCAGCTAAATAGCTGGCACTGCATACCTTTTCTGGAGGGATTGGGTATACAGAGTTCATTTTATGTCGCGTATGCCCAAAATGTAAAATAAAATGTAAGAACTTCCGACAGGAACGCTTATATTTTGCTACAGAATTTAATTTATCGTTACGTATATTGAAGAGAGAAAGAGACT
>CALZGM010000038.1 GCA_945787015.1 uncultured Roseburia sp.
TGCGTAAGTTGCTTCGCAACTTGTATTTGTTTTGTTGTCGTTTTCGCGACAGCTAAATTATGATAACAAATTCATTTTATTTTGTCAACAACTTTTTTAAAAATTTTATAACAAGTTGTCCACAAGCATATTTTAATGAAAATGATACCCTTCTGTTCTTGGATAGGGCATTTTTTATAATAGCATTATTGTCTTATGATGTCAACCATTTTTCGCCAGTTGGCTTACCTATATTAACCTTTTACTTCAGTGCATGCATTAGTACGTCAAATCTGTAATAAACGTGCACTGCCAGCCGCACCGGCATAAACACCCCGAAATCCGGGGTGTTTATGTCCATTTTATCAAACACCTCTGTTTTATACCCCAAAATATCTTAAAAACAGCATTGCAATATCCTGTTGCAACGTTGCTCCGTTTATAAATGATTCCAAATCATTCTCCATGACATTTGCAATCTCTCTCAAATCATATACTTCACCCAGTGCCTGATTCAGGCGCATCTGCATATGTTCAGCACTATATTGAATCTGTTCTTTATTTTCTGCTTCAACAAGTCCTTTCGTATACATAAAAAGCAAATCTCCTTGAACTAACTGGATTGTCTGCTGCCAATATGGTATACCTGACATACTGCCTAATACAAAGCAGTTATTTGCCGGCAGATATGCAACATCTTTTCCCGCATGCTTTAAAAGCGGTACACAATGTCCGGCATTAACATAGGTAAATTTTCCATTTGTTAAATCGACGATTCCCAAGAATGCAGTTGTAAGCATTCCACCATTGCTCTCACTTAACTGATTATTGGTTTCTGCAAATACTTTATCCGGTTCATACCCCAGCTGAGCATAGTTTTTAATCAGAGTTTTTGTAATTACCATAAGAAGTGCAGCCGGAATTCCTCTTCCTGCAATCTCTCCCATAACAACCGCCAAATGGTTTTGGTCTACCAAAAACAAGTCGTAAAAACTGCCTCCCATCTCTCTGGGTACTTTGAGCTGTGCATAAACGTCAAACTCACTACGTTCCGGGAACAGCGGAAATATTCGCGGCAGCATACTTGACTGAATACTCGTAGCAACATCCAGCTCAGCGGATATTCTCTCTCTATCTGCTGTTACCTGCTTTAAGTTTCCCATATACTCTATTAACTCTGTTGTCATTTGCTTTAAATTTTCACTCAATAACTGAATTTCGTCCTCGGTCTCTACCTTAGGAGCCTTAAATTGCAATTGTGACGGTTCCAGACCGCTATTGCTTTGGCGTACAAAATCTACTGTGCTTTCTGCCATACGTATAATCGGTAATGTAACCCGAAGGTTTATATGGTATATAAACAGTAGCAAAAAAATTGCACCTATCAAAAGTGTTCCTATTACTACATACATTAAATACTGATACAAATCGGTATAAATCTGGTTCATTAAAATATCTACACCAATAATACCTACTGCCGTTCCATCTGAAAGGCGCAGTGGATATAAGCCTGTAAGAATATATCCGAATTCTTCCGAACTATTTGGAATATAGGTTATTTCATCTGCTCCTTCCATGGCCCTCAAAAAATGTTCTGCCATTTCCTTTGGAAAGCCCTCTCCGGACAAATCTCCCAAAGAAGCTATCGCCCCATATTCTTCCAGTTCTTCCTTGGTCACCGCATTCCATACATACATCGCATTATCTATCGCTCCATCGGAAAGGGGTTGAACCACATAAATAAACTCCACGGAGGACTGGCTTTTTATATTATCCAATTCACGTTGTGTTTTTTGATATTGTTCACTCTTTTCCCCAGTAATGATACACTGTTTCATATCTTCAACGTCTATAACACTTGCAGAAATATTTATAATAGTATCAATATACAGTTTATACTGTTCCATTATATTTTTGTAATATGTATAAAATCCCAATAATCCTAAGGCAATGCTCAGCACGACCGCAAAAATACTGCAAATGATAGCCATCTTCCGACTCAGTTTTTTCTGTGTCCTTTTTTCCATAGTACCCTCCTCTTATCGGGATTTTCCATGCTTTTTATTAAACAAAACGTAAATACCATTCATAATACCGGATACAGCCACAAATGCTGCCAGTCCCGTGAACGCATATACTCTTGAAAATATACTTCCAAATAGCATCGGTCCGGCCGATTCTCCTATATTGTCCATGAAATTGTAAATTCCCATTGCGGACTCTTCCCCGTATTGTTTTACTTCCGGCAACTGTGTAAAATAAAGCTGTCGTACTGCATTTCCGAAGCTGCCGGCTATGCCTAACATGATAAGCACAATTACAAGCATAACAACAGAATTATTCCAGCCAAACAGAAGTAATGCCGCATAAGCTATCACGCTTGATATAAAAATACTCTTTTCCTTATATTTCCGGCTCATATAGTTGGTCAATACAACACTTAAGAAAACGCTGCAAAGCGAATTCAGCATCAGGAGAAGACATACAATACTTTCACCGAATCCATGCTCATCCCCATAAATCGGTACATAGTAGAAAACAAAACTATTGATAATAATATATGGGAACTGTATCAGCAGCATATACATGAAAGGCATTTTCAGCACCCCAAATTCGCCTGCTTTTTTCCTTTGTTTTCTTTCTCTCTGAATACGCGGTATATGTTTTCCCATAATAAAGAACAAAACTGCAACCAAAAGCCATGCTCCTGCTGAACAGCAGAATACCAGCCTCTGCCCCAGATTTTCTGCCAGGGATGCGCCAATCATCATACCACAATTAATGCCCGCAAGGCTTCCTGCATTAAAAAGAGAAAAGCCTTCCTTCTGTACCTCTTCCTGCGATGAACCAGCCAAAAACATATATGCAGAATTGGTAATGAATCCTACTCCCATACCATTTAATATCAGTCCAAGTACAATCCAATAATATCCCTGTCCCAAAAACAGCATTAAATCACCAGCCATACAAATACCTGCACTTCCAACAAATACGGTCCGGAAAGATAATCTTTCCAGAATTCTTGCACAAAACAAAGATGTCAGTCCTATAAATGCCAGATTCAATGTAATCGGGAGTGACGCTGCCAGTTCATTTGGTATTCCTAATTGATCCGTTACAAAGCTTGCCGCATAGACCGGCAAAAATGAACTGGATACATTAAATGCCATATAAGTAATGAAGATACCCAGTCGCAACAAGTGCAGCGGCATTTCATTTTTTTGATGTACTTCTTTCTTTTTATATTTTGCTTTTAAATCAAAGAAGGATAAGACTTCCCCAAACAGTAATATTACAATCAATATAACAAGTACCAGCGTAATCATAACTGATTGGCGCATTTCGTCCACCTTACCGGAGATTACTTCGCTTGTAGTTCCCACCTCTATTACGCAGGTCACTTCTCCGTCATCCGCAGTAACCGGCACGCGGACATAAATATAGGAACCGGTTACATCATCTTTTCCGTCATTCCTTACCACTTTGCCTGTTCTGTAAATATAATCCAGTTCTTCTGTTTCAACCGCATCCAGCGGATAAAAAGTACCAATGGAGTTATCCAGATATGCAATTGCAAATCCTCTTCCATCTTCATAGCGAAGCACATTGCAGTAAACCTCCTGAATAGATGGCTCTTCTCTGTTTATACTCATATTTAAGATTTCCATCAGCTTCTGGTAATCCTCACTCATATAATCCTCAGAGGTCCGAACCCGCTCCACACTATTGCCATCAATCATACCACAAGCCGTGTACCCGAGTACATACAGCTTACTCATAAGTTCTTCCTTGTATACTTCTTCAAACTGACTCAATAGTTGGGCCACAATTACAAATGCAACCAAAGCTGCCGTTCCACCCGCCAGCATTCCATTCTTTTGGGTTTGACTCATCTTGATATATTGCAGCATAGACAGAATACGAATGAGAAACCATACAACACTTACTACAAGCAGCAAGAAAGCTGCCTGATACATTCCTTCTTTGAGACGATATTCTATGTTTTTATCAAATGAATATGCAATCGGTTCCTCATCGCCTTGTACATTCCGAATAAGGATTCCCCAATCAAGCCAGATTCCAAGAATTGTATTTCCATCCTCTTCTACACAAGATGTAATACTTAATACTTCTCCCTGTTCCATGAATACATTCAAAGAATCCTGTTCTTCCTGATATGAGAAGATTCTGTTTCCTTTTATATCTGTTATGTAAATACAATCCTGCCCATCCACTGCAATTCTGTAAAAAGCGGCTTTCCCTTTATAAACCGGATCCTCAGCTGTATCATACAACTGTACGATTTCCCCATTGGCAGCCTTTAAAATCCGACCTCTCTTATCCAAAGCATATACAGTATGTGTCTCTGCGTCCAGTGCATAATCCTGTATTAAATTAAATGCATTGTCATAGGAAAAAAACTGACTCTTCTGCATCTGCCCTGTTTCTGACGAAATCACATATAAATAAAAGCCATCCTGCTCCGATGCCACATAATATAAGGAATTCTCATAAAATGTTAAAGCAAATAACTTATGCTTGTCTACCCATTCGTTTTCATAAACAATGTCCAGAATTGTATCCTGATAACGTCCTTTATTGTCATAGGCTAAAACACATTCTCTTCCTACCGCAGAACCGGTTTCATTCCAGCTTGCATCTAAGAGATAAATCGTACCATCGTCTCCCACCGTGATATCTTCGGCATACCAAAAGGTATCCTCTTCCAAAAGATTACTCTGCAAGAGGAAATCAACCTGTCTGTTATTATTTATCTTTATCACTCTGGAACGCTCATTATCAATTACATAGACATTTCCCATTTTGTCCGGCTGAGCCAGATATGGATTTACCACTTCAACCTGAGGCTCCGTTAAAAGTTCATATCGTTCCTTTCCCTTATAAACGCCAAAAGCTGTCAATATCAATAAAAGAAAAAGAAATACATCACATTTTAAAATTCTTTTCTGTGCGATATATTGCATGATTTGCTTCCCTTTTTTCATTCGTCAATTTCCTCTTTTCTGATATTGGTTACATATTCTTTGTAATCAAGTGGAGCATTAAAAATTGTATCCTCATTATTTCTGCTAAGTCTTTCCGGATAAAGTATGGAAGACAACCTGAACGCTTCTTTATGTACCTTTTTACATTTTCGAAAAGAATCCGTCTCATCCAGATTATCAATCTGAATCACCTGAGGTGTCCCCCAAAGATAATAGGGAAGTGCCAGCATTGAAATATAATCAAAGATAGCGTCCGTTTTTTTTCGCTTTGTTGTCATCCGGTGAATCAGTCCGGAATTTTTAAAATAGGCTTCCCGTTTCTTATGAAATACTTCGCAAACCGCTTCCGCTCTTTCATGAAGCACGCAAACTTCCACTTTGGGATACTTTTTCTTAAAATCTTCAATTACCCCTAAATACAAATCTGTTATTTTTCTCGTTTCTATGCAAAACTTCTGCATAATATTTTCCCGCATTGATTCTTCTATAGGCTCCAGAACCGTATAAAGATACTTCTGATAAGAAATGTCAGGTATCGGAATTGCCGTTTTCGCATTCAAGGCTTCTGCAAATACAAATAGTATCTCAAGGCTTTCATATTCCTGAGCTGTTATATCTGCTTTTTTGTTACAAAAATGTATATCTTTTATTTCTTTTGCATACTTTTCAATATGCTCGGCAAATTCGATGTTATTTATATTTTCTTTTCTGTTATAGTTATGTCCTCTGCAAAAATCATATAAATAAGTGGAACCATCCTTATGAACAATCTGCAGCTCCATTTCATGTGTACCAAAAAGACAGGGACCTCCGACAATTCCGATTGGTAGTTTCCTGTCTAAGGATTCCTTAAGCGCCTTTATATTTCCAAAGAACAACGGTTTATTCTGAATCCAAGGCAATGAAAGCTCTGACAGTTCTTTCATCTGATTTTTTAAATCTAAAAAGCTACCCATTGTAACCGTATTTTTATATACAAAAAGTTTTCGTTTTCCTACTCCATATTTCTCTTTAAGTTCTTCTTCTACCTCTGCCTCATAATATTCCGTTAATTCGCTTAAGCTTTGGGCTATACCTCTTTTTGCGCTTCGCAATGCCCTAAGCTCCGGCATATGATCATATCCTTTTGGATCCGTTTCTTTTATCTGACAAACAGCTTGTCCCAATTCTTCATAATGAAGTTCTAATGCTTTATATATGGCAGACTCTCTTTTTTGCTGCAACCGGATATCAAAGCGTTCTTGAAGCCATGAACTTCCATCCCATTTTTGGGCATCCTCGATTTTATAAAAGTCCCCCGATGTAATAACAAACTTCTGAATCGTATCATCTGTACCTTTATAAATGGTTTCCTCAAGTTTTACCTTTTTTTTCTCTAATAATTCCTGTATTGTTATTTTCATTGTATCGGCTGCCTTCTTTCTTAATAAATCTCAAGATACACAGGTACATTGAAAATATCTTCTTTATCCTGATATTGATTACAAAGATATAAATATTCTCTGGCAGCTCCATCCATTCGATTTGCTTTAAGCACCTCAATAAAATGCAATTGGGCATCGTAAAATCTTCGCTCCTGAAACAGTTCTACCCCTTTTTCAAATAGCAAACGTGTTTTTCTCTTTGCATTCTTATCTACAGGATCATCTCCGTCATAAACTTCATATATCTCTTCCGTTATGTCAGACACCTTAAGATATATGTTTCCCAGATATCTGCTATTATAGCGTTTTTCAAAATCCGGTATCTGTTTTTTTAAGCTTCCGGAAATAATAATACGGGCTCCATATTTTTCACCCAGTTCCTGTAAAAATTCTGCTATTCCTGTTGTTTCTGAAATTGTCAGCATACCAAAACGTTTTTCATGCCCAACCATCCCCGCCATTACTTCACCATAGGAAAGTCCCATGGAGTAAGATGCATCAATTTCACTTTTCTGATTAAGAGCCTCGCAGACTGAAATAGCCGTACGAAGAGCTCTCTCTTCTTCATTTAAATAAAGAGCTGTTAAACCTGCTTTCAAAAATTTATCGATTTCTCCATCTTGGTATAAAACCGCCGGAACGACATACTCCAAGACCTTATTCACAAGTCCGAAAATTTCTTCTGTATTCCGGCTTCTTACAATATTGGAAAATCCGTGAAGATTAAAAGACATAACAGCAGCCTGGATCGTTCTCTCCTCTCCAATCGCGACCTTCTCATAATCCTCCTGTCCAAGCAGCTGTAATAGCCGCATAGGGAGCATTGCATTTTGAATTTCTTCCTTTTTCTTTGACTGTTCCTTTTCTCTGATCATTACATCCTGTTTTGTCTGAAGCCTTTTTATTTTCTTATGCAACAGGATAACCCAGCAGCCAGCTCCCAAAAACACAAAAATAAAACCTATGAAAAAGAAAATCTCATATTTCATCATGATTTTTTTCCTCTTTTGACTATTTTATCATTACATTCGTTGTTCCCGGATTTGTAATCTGAATAACGCCTCCATAGGCACACATGCATTTACAGCTCTGATTCAGACAAGGTTTTCCCCCTGCCAAAACAGTCGGGCTTCCCGGAGCCCATGGTGCCGGTATAACCGGAATGCAGGGCATTGGTGTCAGAACCCCCAATGCTGCTGCTGTTGCTGAAGCCACAGTAGGATTTGCCATTGACTGACACATACCGAATGGAAGAATATTTACCATAGGCACGTTATCCATAATTGTAGCCATTGGCATTTTACTCACCACTCGATTAGCCGGCAAAACCGTTAATGTTGATGGTGCCATACCAAAACTACACTGTAATGTTGCTCCCCCAAAAACAGCTGCTCCCATCTACGCTTCCTCCTTTTTTATCTGGAAATCTTCAGTAATCCAATTTTCTTTTCCCGGCATTAACTCCCAACTTCCGGAAGTTTCCTCTCCATTTGAAGAAATTGTCCAGAAGCATTTCTTCAGTTCCTCTGAGTGCATTCGGACAGGGAGATAAATACTCCCATCCTGATTCGCATATGCTTCATGCACTGAATATACTAATGTTCCAATTTTTTTATACTCTTTTTTTAACGGCTGTTCCATTCGGCAGATTTCATCCTGCTGGCGGAGAATTTTGAAAAACTCCTGATATTCCTTATTCTTGATGCATAAAGTTTTTCCTTCCAGGCAAATCCCGTCCTGCTGAAATAATGAAATCTCCTTCCCCTGCTTTTTGGGATTATAATCATATAGCAGCTTATAGTTTTTTTTCTGTTCCGGGAAAAAAATTAAAAGTCTGCTTCCCTGCCGAAGCTTTCCTCTAATGCAGGTAGCACCTGCAGTTATTGGATATCCGGCAGCCGGTATCATCCGTATTCGGTTTACTTCTTCTCCATATGATAATGGCAATTCCACTACCATCTTCTGATAGATTGGACTCTCCACACATATTCGAACCGGATCCTGCTGCAAGTCACAAAAGATATGGTAGCCCTCACTTTTGCGGATAGAGGCTTGTCTTCCTTCCTCCGTATATACGCATACAGAAGAATCCGTAATAATTCGGTTTGTAAAATCATCCACAAGGAGAAGTACCAGTGATATACTTTTCATAATTTTACTCATCCTACTTCTCCCTGTTCGTCTACTTTAAATTCTATGCTGCGTACTCTCTGAATCTCTTTTGTTCTCGCAGATTCCAAAGGAAGCGGACCGAGTTTATAGAACAATGACAATCTGTTTGCCAGATTGGGAAAATTCCAAATCTTCAATTTTTCTTCCAATTCTATTTTCCGCATCTCAAGTCTTACACCTTCCCCATCGGTTCCTGTATCAAACTCCATAGTTTCCAAATTCAGTACCGGGTAATCCCGCAAAATCTGAATAATGCGTCCTAAAATACGTTGTTCTTCTTCAGAGCGAAACTTTATATCACTCGAAGAAAATACCGTTATCATGTAAGAAAGTGTCAGGTGCATCGGTGGAAACTTCTGTCTCTTCATTCCATCCGAAAGCATTCCGCTTAACCGAAAATCTTCGCTTTCAGATACATCATACAAATGGATACATACAACAAAATCTCCATGTTCTGCAGGTGAAGCAAGACCTATTGCATCTTTATTTTGAATCATTTCCGGTACAAGTTTCTCCCGAAGCAGGCAGACCAATGCATTTCCTGCCTCAGATATTACGGTGTAACTTCCCATATGTTCTATCTCCTTCTTTCATCCGCATTTCTTTCGATTGCTATCAGAATGGTTCCTCCTCCACACTAACCGTTGACATTGGTGTGTTTTTATAGAAAACCCCTTCATAAACAACCTGACCAGTCGTCAAATCATATAATTTTCCATTTCCATTATAGGTTCCAAGCGAGAACTCACCTTCGTAGGAAAGTACTCCTTCCTCCGAATAACTTCGTCCCTGACCATCATACTTGCCTTCTCTGAATCCGCCTTCATATAGCAAACCCTGTGTTTTGGCATTATATAATTTTCCCTGTCCGTCATAAAGGCCGGAATAAAACTCTCCTTCATATAACAAATTTTGTGTTTTTAAATCATAAAGTCTTCCCTGGCCTGCATATTCTCCCCGTTCAAAAGTACCGTTGTAAAGCAGTATCCCCGTTTTTGCATCGTATAAGAGCCCTGTTCCGTTGTACTCTCCTTCTGCGAATTCACCCTGATATATCAAATTTCCTGTTTCGGTATCATAAAGTCTGCCCTCACCGCTGTATAGTCCATTCCGGATGCCGCCTTCGTAAAGAAGCTGTCCCTCCTCATTATAATGAACCGCTGTGCCTTCCGCAAAAATTCCTCTCTGAAATTCACCCTGACACACTATCTTTCCAGATGAATATAGTATTCCTTCTCCACTATATACGTCTTCAGCAAACGAACCTTCGTATCTTAGTTCGCCTTTTTCTGTATATTCCCGTCCTATACCATTCTTTTTCCCTTGTGAAAACTCTCCTTCATAAGCAATTTCCCCATTTTCATAATATAAGGCACCTTTTCCTTCATACAAACCCTGTACGAAACTTCCTCTATACAATATCTGGTTCTCACCCTGATATAGAACCCCATTTCCTTCATACATTCCCTGTACAAAGCTTCCCTTATACAACAAGGTTCCATCTTCTTGGTAGAATAAGCCTTCTCCATGATACTCATTCAACGCAAATTCTCCCCGATATTGCAACTGTCCGTTTGCATAATAGCTTTCACCCATGCCGGAATATTGTTCCGCTAAAAACTCTCCCCGATATCTCAAATTCCCATCATAATCATATAATACACCCTGTCCCTGAATTCTTCCGTCCGTAAGTGTTCCTTCGAAAATTACATTTTCCAGTTCTTTATCTCCCACCAGCCGGACCTTGCCTGTATATCCTTGCATGTCCAAAGAATTAATCACCATTGTTTTCACCAGAAATCGTGACTCAATCCATGGGAAAACTATTTTTATATATACTACCGGGAGTAAAATTAAAATAAGTATCCATACATACACTATTTTTTTTGCTATGTAATGCTCACCGATTGTATAATATTCTTTTAAAGAAGAAGGTTTTTTTCCTACCCGCTTAATTTCGTTTTTAACGTCGCTGCTGACTCTTCCAACAATCGAAGTCGGGCTAACCATTCGAACTATTTTTCGATAAAAAGTCTGTATAGGCGCATATAATGCTCTGACAACCCTCTTTATTCCATAGAGCATGGCATTTTTTAAATTAAAATTATTAGATATGCCCATTTTTCCTCTCCCGCTTCAATTTTATCACTCAATCATCAAATCTCCGATCTGAGTTATGATCTTTGTTACTACCAGATCTCCCTGGTTATTTCTAAAGGTATCAACTACATAGAGTACTGCCAGAACCAAAATGGCTATCATCAATACCTTTTTACAAATTACCAAAAGCTTTTTCATCCATTCCCATGCTCTAAACCAAAAAGTCGACGGAACCTGGTCATCCTGTTTGCCATTTTGAAAAGCAGCATATACAGTCATAAAATCCTGATATAACTTTAAGTAACTATCCTGTTGCCCCTGCTGCAGTTGCTGCATATACATCTTTAGTTCAGGATAAAGTTTCCTGTTTATTTCTTCTTCAAATAACAACTGAAATATCCTGTATATCTGAATTGCAACATCCTGTATCGAATATGTATCAAACTTCTCTATCATTTCCAAGTGATAGTTCCATTGTACTTCCATACTACTGCTTACTGTAATCTGCTTTTGCCGAAGCCCATTCCATGCAAAATAAGGATGTGGATTCTGCAAAAGTAGTCTTTCCAATATTCTTTTTGCAATTTCTGCTCTTTCATTCAAGCTGCATCTCTCGGTTCCAAGCTTCTCCGGCAGTTGTTTCTGTGCACTGTAAGAAAACACTGCATAAAATTTCCCATCTGCCCAAAAACACTCCCAATAGTCGGAAAACACTTTACCTTTTATCTTTTCTTCCAGAAATATCATAAAATTCTTTGCCAGAACCTGATCCTTAATTTCAACCAACAGACAGTCCTTCTGTTGCTCTCTCTTAATCTCTCTGCAAAGATATTCTTTGCTTTTTCCTGTGCCACCCAAGTGACGCATGACCTGATAGCTATAGTCACAATTCTGAATAATCATTTCCCTTTTCCCTTACAATTACAAAAATAGATGCTTTAACCTCCGGATATGCAACGCTTTCTGCAGTCACTTCATATACGCCGGCTGTATTAGGCGCTGTGTATAAACCATTCTCATCAATTGTACCGCCATGATCCTTTACTTTCCAGATAATTGCGGTGTCTGTCATATTGCTGCACACTGCCTCGAGATAATAGCTCTCTCTGGTATTTAAATTAAGCACATTAGGTCGGATAAAGATATGACGTTCTTTCTTTTCCTGTAAAAGTTCTTTTTTATCCTGAATCGCTGTCCAGTGAATCCGGATACGTTCTTTTGCTGTGGTACTAAGGACATGAACGCCTATGGTAAACGTTCCTTTTTGAGCATCTGTCTTTGCTGCCAGTTCAATCTGCGGTAAATCTTCCTTGAAAATTCCGGGAGCACCAAAATAAGCTTCCTTTGTTTCTGTTCCTTCCTGGCTCAGAATAATCGTTGTCCGGCCCATACCTAATCCATGTGATATTTCTCTGCTGAACAGTTTCTTTCCCTTCGAAGCACCTACTCCCAGTTCAATTTCTTCCTCGCCCTCTGCTATACTGATTCCGTAATTATCACTTCTTTTTACCGCAGTACTGTCTGTCAGTCTGCCTTCCAGTCCATTGCTGTCCCTTCCTTCCTGTTCGTTCATCTGAAGCAGTGCATGATTTAAAAAGCTGCTGGCCACATACTGTCCAAAAGGCATTTTTTCAACCTTGTCAATTACTACAGAGTCTCCTGCACGAAGGAGCGAAATTTTTGCAAGATACAAATCCTGACTGCTTCCATCCTGTAATACATGCTCCATCCCTTTTTCAAAATAATTCCGGGCAACTTCATCCTTTTGACTATGTCCGCTAACGTACACATATGATTTTCCTTCTGCTTTTTCCTCTGTCTGATTTTGACCAATTCTTAATTTAAAGCTTTTAGGGACAATAGAAATCATTGCCTGTGTATCCTTCACACCGAATACATCAAGCATATATGAAAATGTGTATCTTCCCGACTTTTCAAATAGCAGCTCGTCAAAGGACACTGACAGCCGTGAACGTCCTTCATACGAAAGACAATTCAGCTCCAGCTCGTAAGAGAACGCAAAGTTCTCCTGCTGTCCCATATTTTCTACTTCTATTTTCAATTCCATACGCCCGCCGCTTGGCACAAATTTTGGTAAAATGTGTTTTACACGAATTCCTTTTGTCCAGCAAATCGTTTGAGCGCTTTCATAAAGACTCTTATCAGAGAGGTAATCTGTTTCCGGTTCATTACGAGTCAGATACAAGCGGTAGCTTTCCCGTATTTTATTAAAGGCTCCGCTATTAGCCTTTCCGACCTGACTAATACTATGAACAGGTTCTGTTTCCTCCTCTTCATAGGCGATACACAAGTACAAATATCCTGTGTTTCTGTCCTCCTCATAATCCGAAAATCCCTCCAGCGTCTGAAGTCTGCAAACTTCCGGTTCGTCTATTACGATTTCTCTGCCGGAAGCGTCCAAAGCCAGTCCACTTTCTATTAAAACGGTTGTATTATCTACCGGCACTACATTCATCCCTGTTACAACACCTGCCCCATACAGAAATCGGTTCAGCATCCTGCGTTTATCGTTTCCGTACTTTTGCTCCAATCGAAAATCCTCTACTGAAAGCAGTTTTCCATAAAAATAATTTACTCTTTCAAAAGGAAAATATTTAGTGTTCTTCATGCTTTTCTCCTCCATCAGCTATCGTAGCAAATGCAATTCTGCTTGTTTCTCCTATGACTGCATTCTCATATTGTCCTAATGTACTATTTACACCTAAATAAGAGTAACCATCTGCAAAAATGTATGGTTTTAATATGATTAAATGAACTTCCATCTGCACCGGTTTCATCTGTTCCAACAGCCGCAGCAGGGTTTGATAATCCTTATATTCAGGGACACACTCTTCCCGAACCAGCACGGTAAAGCTTCCCGGATCATCCTCATACAGCTCCTCCAACATTTTTTTCTGAATCGGCAGATCCTTGTAAATTTCCCAATCCTGCCATTCTACTACAAAGGGCTTTTCTCCTGTGTAAAGTTCTACAAACAATTCCACTCCTTTTTTCGTTCCCCTTGCAGCATAGAATTCCATAGCGTGTTCCAGCAGATATCTCAACTGCTCCTCGGTCCACATATAAGGTTCCTCCACGTCCAACCACGAAGCCATCCATTCCAGGAATTCCAAATCAGCGGTTCTCGGTTCCAGACAGTTCACAAGGTTATGTATCTGGTCACTTACATCATCATACAAAGATTGAAAGATTGAGAGATACCTGTCAAGAAACGAATCATTCCCCATTTCTTTTCTGTAAATTTCCGGCAGATACTCTATCCAGCTTTTTGCAGGAAAATAAACGATAAATTTTCCCAGTTCTACAGGCTTTTCCGTTTGTGGATAAATCTCCAGCAAAAACCACAAATATCTTCCCCTCACACTATGCAGCAAAATATTTTCTGATAAGCGTCCCTGCTTTTGCAAAAAAGGCTTCAGTTTTTCCTTCTTTTCATCAAGAGAAATCTTTTCATTCCGTATGAGTTCTTTGATATTCAACTTTTCAAAAGCAATCTCATCTGATGCATAAAAAGAAACCCTGACTGCTGCATAATCTTCATTTTTTATCAATCCCGTCATCTTATGCCAGATTGTCCCGGTTTCTGCACTATCTAAAATTCTGGAGAAAAAAAATGCTTTTCCATAAAACTCAGACTCCGTTACCATGCCCTCTGCACTTGTTTTTATGTGTTCTCCATATCCCCTCGAATAATCAGAACCTTTGTTGAAAACAAAATATTTCATAGCCTTTTCCTTTTTCCTTCCTAATCTTCTATCGAATAGGAGCATTGAATTTGTATCTCATCCGCAATTCCATTTCCGGGAAAAATCAAATCACCATATGTGTTTCTCTTAACGCCATTCCCTTTCGCATCCAATACCAGGGAGCGAACAGTAACTACGCAATCCAAGCGGTCCAAATAGCCATACATTCCACTATAACTGATTACTCCGCCAAAGCTTTTTTTATAAGGCTTTAGATACTCTTCTGCTGTCAGTTCAATCTGCTTTTGAACTTCCTGATACTGCGGACGTACAATCACTTCCAGATAAACAGAAAGCTTAACATATACAGGCGACAAAAGCTGGATTCTGGTTCCCAATAGACGCTTTTTTTCCAGATGACCTAATATATTTTTTGTCAGCACCTCATTTAATCTTGGCCGCTTTTCAACACTACATGGTTTTACCACAATCCGGACAAGCTGAGGATCCACCGCCATCGTATTTGCCTGTTCCTCACCCAGCAATGCTTTACAACTTTCAATTTGTAAACCGGGTGTTTCTAATACTTCCTGTTCATAGTCACTTTCTGTTACCATATTTCTGCTTTTTGAAAGTTCTTCCCGAACCCTTGTAAACGCTTCGTCCAACGATTCTTTTTCACTTCCGCCTTTCGCATCCCATGGGTTTAAGACCGGGAAATCTGCCCAATCCTCCGCAAACTCCCTTATTTTACCATCCTTTACATTTCCTCCCTTTCCTAATACCCGTCCGTAGGATACAAGAAGAATTTTTCCCTCCGGTGCCATTCCGCAAAAACAATCACCAAACAATATGGCTCCATTCTGTTCGTCTATACAATAATGAGTGTCTAAGGGACCTGAGCCTGAAAAGTCTTCTCTTTTTTCCCACTTCCGATAAGTACCCGGTTTTTCTGGTTCCTCCACTAATATTTCCAAATCTTCATAACATAAAAAGCTATCTTCCAATTCAAATCTTTCTTTTGGAAATCCATGTGAAATCCCCACAATTTTATGTTGTTGATACCACCTGTCCTGTGATGACGCCACTATCCAGAATCTGGCTTTTCTAAACGTATTGTCCTCTATCGTAATCCAAACACTGGCAACTCCCGGTGTTATTTCCCACCTTACATTTTTTCCCTCTATCTCACGAAAACAGCCATCTATTTCAAGGAATAACTGCAGGTTTCCTCTGGAGCAAAGTGCATGACTTGCCATTAGCTTTTTTTCTTCCATGGAAATCTTTTCTGCTTCTAACAAGACTGCCATTGTTTCATGCTGGTGAACTTTTATTGTATTTACATCTAAAAAACTTAAAACCGGCGGCACATCATAATGACTCTCCAATAATTTTGCCCGAAGGAAAAAACCCGTTTCTCCATCTACTATGTTTTCCTTCATTTCGTCTGTCAGCCGAAATACAAACTGACCGTCAAACAACAACCCATTTGTTTCATCTCTTATCATTTCTAAAGGACGATAACTGCTGCCGTTCCAGAAAGACCACTCGATTTTTGCCAATGCCGCCATATCATTTTCTGCCGGGTTCCGCGGTACTTCCATAATGTTTTTCGTTTTTACTGTAAGATGAACCTCTTCTCCACAAGGAAGCGCTTTCGAAAATTCTATATAAAATTCTGTTTCCGGAAGAGCCTTCCGCCCAAACGGGTAAAATTCCAGCAAATGTCCTAAATCCATTTGCTCAACACTCATATAGCTGACTCTTTTTTCATAAAAGCCAAAGCACTGGATGATGGAATTCCCCAGTACTGTTTGTGCCTCTTCTGTTTCGAAAGATATTCCGGATGCCATAAAGCAGCTTCCTTTGGGCATCCACAAGCTTTCCTTCAAATCTGCCCGTAAATAAGTTTCGGCCCCCGTTCTGTGTCTCATGTCTGTCCCTAATAATTGTAAATATTTGCGTCTATGGGCCTCTCCCACATGATTCAATTCATATTGCTGAATTTCTTTTAACCAGGCAAACAGTTCTACCAACGTAATTCCCGGATCATGATAATTAAAATCTGTCCACTCCGGATAGATACCGGCAATTCTGTTTTTTGCCTGCTCAACCATTTCTTCAAATGTAATTTGATCCAAATGTATATCCGGCAGCATAACGTTCCTCCTGTTCCTTTTCCCGTTTTCTATTCATGTACTGTTACAATTACTTCGTGGTTTCCGCTCATCGGAAGAATATATGGATGTTTTCGAATCTCATTTAACTCTACTTCCTGTCTGCCTTTTATTCCATTAATATAGGTCATAAAATATATTTTCTGAATCCATTGAATCTCTGGAATTTCTTTTAATGCATTTTGAATCTGCATAGCATTTGGAAGTTGTCCGATTTCCCATCCTTTTCCATCAAAATGTCCCTTCATTGGATCTAAAAACAACCGAATCTTCTCCTGTACTGCCTTGCGTACCTTAAAAATATCCTGAAAGCTTTTTACTGTGAGTTCAACTTTTACCTGCACTTCTACCATTTTAGGCTCCACTACATAAAACTGCTTCCGTTTAAGAATTCCCGTATCCATCCGCGGAGCCAGATACTGATATACAGCTTCCTGTACCGAATGGAAGATATTCTGATTTTCTATATAGTGTTCCGGAAGTACAACTAATGTCACAGCCCCGGCTTCTTTGTCACCCTGTTCATTTCGACCGCCAAAACACTTCACTTTCCAGATTGCCCTGGACGCTTCTAACGCCAATTCTTCATAATCCCTGGCTGTAATCGCCCTACTCCGATGACGAAGTAAAGCTCCGCTCCGACGAATGGCTTCTTTGGGTGACTCTTCATCCAGTCCACCCCATATACTTTCCGGATTATAGACCTCTGTTACAAATCCAACTGTCTCATTCAACTTATTGATTGCTCCGACTTCTACATTTGCCCTGCTTCCTCCGGCGCATTTATAATGAATACGAATAGCCCCTTCTTTTCCATATGGAGGAACCTGCCCATGTATTCCGTCACCGAAACGGACCACTCCGGCTATTCTGTCTACCTGATAAACCTTGCCGACTCCTGATTCTGTCTGAAGATCCTTTACCTCTTTCCATACTTCCCATGATGTTCTTTCTGAATTCTCCGTCAAAATCTCTACCTTTATTTCATCAATATTTCCCTGCATCAATGTAAAGACACAGTCTTCTTTATAATAATCTAAGGTAAAAACTTCTGTCTCCTCACGGTCCATATGTGCGATTTCCACCGCATTCATCCACAAATTTTTTAAAACCGGATAATATTTTTGTTCATGCCCATTACTATAAAAAGAATTCTCATCCCATATGCGAATCCAGTACATATTTTTTCCAAAAAGCTGCTTTTGTGTAAAATCCTGATGACTGACAAAGGTAACAAGACCGGTACGTGTAAAGTTTCTGGTCTCATCTGCCAGATTCAATTCCTGCCATCCACTGCTGTTATAATACTCCCACATAAGGCTGTCTCTCTGCCCGAGCAGTCTGTTTTCCATCTGCCACAACATACACACAGGTGCTCCAATCGGTGGCAACTCAAATCCCAGATACAGTGCCTTTTCTTTTTTTTCTACGGTCGTAAAAATCTCGCTGTGTTCTCGTTCTTCCCTGAACTCCTGCCCCGAAAATCTGATTTCCTCCAGATTATTTTTTAACCAAATCTGTTCCGGTTCTCTGGATTTTTCACCATATTGGTATGAGAAGGAGGTATTTCCCAAGACCGGCGTTATATAGTTACCGGTCATTTTATAGAGATTATTTACTTTTATGATACGCGCTCTGATATAACAGGTTTCACATGAATTAACTAAAACCGGCGTCATATCTGCCGGGCATAAAAAGGTCATCGTTTTCTGCTGGCTTAAAGTATCTCTGGAAGGAGTGAAAAATTTTTCATATTCATGTCCTGCAAACAACCGGCTCCATCCATTTCCGTTAAAATATTCCCATATAACTTCTTCTATTGTAATATCATACTCCGGGCTTGGCTTAAATTCCGACTGTTTCATAATCCATTTCCACTCAATGGAAGTTTCCCCCGGATTCTGTTCCAGTGGAATTCTCGCAAAATCCATTTGAAGATTCAGTGTAACCTCCGCTCCACGCTTGCTAAGCACCTCATCTGATCCAAAATAAACCTCTCCAAAAAGGCCTATCTGCTCGCCAAACGGAAAATATTCCTTCTGATTACATTCCACATCTGCTCCATAAATAATCTGTGGTGCAATACGTTCTCCTTTACTCTGTATCAAAATGTTTTCCACCGTAAGCTTTGATAAAGAAAAAATGTTCCGAACCTGGCAGCGTATTACAAACGTCTCTACCTCACCCATCTCTTTTTTAGCAAATGGAGGCTGTTCTGTTCTTTTATGTAATACTACCCTGCCGCCCAATAAGGTTACAGACTCAAAGTTCTCCCATCCTTTTTGGGTCCAATAAGAAAATTGCACTGTCTCCTCATCTGTGAATGCCTGAAGCAATTTTTCATCTACCATCTGCCCGCTTCGGGCATAGAAGCTAAGCTCCAGCGCTGCGCTTCCTTCTATATGAAATACTTCTTCATGAGTCAGATACATTGTATGTGACTGAAGATTTTCGCCTTTTTCCTCAAATAATACGATTGGTTCACTTTTCGTTGTCACATCATCTGTGAGACAGTAAATCGCGTCTTTTTCTCCATGCGTCATATAAAAACAGGATGGTGATGCCAGCGTCGCATACATGTCCGTTTTTGTTTCAAATTGAGCTGAGCCTTCTCCATCAGACAGTTCTGCGGTCAATTTGGTATATGCCGGCACCTCTGTCCCCTCAGGTGCGTCAGCCGCCATACGAAATACAGCATAGCCTTTGGCTTTTTCTGCACTTTTCTGTTCTGCTCCCAAGCTGTTAAAAAAGGCTAATTGATTCTTATATCCAACGCGATTCAACTGTTCCAATGTTTCTCCCAGCATATCTGCATAAGCAAAGGCTAACGCTGCACCGATATCAGGCTTTTCAGGCATAAAATTCCATTCCGGTGTATAATCAGCGGCTACCTTCTTTATGGTATGCACGATATCTTCGCTGGTTTTGGAATTTACTTTCCATTCTTTCATATGGCATTCTCCTATGCTCCCATTCCTTCATTAATATAATAAGGATAGACCAGATTGAAGGGGTTATTCGTACTGCGTACCACATAGCTGATTTCAATCAGCAGGCACCCTTCCTGCTCCTGCTCGTCATTGATCTGTACCTCAACGTCCGTAATTCGTGGTTCCCAGATTGTCAATGCTTCTCTTACCGCCTGCTCCATCTGTACCAGTGTCGTATAATCCATTGTGCTAAATGCATAATCGTAAATATCACAGCCAAAATCCGGCCGCATCACACGCTCACCTTTTCGGGTCATCAGAATGATATGAATTGCCTGTACAATATCTTCTTCCATAGAAACAGTCTTCATTAACCCGGTTGTTTCATCTACCTCAATGGGAAACGAAAAACCCGTTCCCAGAAATCCTTTTGTTCGTTCAAAATCAGACATTTTGCATTCTCCTTAATTAATCTGTACCAGAGATCCCTTTACCTGCGTTGTTCCACTGGATTCTACCTTTACACTGGCATTTCCTTTAATTCCTACTGAGGCATTTGCTTCTAATTTAATGTTAGGTGCCTTTGCCCCTATACTCTGTTCTCCCTTAAAATTAATCTTTCCTGCCGAGAATTGGATTGACTTTGCCTTTCCATCCAACACTGCCATTTTTTGACCATTTACCGTAACTGTCACACTTTTTTCTGCCAAAAAAGTCATTTCGCCTTTTTTGGTATCTATTTGCACACCATTTTTTCCGTCTTTATCCGTAATTTTAATGGTTTCTTTTTCATCCTCTAAAACAACCTTCAACTTTTTTGGTGTCTGAATCTGAATCTGTTCTTTTTTGTCCTCATCTGAGAAAATAATCTCACAGCCACCTTTTGTCCGCATTTTCTTTACCACATTTTTGTCCTTTATGGTTTCCTTCGGATAAGGATTTTTTTTGTTCCACAAACACCCTATCACAATCGGAAGGCTTCTGTTGCCCATTTGAAAAGCCAGAACTACTTCACTTCCCACTTCCGGTAATGCATACATTCCATGTTCTTTACCTGCATAAGGTGTTGCTACCGGTATCCATTCCGTTTCATTTTTTCCTTTTTCACCAAGGAAAAATTCCACTTTAACCATTCCGGGATGTTCTTTATCATAATTTTCCTTCACCAGGCCTGTTATTACTCCCGGTATCGTGTTCTGATTTTCATTGTTTCCTTTATTCACAGATTCCAATAAACTGTCAAACGCCCCCATCAGATCCATCCCCCTATTTCAAATTCTGTCTGGAAAAAATTCTGATTCAAACTGTGCCTAACACTCGTAACGTAATACTTTTTGTTCACCATTTCTTCAAGCTTCACTACTTCAAGATAACGTCCTGGTACAATTTCCGGCAGCCCAATGCAGGTGCCTCTGCCCTTTTGGGAAGACGTAAGCATATTATCCGCCAGCGCCTGGGCGCGTGTTTTCGCTCTTTCCTGCGTATCGGCTCCGGCATCAGAAATACAGGAAACCGGTGTCTTTGAAAATATACTGCTTTGAGGTTCTTTCGTTTTTGCTACTGCAATTGCCGAAATTGGCTTTTGTTCCTGCTGGTTATATCCCGATACCTCAATTTTTAAATCTAAATAACCGTTTTCTATTTGAAAATTCTGAAGTTCACGCCCAAATTCCATCTTCATCATGGGGCGTTTTTCCTTTCTTGGCTTGCGAAAATATGCTGTATCTGCCAGAACAAAGAACTCTCGTCCCACTCTTCCACTTGATGCTAATTCGTTTGCAATAAAATCATAGTCTGTAGAGTTCTGAGAAATCGGTGCCTGTAGATTATCTTTTGTCGCATCGATTTCTGCCTTACATAATTTTGAATAATTTGCCAATATCTTTTTTACAGCATCTGAGTAATTCTTTACATCATGCAGGACCTGATGCACCCCGCTGCACATCATCAGCCGGCGGGCATCCATTATGGTAACTACCAGGCATGGCTGCTGTCCGAATTCCACGGATAACAATGCCACAAATCCTTTTAAAATCTTTTTAACCTCTGAACCATAACCAATTCCAACTTCTATAATTGTCCCCAGTTTAAACTTCTTTACAATTTTACTGTCAAAGCTTCTTTTTTCTCTGTCATAATTTCCGTCTATACGAATCACAGCCGTATTTGCAGCAGAAAGTGAAAGAGAAATTTCCACATCAATAATATTCTGGCTCATTTCCTGATTTAATTCACTTCCGTTTATATACAGACGAATGGCAGGAATATGAAAATTACCATATTTGTTTGCAAGTGCATCGTATGTATAAACATCTGTCATTAACCCTGCCACAACTGTTTCTCCTTTCTACAGAGCCGGAACCTTTAACATCGTTCCCGGCGGAATATCCAATGGATTGGAAATTCCGTTTGCTTTGGCTATGATTTTCCATTTTGAAGCATCACCATATTCATTCTGCGCAATATCCCAGATACTTAAATCCTCTCTTACCATCCGGCACTTTGTTCTGTCCGGAGACTCAAACGGAGATTTTCGTTTCTGCTTCTTATCTGTAACAGACAAAAACTCGACTTCTACTTTTGCCTGTATTGGCATGCCCGACTCCATAAATTTGGTATACGTACTCTTTATTTCTGTCACTACCCCGGTAAATGAAAGCGATCCCCATACAAATTTTACTTTTGGCGGTGCATGCAAATTACCCTTTATATATACCAGTTCCGTAAACTGCTTTACCTTCTTGGATACATCTGTTGCCTTCTGGCTGGAAATAAGACTTTTTGTCAATACTGGACCCGTGTCAAAGAACAGCTCCATTCTTAAAGAGGATGCCTTTCCGCCTTTATAATTCATTAGCGGGCTGTCTCTCCACGTAGCATCTTGCTCAGCGTATACTGCCGAATCAGACAGCATATATTGGGAAGGATTAAACAAGACTTCTATTTCCTTTTCTTTCTTTCCGTTGCTGTCTAAAATCTCTATTTTTGCCTTTTTTAGCTTGTCCGGAAGAATACTGTTCAAATTCAATGCATTTAATACGCTTGAAACTGCCATAGACTACCTCCTATTTTAAGCCAATCCCCTGCGTAATTGTTCAAGCCGCAGTTGATTTTCTAACTTTTGTATTACTTTCTGCTCCTGCTCATATGGATTTTGCTTTGCTCTCTCCAGCTTTTCCTTTAATTCCTTCTGCTGTATCTCCATTTTTTCCAGCTGTTCGCCCTGCTGTCTTGATATTTCCTGAAGATTCAGAAACTGTTCTCTTTGCTCCATGCGGATTTTCTCTATATTTTCTACCTGACTGCGATTATAGTAAAATCTTTCTATGCCATCTTTTTCGCTTTGGACAGTCTGATTTTCTTCACTCTGAATTAATTCACGTTCCAAATCCGTTTTCTGCACTCGTTCTGCATGATTAACCAACAGCGATGCCTGCATATAGCTTCTTTGCTCTTTCGGCATTTCAACAAGGATTTCCTTTTTTTTCATTTGCTGTAAGAAAATAGTCTGTAATTCACGAATCAGTGTTTGCTCCTGACTTTGCGTTATTCCTGTTCTATGTGAAAGCACCTGTTCTATTTCTTCCGCCCTTCTCACCGTTGTCAGTTTTCTATAAAACTCCTGTCTTTCTTCCTCTGACATTTCCATCAGATTGTTTCTCACCAGAAGATGCAGGTCCTGTTCCAATATGCTCTCTTCCTGTCTTCTTTCTAATGTCTTAAAAAGTGCTTCCTCCACACTGACTGCGAAACTTTCCTTTTTCCCTATTTTCTCCAGATATTCCGTCTGCACCTTTTTTATATATTTTCCTTCATTCCCGCGAATCATTTGCAGTTTTTGCAGAACATTTTCTTCCTCTTCCCGGCTCATCGTCCGGCTTAGAAGTTTCTCATACAGTTCACGCTGTTCCTTGCGAACTTCTTTTATATTCACCAGTTCCTGATAAAGTTCCTGTCTCTCTTCCCCTGATAATTCCATCAGACTGCTTCTGATAGAATGATGCAAATCCTGCTCTGTTTTTTCCTTCTGTATTTCGCTTTCTTCTGTTCTGTGAATCATTTTTCTTTCCCACTCTTCTCGTGTTAAGATTCTGTCCTGTGAAATAAATGATTCTTCCGAAGTATGCTCCTCCCCCCCTCTTTCTAATGTTTTAAGAAGTGTTTCTTCTATACTGTTTGTGAAGCTTTCCGTTTTTTCTACATTATTGAAATATGTCGTCTGCACTTTTTCCAAGTGTTTCCATTTGTTTTCACGAATACTATGCAGCTTTTGCAGGACGTTTTCTTCCTCTTCCCGGCTTATCGTCCGGCTTAGAAGCTTCTCATACAGTTCACGCTGTTCCTTGCGAACTTCTTTTATATTCACCAGTTCCTGATAAAGTTCCTGTCTCTCTTCCCCTGATAATTCCATCAGACTGTCTCTGACAAGATGGTGCAGTTTCTGTTTGATTTTTTCTCCCTGAACCACGCTTTCCCACTCTTTGTGGGTTAAAATTCTGTTCTGTGAAAGCTGTACTTCCTCTAAAGCACTCGTTTCCTTTTTTTGTTCTAACGTATCAAGAAGAACCTCTTCCAAATATGCACCCCGCAGCTTTTTAAGGATTTCTTCTTTTTGACTGATGACTTTATTACGGTGCAGTTTCTGCTTTGTTTTTTCCTCTGAACTGTTCTCTTCCTTTCTTTTTTCCAATGTCTTAAAAAGTTCTTCTTCCAGTCTGACTGCAAGCTTCTCTTTTATTTCTACATTTTCCAAATATACCGTCTGTACTCTCTTTAAGTGCTCCAGTTCCTGCTCGCGAATGGTCTGAAGTTTTAGTGATAATTTTTCTTCCTCTTCCCAGCTCATTGTCCGGCCTGCCCGCTTCTGATACAGCATACGCTGCTCCTCACGGACATCCAATATACTCACCAGTTCTCTGTAGAACTCCTGCCTTTCTTCCTCTGACATTTCCATCAGCCTGTTTCTCACAAGATGACGCAGCTCTCTCTCTGTTTTTTCTTCCCGTACCGCACTTTCCTCTACGCTGAGAATATTTTCTCTTTCCCACTCCTCCAGCGTCAAGATTCTGCTCAGAGGCAAATAGGTCTCTTCTAAAGAGCTCCTTTCCTCTTTCCTTTCCAACGTCTTAAGAAGAATTTCTTCCAAATATACACTCTGTAAACTTTCAAGGTACTTCCACACATTGCTGCCTGTTGTCCGAAACTTGTGCTGTTTCTCGCGGACGTTTAGTATATCCAGCAGCTCTCTGTAAAGTTCCTTTCGTTCTTCCTCAGTCAGCTCCATAATACTGCTTTTCACCAGGTAATTTAATTCCAGCTCAGAAAAATCTTTTTCTTCTTCTCTATCAATATTTTCCATTTCCCGCAGAATAATCCGTTGCACTTTTTGCATGTATTCCTGCTTTTCCAAGTTTTCTCTCTTCTGCCGGATTTTCTGCACATGCTTTTCTATTTCTTTTTGATAGCTGCTTTCCTTCAGGTTCGTTGCCTGCCTCCATAATTCTAACGTTTCAGTTAAAACAACCAATTCCTTCTGAATCTCTGCTTTTGCTTCATAGATCGTATTCGTATTTGGAAAAATATTTTGTACATAATCCTGATAATCTCTGATAAAGGCCTGAACCCAAATCGCAAACTGCTGCCTGAATGATTTTCTTTTCAGCAGTTCTCTACCGCCCGGAATAGTGGAGGTTTTCATGATACGGGTTAAAAACTCTCTGCTTTTCTCCTGCTGTGTCACCAGTTTTAGAACTTCTTTTTCCCTAATAACATATTCTTTGGCACGTTCTTCACTCGGACTTTTCTTTTCTTCTTCCGGCTGTGGTTCTGCCTTAACCAGATATACCATCATCGCCGGATCAAATACGTAGTTATCTCCCTGACCATATTTTTCTATAATAGCTTTTGTAAAAAGAGATGTTTTTCCTACTGTATTTGGAAGGTCTCTGCCAGCCTCCTTCCATCCTTCAATACTAATCCGCACCTTTTCATGCCTCCTGCTGTTTTTTCCTTATACTCCAGGTATTGGGACCTCGACCAAACCGGAATGAGCGATTTCTAATGTTTCAATTAAAAGTTCATTGCTCATGGCATCCAGTGTTGAAAATTGGCGCTTTACTATCATACCTTTTTTAAAGAAAAATACTTTTTCCAAATCTGTTCCATTCTTCAGCAGCATAATCGTTACCATCTCAACCTGCATGCCTTCTGTTAACAAGTTAAAAGTTAAGTCTGATGACCGGGTTCTTACACCCTTTTCCAAAATCAATGTATCCGGCTGTGTTTTTGCTTTCTTAAACAAATGAGGGTAATCGTTATTACCTCCTTCAATAATAGAATCATATTCTACACGAGACATCAGATTGGAAATTTTGGAAAAACTAAACATAGCTGGACCAATTGTCACTAAAAAACTATGACTTGGCACCAGCTTTTCTCTTGGATCAAATATAAGATTTGAAATCATTGAACCGCCCCTTTCTGCTTACAGATGAAATACATTTTCTGGTTCCTGATTCAATCTGCTGTTAATTTTTGAAACCTCTTTGCACCAGCGCAAACGTTCCAAATGGCTCATTCTTAAGATTTCATTATGCCCCCAGTGCATATAGTATCCAAGAAATGCCGCCTCTTCGTATATTTTTTCCGCCGGATAGGTGGTCAATCCCCGGCTTGCAAAAAATTTATTGGCACCTCCAGACTCTTTCCGCAATGCGGGCAGATGCCTTTATACATAGGAATATCCATAGTATTAATCCGCTCATATAAATCCTGTAGATAGGCCAAATCTGCTGTATAAAGTCCTTCCACCACCCTTGTATCAACAGTAGGGAGCGTTCCCAGCTTTGTAATAACTCTTGATAGTAAGATAATCGTTAAATATCCCGGATTTTGTTGTACGCGTGGGTCCTTTAATGGTAAGATTTCATCGCCTGCATTCGCCAGACGCATAACGCCTTCTCTATGTACATTTCCATCCCGATCAACAAATCCTTTCGGTAATGTAAACGGGAATTCTGTCTGAAATTCCATACAATCTCTCCTTTGAAACGTAAGAAGGTGTTGTAAGACAAAAATGTTTCCATTTGTGTCCTACAACATCCTTCCTTATTATCTAGATGTATAATTAGGAAACTCTTGTCATACCTTCATGCGCAATTTCAAGGGTTTCAATTGCAATCTCTGAAGCAGTTGCATTGAAATCCGGCGCTGTATACTTTGTCGGCCATGCGTTAATTACCTGCCATGAAGCTACAGCCGCTTCTTCATCATCTAACAATGTGATGGTAATAGTTTTTCGTTCTACTGCACCATTTACTCCTGCTACCATCCATTCGTATAAAACAATAGAATCTGCCAGGCCCTGTTTTAATGTGATATTTCCGTATTTCTTTAATCCCGGAATTTTCATAGGGGTCTGAACCATATCACCTTCCCGATATTCAATTACATCAATTGAAGCATCGAATCCTGAAACCTCAGAAAATCCGCCTGCATCTAAACCGTCAATTTCAACTTTATATCTAAATTTACCATGTGGATATGATGGCATATACTTTCTCTCCTCTCTTTATTGGCGTCTATTTTATTCTGCTGATTCACTTGTCTTCTGTGAAATGCGGAAGATTACAAATTCAGCCGGTTTTACAGGTGCTACACCAATAACACAAACCAAACGTCCGTTATCAATATCATCCTGACTCATTGTATTACGTCCGATATTTACGAAGAACGCTTCTTCCGGAGAGCTGCCTGCAAGGGAACCATTTCTCCAAAGACCTGTCAAAAATACGCTGATGGTTCTCTGTACTCTTACCCAAAGAAGTTCATCATTTGGTTCAAACACTGCCCAATTTGTATTAGCCTTAATTGACTCTTCAATAAAGATAAACAAACGACGAACATTCACATACTTCCAACTTGGGTTACTGGTAGCTGTTCTTGCACCCCATACACGAATACCCTGACCCGGGAATGTACGAATCAGATTAACACCCTTCGGATTTAAGATATCCTGCTCACCCTTATTGAACTGGCAGTCCAGTCCTACACAGGCACGAACCACTTCATTGGCCGGTGCTTTATGTACACCTCTGCTGTTATCACTTCTTGCATAAATACCAAGAATGGAACCTGATGGTGGAATTGCAATATTTTTCTTGTCCAACGGATCAAATATTGTCAGCCATGGATGATACAATGCTGCATAATTGCTGTCAAAAATATCTCTATGAGCAATAACATCCTCTACCTTTCTTGCATCTCTTGGAACATCCAGCACTGCAAAACGGCTTGCAAGATTCTCACAATGAGCTACAAGCATCAGCTGTACATTTGGATCTGTCACACCCGGAATTGCCATAATGGATACCACATCATTATCCAGGAATGACTGAATACCGGTACGTCTGCCTGCTCCGTTATCTGTTCCGATAAAATCTGCTGCAGAAATATTTGCAACAGAACCATTACTTCCGTTTGTGAAAGAAACGGTCGCTACTGCCGACTCTTCTGCATCCTCGCCTAAAAAGCTGGCAAATGGCGGAAGCGGTTCTTCTGCTTCCTTTCCTACATACTGTGCTGTAATCAGCTCTGATTTTGCCACTTTTTTGTCAAGATAATTCGGGGAATTAATATTAAAGGAAACATTTTCATACAATTCAACCTGATCATTGTATTTCACTTCCAATGTAAATTCACAGGTAGTAATGACCTTTACAGGGAGCAGGTTCCGATCTACTACTCCATCGCCAAATTCTCTTGTAAATGTAATTACATTATCCTGATTCTTTACTACCTTGTTGTAAACCACTTCAGTTTTATCCGCGTACATTACAATGTCACCCGGCTGAAATCCGGTTCCGTTTTTTACCAGATATTTCTTTCCATCAGCCGTATCTAATACTTCCATAATCTGTGTTTTAGCCTTGCTTGACGGAGTCACAACGATACGAATGTCATCGCCCCACACACCCGGATTTTTCGCTGCAAAACGTACTGCAGCGCCTTCCTTTGCCGGTGCATAACCTTCTGAACATTTTGCGTCCTGTGGTGCCACACGTGAAACAAAACAACGAGAGCCTCCATTGACAAAGAAATGCTCTACTGCGTAAGCAAGGAAACGATATTCTCCGAATTCATTTTCTGATAAATATCCACCATAATTTCTCTTAAAATCCGCAAAATTAGTAATCAACTGCGGCACGCCCTCTACAGGACCTCTTTCTGCCAATCCGATAAAACCTGCGGTGCTTGTCCCTACACCTTCCATTGGCTTCCCACCTGATTCAAATTCTTCCACGTAAACTCCTGGTGATAAATACTCAGCCATTTTTCGTCCGATTCCCTTATTCTATTACAGAGAACCAGTTACCTCCTTTCGTTTTCATCTTATATTATGTGTACTTCTGTTTTCTATAGATATTACTATACATACGAACTCTATACATTCCTATAATCAATCTTTCATTTTTTGACATTTTTTTCTTTTTTGAAATTTTCGTCTTCTGACTTAAGTCCAAAACCGATTTGACGAGAAAATTGATTTCACAAAAAACAGAAAGTACGCTCTGCGAATTTTCTATTATCATGAATATAAAAATGCTGTTACATCTACGATTTTAAATCGTCAATGTAACAGCATTTTTCTACGTGCGCGAGAGGATTCGAACCCCCGACACCTTGGTCCGTAGCCAAGTGCTCTATCCAGCTGAGCTACGCACACATATTCTGTTAGAATGGTTGATAACCATTTTTTCATACCAATTATACCACCTTTGTCAAGTGTCAGGTATGAATGCCGGCGACCGGAATCGAACCGGTACTGTATTGCTACAACAGGATTTTAAGTCCTGCGCGTCTGCCAGTTCCGCCACGCCGGCATTAAATGGGACCTATAGGGCTCGAACCTATGACCCTCTGCTTGTAAGGCAGATGCTCTCCCAGCTGAGCTAAGATCCCTCGCGTTTCTTGTAGTGAGTGTTAGGATTGTAATATCTGAGTTGTGACAAGCTTGCTTGGCTAAGACTCAGATATTATGATTCTATCCGAGCGTTAGCGCGGGATGACGGTTCGTAGAACCGGCATATACACTCACGTACATTTACTCACTTCTTCTCACTACGAACGACCCCAGCGGGACTCGAA
>CALZGM010000039.1 GCA_945787015.1 uncultured Roseburia sp.
ACACCGTAGATGAATTTTGCTTTCTGTTTCTCGCGAAGCTGAAGACCGTACTCAGACACCTTCTTGTTCGCTCTCTTTAAGTTTCTTTTTGACTTCTTGTCATATCCTAAATAACTTGGCTCAAGACCAAGTGATCTACATCTTTTAAGTACTGGTGTTTTATTAACTGCCATCTTAATCTAATCCTCCTAATTAAACTCTTCTGCGTTTTGGTGGACGACATCCGTTGTGTGGAACTGGAGTTACATCTTTGATGCTTGTAACATCAAGACCGCAAGCTGAAAGCGCACGAATTGCTGCTTCTCTTCCTGATCCTGGTCCTTTTACCATAACGTCAACTGATTTTAAACCATGAATTAAAGCTGCCTTTGTAGCAGTTTCTGCTGCCATCTGTGCAGCGTATGGAGTAGATTTCTTTGAACCTCTAAATCCAAGACCACCAGCACTTGCCCATGATAAAGCATTTCCTTCAGTATCTGTAATTGTAACGATAGTATTGTTAAAAGATGCCTGAATATGTGCCTGTCCGCGTTCAACGTTTTTCTTTACACGCTTTTTTGTCACTTTCTTTGTAACTTTAGCCATATCTAAACTAACCTACTTTCTCTAAAAATCAATGTTTTTTTGCATAAATATACTACAGCCTACTATTTCTTCTTATTAGCAACAGTACGCTTTGGACCCTTACGTGTTCTGGCATTTGTTTTTGTCTTCTGACCACGAACAGGAAGTCCTTTTCTATGACGGATTCCACGATAGCATCCGATTTCCTGAAGTCTCTTAATATTTAAAGCGATTTCTCTTCTTAAATCACCTTCAACCATCTGAGAAGCATCGATAATTTCGCTGATTCTCTTAACTTCGTCGTCTGTTAAATCTTTACAACGAGTATTTGGGTCTACTTTTGCTTCAGCAAGAATACGATTAGAACTTGTTCTACCGATTCCGTAGATATAAGTCAAACCGATTTCAACACGTTTTTCTCTTGGTAAATCTACACCTGCGATACGAGCCATGTGTTTGTTAACCTCCATTAATTTCATCTGATGCAAATGTATCTTTTGCACCTTCTTTTTTCTGATTCAAATAAATAGTCAAGTCATTTTGCATAGAATGACTTTATCAAGGAAAAAGTAAGTAAAACAGCTCCGGTGCCCCGGCCTGAAATGTGTGTTTCCCGCATTTTTCCGATTTTGGATTTTTCGCCTGGTGCTCTCGGTATGTAAACACCACGCCCAGCTATCCCTTGCTGTTTATTATGATAACAGTATGGACATAATGTCCTACTGCAGCCGCACATAATCATTTAACAGCCAAGGCTGTCTTCACTTAAAACAATAGAACTTGTTCTATTGTACATACAAACAATTCACGGGAACTTTAATTAACCCTGTCTCTGTTTGTGCTTAGGATTTTCACAGATAATTCTGATGCTTCCTTTTCTTTTAATGACTTTGCATTTTTCGCAAATAGGTTTAACTGATGATCTTACCTTCACAGCAAATTCTCCTTTCCTATCAAGGCCTCTCTTTGTATTTTCTACACACAAAAAGGGACTATCCAAAAGTGTCCGAATAGCATTTTATCATAGATATACAAAAGAAGTCAATATATTTTTTTAATGTTTTTCTATTTCTATTATTTATCTCTCCAAATAATTCTTCCTTTTGTCAAATCATATGGTGACATCTCGATTGTAACTTTATCACCCGGTAAAATACGGATAAAGTTCATACGTAATTTACCGCTAATCGTTGCTAAAATCTGATGACCGTTTTCTAATTCAACCTTGAAGAAAGCATTTGGTAATTTTTCAACTACAACACCTTCTACTTCGATTACATCTGCTTTTGACATCTATCTTTCCTCCTCACTATGATTGATTAACTTTTCATAATCTTTGATTGCTTTTTTGATATTAAGATTACTCTGCTCTGCCTCTATTATCTTCACAATTTCTGCAGGCAGCTTTTTTATGAGCTGCACATGCCTTTTATTTTTTTTCTTTGCTTTCTCTAACGGGCGTGTTGTTCCGTTAACCAGAAATAAGAATTCATCCTCTTCTTTCACTACCAGATAATACCGGTCTTTATCGTGTCCTGACAAAGATTTTGCAAATTCCATTCTTCACTCCTATTCCCAGATGCAAGCTGCAATCTCTTCATCTGTCAATGTGAGGATTTCCGGTTTGCCCTCTGTAATAACGATTGTATTTTCATAATGAGCAGATAAGCTCATATCCTCTGTCACTACAGTCCAGTCATCATCCATCCAGACTACATCTGCTGTTCCGATATTAATCATTGGTTCGATTGCCAATGTCATGCCCGGGCGAAGCTTAATTCCCCTGCGGAATTGTCTGAAATTTGGAATCTCGGGATCTTCATGCAAATGTGTTCCGATTCCGTGTCCACACAAATCTTCTACCACCCCATAGCCAAAGCTTTCTGCGTAATCTCCGATTGCTGCTGAAATCTCATGTAAATGATGTCCTGCAACAGCATATTTCATGCCTTCAAAAAAGCTTTGCCTGGTTCGTTCTATTAAAAGTTGTGCTTCCTTTGAAACCTCACCAACTGCATGGGTTCTTGCCGCATCTGAATGATATCCTCTGTGAATCACTCCAATATCAAGACTTACAATATCTCCATCCTGAATTCTTCTTTTATTTGTCGGGATACCATGTACAACTTCCTCATTCACGGATACACATACCGAAGCCGGATATCCATTATAATTTTTAAAGGAAGGAATGCATCCAAAGCTGCGTATTATTTCTTCTCCAAGCCGGTCAATCTCTAAAGTTGTCATTCCGACTTTTAATTCTTTTCCAAGCTGTGAGTGCACGTTTGCCAGAATCTTTCCGGCTTCACGCATTAATTCCAGTTCCCTTTCGGATTTGATTGTTACAGCCATTTTTTATTTCTCCAAAATAGTAATAATATCAGCAAATACTTTTTCCATTGGCTGTGTACCATCTACTGTTTTTAAAATATTCTGAGCTGCATAGTATTCAATCAATGGCTGTGTCTGCTCATGATAAACGTTAAGTCTCTTCTGAACGGTTTCCGGTTTATCATCTTCTCTTAAAACCACTTCGCTTCCGCAACGATCGCAAATGCCTTCTACCTTTGTTGGAATAGAAACAATGTGGTATGTAGCACCGCAATTTAAGCAGGCGCGTCTGCCGCTCATACGGTTTACAATATTTTCATCCGGAACATCTACATCAATTGCAAAGTCCATTTTCTGATTTATATGATCAAGTGCTGCTGTTAACGCCTCTGCCTGTGGAATTGTTCTTGGGAAACCATCCAAAATAAAGCCGTTTTTGCAGTCATCCTGCTGTATTCTATCCATAACGAGATCACAGGTAAGTTCATCCGGAACTAATAACCCCTGATCCATAAACTCTTTTGCCTTTTTTCCTAATTCTGTTCCATTTTTAATATTTGCGCGGAAAATATCTCCTGTTGAGATATGCGGAATATGATATCTGTCTGCAATCTGTTTTGCTTGTGTTCCCTTTCCGGCTCCAGGAGCCCCTAACATAATAATCTTCATAATTTTTCTCCTTTTCTATAACTAGAAAAATAACGCCAAGCAATATTACTTGGCGCTATTCGTTTTAGTCATTCAAAAATCCTTTATAGTAACGAACTAACATCTGTGATTCAATCTGTTTTAATGTTTCAATGATTACACCAACTACGATAATGATAGATGTTCCTGCAAATGAAACATTTGCATTAAATACACCATTGAAAATAATTGGGGCAACTGCTACAATCGTTAATCCGATAGCACCTATAAAGACAATATAATTTAATATCTTATTCAGATAATCACTGGTTGGCTTACCTGGTCTGATACCCGGAATAAATCCGCCTGCTTTTTTCATGTTGTTTGCAATCTCAAGTGGATTGAAAGTAATGGATGTATAGAAATATGCAAACGCAATGAGGAGTACAATATAAATCACCAAACCAATTGAATAAATCGGTTCCTTTGGATTACACCAGTAGCTCTGATTCATTACTTTTAAAATCTTGCTTCCTATACCGGTTCCGTTTCCTTTACCAAGAAGATTTGCAATAATAACCGGTGTTTGTAACAAAGACTGTGCAAAGATTACAGGAATAACACCACTTGTATTAACCTTCAGAGGAATATGGGTAGACTGTCCGCCAACCTGTTTTCTTCCCTGAATCTTCTTTGAATACTGTACCGGAATCTTTCTTACACCATCCTGAAGCAATACTACGAAAAATACCATTCCAATTACTATTGCAAGAATAATGACAGCTGCAAGGATTCCAATCTGAATAGATTTACCTGCAATAAACTGATCGAATAATGTTGCAAAGTCATTTGGCATACGTGAAATAATATTAATGGCAAGGATAATGGAAATACCATTTCCAACACCCTTTTCTGTAATACGCTCACCCATCCACATCATAATAGCAGAACCCGCTGTTAATGTGATAACGATAGTGATATAAGTAAGGGCTTTATTAAATCCTTCTGCAGGTACAAGATAACCGCCTCTGCTGAATCCGATTGTCATCGCTGTAGATTCAATCAAAGCAAGTCCAATCGTCACATATCTTGTAATAGAAGCAATTTTTTTACGGCCATCCTCACCATCCTTCTGCATCTCTTCCAATTTTGGAATTGCAATGGTAAGAAGCTGCATAATAATGGAAGATGTAATGTATGGTGAAACATTCAATGCAAAAATTGACATATTATAAAATGAACCACCTGTAATTGCATCAAAAAAGCCCATTCCGTTTGCAGTCTGAGCAGCAAACCAAGCCGAAAATACCGCTGTATTAACACCAGGAATAGGAAGCTGGCTTCCTATTCTGATGATAACTAACATTAAAAATGTATAAATAATACGACTACGGATATCTTTAATTTTCAACGCATCTCGAAGTGTCTTAAACATTAGATCACCTCTGCATTTCCACCAAGAGCTTCAATTTTTTCTTTTGCACTTGCGCTAAATGCATCTGCCTTAACTGTAAGCTTCTTAGTAAGTTCTCCGTTTCCAAGAATTTTAACTCCATCTCTTGGGTTCTTAACAATACCTGCTTCAATTAAAGTTTCAACAGATACTACAGAATCATTTTCAAAGCACTCTAATGCTGAAAGATTGATTCCAACGATTGTCTTAGAGTTTCTGCATTTAAATCCTCTCTTTGGCAATCTTCTGTATAATGGCATCTGTCCACCTTCGAAACCTGGTCTTGGTGCTCCTGAACGAGCTTTCTGACCTTTATGTCCCTTACCAGCAGTCTTACCATTTCCTGAACCGTGTCCACGTCCTCTTCTGAAATTATCACTGTGAGCTGAACCAGCAGCTGCCTGTAAATTAGATAAGTCCATCATGACACCTCCTATCTTTATTATTAGATTTCTTCTACTTTAACATATGGTGCAACTTTACGAACAGCTCCCATAGTAGCTGCGTTGTTTGGTAATTCAACAGTTTTTCCGACTTTTGTTAATCCAAGAGCCTCAACTGTCTTTTTGTTCTTTGGAACTGCACCGATTGTTGATTTTACTAATGTTACTTTTACTCTATCTGCCATTTTAAATTCCTCCTTAACCTAAGATCTCTTCAACAGATTTGCCGCGGAGCTTAGCTACTTCTTCCGGAGACTTTAACTGACTTAAAGCATCAATTGTTGCAAGTACAACGTTCTGCTTATTATTTGAACCCAGAGATTTTGTACGGATATTCTTGATACCTGCTAATTCGCATACGCTACGTGCAGGACCACCAGCGATTATACCAGTACCTTCCGGAGACTTCTTTAATAATACAGAAGCACCTGTATGTTTACCTGTAACATCATGTGTGATACTGTTTACTTCATCAAGTTTTACTGTGATGAGTTTCTTCATAGCATCTTCTTTTCCTTTACGGATAGCTTCAGGAATTTCAGTTGCTTTACCTAAACCAGCACCAACATGACCATTGCCGTCACCGACAACAACTAAAGCTGTAAAACGCATGTTACGTCCGCCTTTAACAACTTTTGTTACACGTTTGATTGATACTACTTTTTCATTTAACTCTAACTGACTAGCATCAATAATTTCACGTTTCATGTTTTCGTTTCCTCCTAATTAAAAATCTAATCCAGCTTCTCTTGCTGCTTCGGCTAAAGCTTTCACTTTTCCCTGATATATGAAACCGCCTCTATCAAAGACAACTGTTGTAATACCCTTATCTAATGCTTTCTTAGCAATTACAGTACCAAGATGTGCTGCTGCTTCGACGTTATTAGTCTTTTCCAGTTCTGCTTTTACTTCTTTATCAAGAGTAGATGCTGAAACAAGTGTATTTCCAACTGTGTCGTCAATAATTTGAGCGTACATATGATTATTGCTTCTGAACACAGCTAAACGTGGTCTCTCTGCAGTACCTGCAAGATGATGACGCATTCTTCTATGTTTGTTTTCACGAACTAAAGTTCTTGATTTCTTACTAACCATTTTTCGTCACTCCTTTAATTATTTCTTACCAGTCTTACCAACTTTACGTCTAATAACTTCATCAGCATATTTAATACCTTTTCCTTTGTAAGGTTCAGGTCTTCTCTTATCTCTGATTTCAGCTGCGTACTGGCCTACTTTTTCTTTATCAATACCTGATACAATGATTTTATTTCCATCAACTGTGGATTCAAGTCCTTCCGGATCTGTCATCTCAACCGGATGAGAGTATCCTAAGTTAAGAGTTAACACTTTTCCGGCTTTAGAAGCTCTGTATCCAACACCATTAACTTCAAGTACTTTCTTGTAACCTTCTGTAACACCAACTACCATATTGTTAATCAGTGTTCTTGTTAATCCATGTAATGATTTCATTTTTTTCAAATCGTTAGGTCTGGTAACAACTACCTCTGCACCTTCTAATTTGATTTCCATCTCAGATGGAAGGGTTCTTTCCAGAGTTCCCTTAGGACCTTTTACAGTCACATGATTATTTTCTGCAATTTCCACTGTAACGCCAGCCGGAATTGCGATTGGCATTCTTCCTATACGTGACATGCCCGTACCTCCTATTTTTTATGCGGCTATTGCCGTAGTTTAAAAGTTACTGTATTAATATCTGCTGGCTTACGCCAGCAAATAACTACCAAACAAATGCTAAAACTTCGCCACCAACCTGAAGCTTTCTTGCTTCCTTATCTGTGATAATTCCCTGGTTTGTAGAAAGGATAGCGATTCCTAATCCTCCAAGTACACTTGGAAGTTCGTCTTTACCAGCGTAAACACGAAGACCCGGTTTAGAAATTCTCTTAATTCCGGTAATAATTTTTTCGTTCTTATCTGCACCATACTTTAATGTGATGCGGATTGTTTTGAAATTACCATCTTCGATAATATCATATTTTGCAATATAACCTTCATCTAAAAGAATGCCTGCGATAGCGATTTTCATTTTAGATGCTGGAACATCAACTGTATCATGTTTAGCAGTATTTGCATTACGGATTCTTGTAAGCATATCTGCAATTGGATCACTAGTCATTGTCATGATGTATATTTCCTCCTTAAAAAATATTACTCTAGACCCAAGGCCGCAAGCTCTTACCAACTTGCTTTCTTAACGCCTGGGATCTGACCTTTGTATGCTAATTCACGGAAACATACTCTGCAGATTCCGTATTTTCTTAAAACAGAATGTGGACGTCCACAAATGCGGCAACGTGTATATTCTCTAGTAGAGAATTTCTGTTTGCGCTGCTGCTTAATTTTCATACTTGTCTTAGCCATTAAAATTCCCTCCTATTATTTGGCAAATGGCATATTGAACAATGTCAATAACTCACGAGCTTCTTCATCTGTCTTGGCTGTTGTAACAAAGATAATATCCATACCTCTTACTTTATCAACCTTATCGTATTCGATTTCTGGGAAGATAATCTGCTCTTTAATACCAAGTGCATAGTTTCCACGGCCATCAAAAGCGTTAGGGTTAACACCTCTGAAGTCACGTACACGAGGTAATGCTAAGTTAATTAAACGATCCATAAACTCATACATTTTCTCGCCACGTAATGTTGTCTTGCATCCGATTGCCATACCTTCTCTGATTTTGAAGTTCGCAACAGAATTTTTAGCCTTTGTTGCAACTACTTTCTGACCTGTGATTGTCTCCATGTCTTTCATTGCAGCTTCTAATAATTTTGCATTTTCTTTGGCTTCACCAACGCCCATGTTTACAACGATTTTCTCGAGCTTTGGTACTTCCATAATGTTTTTATATCCAAATTTTTTGATCATTGCATCAACGATCTCATTCTGGTACTGTTCTTTAAGTCTGCTCAACTGTTTGGCCTCCTCTCTCAAAATTAGTCGATAACTTCACCAGTAGCTTTTGCTACACGAACTTTTTTATCTCCATCCATCTTGAAACCTACACGAGTAGCTTTTCCTTTGTGAAGATACATTACGTTAGAAAGATCAATCGGTCCTTCCTGATGAATGATACCACCCTGCTGATTAGCCATGCTTGGTTTCGCATGCTTTGTAACCATGTTTACACCTTCAACAAGTACTGTGTTATCTTTTTTATTAACGGAAATTACTTTTCCTTCTTTATCTTTGTCTTTACCTGCGATAACTTTAACCATATCGCCTTTTTTAATTTTCATTGTTGCCATATCTTCGTCCCTCCTATAATACTTCTGGAGCTAAGGAAACAATTTTCATGAACTGTTTCTCACGAAGCTCTCTAGCTACTGGTCCAAAGATACGGGTTCCTTTTGGAGTTTTGTCATCTTTTATAATAACAGCTGCATTCTCATCAAATTTGATGTAAGAACCATCTTTACGACGCGCGCCCTTTACAGAACGAACAACTACAGCTTTTACAACGTCACCTTTTTTAACAACACCGCCTGGTGTTGCATCTTTGACCGTAGCAACAATAACGTCACCAATATTTGCATATCTTCTAGTAGATCCACCCATAACACGGATAACCAATAATTCCTTTGCACCTGTGTTATCAGCTACTTTAAGTCTACTTTCCTGCTGTACCATGCTTGTAGCCTCCTTTAATTATTTTGCTCTTTCCATGATTTCTACAAGTCTCCATCTCTTGTCCTTAGATAATGGTCTTGTTTCCATAACTCTTACTTTATCACCGATTTTACATTCGTTATTCTCGTCATGAGCTTTTAATTTATATGTCTTCTTAACGATCTTGTTGTAAAGTGGATGTCTAACGTTGTCCTGGATTGCAACAACAATTGTCTTATCCATTTTATCGCTTACTACGATACCAACACGTGTTTTTCTAAGATTTCTTTCCACGATAAGTTCTCCTTTCTAGAGGTTCTATTCTGCAACTTTTTCTTTTTCTGTGATGATAGTCTGAATTCTTGCGATATTCTTTCTAACTTCTTTAATTCTTCCAGTATTGTCTAACTGGTTTGTTGCGTTCTGGAATCTCAAATTGAAAAGTTCTTTTTTAGCGTCTACTAACTGTGCATTTAAATCTGCAACAGACTTTGATTTTAATTCTTCTAAATATTTACTAGTTTTCATTTGATGCACCGCCTTCTAAATCTGCACGTGAAACTATTTTACATTTACAAGGTAATTTGTGAGTAGCAAGACGTAAAGCTTCTCTTGCGATCTCTTCAGATACACCTGAAATTTCAAACATGACACGTCCTGGTTTAACAACAGCTACCCAGTATTCTAAAGTACCTTTTCCGGAACCCATACGTGTTTCAGCTGGTTTTGCAGTTACTGGTTTGTCAGGGAAAATCTTAATCCAAACTTTACCACCACGCTTGATGTAACGTGTCATCGCAATACGGGCAGCTTCAATCTGGTTTGATTTAATCCAGCATGGCTCCATTGCTACGATACCAAAATCGCCATTGCTGATTGTGTTACCGCGCATAGCTTTACCTGCCATGGAACCGCGGAACTGTTTTCTATGTTTAACTCTCTTTGGCATTAACATAATTACTGAGCTCCTCCTTCCTTATTAGCCTTTGTAGGAAGTACCTCGCCTTTGTAGATCCAAACTTTAACACCAACTTTTCCGTAAGTTGTATCTGCTTCAGCGAATCCATAATCAATATCTGCTCTTAATGTCTGAAGTGGAATAGTACCTTCTGAGTAGAACTCTGTACGAGCCATATCAGCACCACCAAGACGTCCTGAACAAGATGTCTTAATACCCTTAGCACCAGCCTTCATGGTTCTTCCCATGCAAGATTTCATTGCTCTACGGAAAGTAACACGGTTTTCAAGCTGTAATGCAATGTTCTCAGCCACTAACTGAGCATCACGGTCTGGTCTCTTTACTTCTTTAATATCAACTACTAATTTCTTTGTTGTAAGCTTCTGAACTTCAGCTTTAATCTTTTCGATTTCAGCGCCGCCCTTACCGATTACTACACCCGGTTTTGCTGTGTAGATAATAACTTTTACGCGGTCAGATGCTCTTTCGATTTCGATTTTAGCAATTCCTGCTGCATATAATTTTTTCTTAAGATAAGTTCTGATGTTGTAATCTTCTACTAAGTAATCTGCGAAATCAGCTTCTGCATACCACTTAGAATCCCAATCCTTAATAACACCGACTCTTAAGCCATGAGGATTAACTTTCTGTCCCATACTTTACCTCCGATTATTTCTCATCAAGCACAATTGTAATGTGGCTCATTCTCTTCTCGATTCTGTAAGCTCTACCCTGTGCTCTTGGATGAATTCTCTTCATTGCTGGTCCCTTGTTTGCATAACATTCTGCAACATAAAGGTTTTCTTTCTTCATTCCATTGTTGTTCTCAGCGTTTGCAATTGCTGATTCTAATAATTTCTTAACTAAGCTGGATGCGTATCTTGGATTATATGTTACGATAGCAAGTGCTGTATTAACATCCTTTCCACGGATTGCATCTAACACGAAGCAAGCTTTCTGAACAGACACTCTAGCATAAGATAATTTTGCTGAAGGTCTGGTATCTTTCACTTCATTTCTTTCTCTCTTAATCTGACTTCTATGTCCCTTTGCCATGGATGAAACCTCCTTTCAAAAATTAGTTCTTATCTAACGCCTGATTTCTTTTCGTCTTTTCCATGTCCTCTGTAAGTTCTTGTTGCAACGAACTCACCAAGTTTATGTCCAACCATATCTTCTGTTACATATACCGGTACATGTTTTCTTCCATCATGAACAGCGATTGTGTGTCCAACAAACTGAGGGAAGATTGTAGAACGACGTGACCATGTCTTAATAACAGATTTTTCACCAGATGCATTCATAGCATTTACTTTCTTAAGTAAGCTTTCATCTGCGAATGGTCCTTTTTTTAATGAACGAGCCATAATTTACCTCCTGCTTTGTCAACCTTACACGGAACCGTGTGTTCCGCCTGGCCTTAAACTGTAACTATCTTTCTTGGTTCCGGAAGAGGTGATATCCCTCTTCCGCATATTCTTATATAAGAATTATTTAATCGCTTTACCGTCTCTTCTTCTTACGATTAACTTGTCTGAAGATTTTTTCTTCTTACGAGTCTTAAGACCAAGAGCTGGTTTACCCCAAGGTGTAGATGGGCCGGAACGTCCGATAGGTGCACGTCCTTCACCACCACCGTGTGGATGGTCATTCGGGTTCATAACAGAACCACGTACGGTTGGGCGGATACCCATGTGACGCTTACGTCCTGCTTTACCGATATTTACAAGGTTGTGATCAGCATTACCGATAACACCGATTGTAGCGCGGCAGTTAAGTGGTACCATACGCATTTCCCCTGAAGGAAGACGAAGTGTTGCATACTTTCCTTCCTTAGCCATCAACTGAGCACTCATACCAGCAGAACGAACTAACTGTCCACCCTTACCTGCATATAACTCAATGTTGTGGATTAAGGTACCAACCGGAATCTTTTCTAATGGTAAGCAGTTACCAACACGAACTTCTGCCTGATCACCACTCATAACTGTCATTCCATCTGTTAATCCCTGTGGAGCTAAGATATAAGCTTTCTCGCCATCTGCGTAGCAGATTAATGCGATATTTGCTGTTCTGTTCGGATCGTACTCAATACCGATTACTTTTGCCGGAATACCGTCTTTGCTGTTTCTCTTGAAATCGATTACTCTGTATTTTCTTCTGTTTCCACCACCGTGGTGTCTTACAGTGATTTTACCCTGATTGTTACGACCAGCATTCTTCTTTAAAGAAGTTACCAAAGATTTTTCAGGAGATGTTTTTGTAATCTCAGAAAAATCTGAACCAGTCATATTTCTTCTGGAAGGTGTATATGGGTTATATGTCTTAATTCCCATTGTTTTTCTCCTTTCGATGTTTCTTATCGCGCATCGCTGCGCATACTTGTTACGAAGCTATTTCTTACAGACCTGCAAAGAATTCAATGTCTTTGCTGTCAGCTGTTAATGTTACGATAGCTTTCTTTGTCTTAGCAGTTTTTCCAACTACCATACCACGTCTTTTGTTCTTTCCATCCATGTTCATGGTGTTAACGCTGGCAACCTTTGTTCCTTCGAACATTTTCTCAACTGCTTCTTTAATCATTGACTTGTTTGCTTCCGGATGAACTAAAAATGTATATTTCTTTTCAGCCATAGCAGCCATACTCTTTTCAGTGATTACTGGTTTGAGGATTACATCATAATACTGTACGTTTGCCATTATGCATACACCTCCTCGATAGTCTTAACAGCGTCTTTTGTTACAACAACTGTATCATATTTTAAGATATCAAATACGTTGATTTCGTTTGTCTGGGCAGTCTTAACTGTAGGGATGTTCTTTGCTGAAGCAATTACGTTTACATCCATATCGTTTAATACTACTAAAGCCTTTTCAACTTTTAAGTTTCCTAAAACTTCAACGAATTTCTTTGTCTTGATTTCATCAAGTTTCAACTCATCAACAACTACAAATTTGTTTTCAGCTACTCTTGATGTTAATGCAGATTTTAAAGCTGCTCTCTTTTCTTTCTTGTTAAGCTTGAAAGAATAATCTCTTGGAACCGGAGCGAATACTACGCCACCATGTGTCCACTGTGGAGCTCTTGTAGAACCCTGTCTTGCATGACCTGTTCCTTTCTGTCTCCATGGTTTTCTTCCACCACCGCTTACTTCGGAACGTGTTTTTGCTTTCTGTGTTCCCTGGCGGTTGTTTGCAAGCTGCTGAAGTACAGCCATGTGTACTAAATGCTCGTTTACTTCTACTCCGAAGATAGCGTCATTTAATTCAAGCTTGCCAACTTCTTTGCCTTCCATATTATAAACAGCTACGTTAGCCATCGTTAAGTCCTCCTTTCCTATTCTTAGCACTATTTGCCTGCTTTAACAGTTTCTTTGATTGTTACTAAGCACTTCTTAGCTCCTGGTACTGCACCTTTCACTAAGAGCAGGTTGTTCTGAACGTCAACTCTTACAACTTCAAGGTTCTGAGTTGTAACCTTTACGCTACCCATGTGACCAGGCATTCCTTTTCCTTTGAATACACGGCTTGGTGAAGAACATGCACCATTGGAACCCTGATGACGATGGAATTTAGAACCGTGAGCCATAGGACCTCTGTGCTGTCCTAATCTCTTAATAGCGCCCTGGAATCCTTTACCTTTGGAGATTGCTGTTGCATCAATCTTATCGCCTTCAGCAAAGATGTCAGCTTTGATTACATCTCCTAAGTTGTATTCATCAGCATTTTCAAACTTGAACTCTCTAACAAATCTCTTTCCTGTTACACCGGCTTTTGCGAAGTGTCCCATCTCAGCTTTGTTAACGCCATGTCTGTTTCTGATTTCTTTCTTTCCGTTTGCATCTTTGTTAACAACCTTTTCTTTCTTGTCAACAAATGCAACCTGTACTGCACTGTATCCATCGTTCTCTACAGTCTTAACCTGTGTTACGGAACATGGACCTGCTTCTAATACAGTAACCGGCACTAATACGCCGTCTGCATTGAAGATCTGAGTCATACCGACTTTTGTTGCTAAAATCGCTTTCTTCATTTTTTTACCTCCTGTTTTCTCTACAGCGGAACGCTTCATACCCAATCTTTGGGGCAGCGGACCCGTTCATCCTAGAAAGTCCATATAAGTGGAACAGAGGAATCTCTATTACTTCTATATAAAACCCTTCAGGATATTAACTAATTGATTTTTGAAAAACTTATTTGTTTTTCATTTTGATATCGATGTAAACACCAGCCGGCATCTCTAAACGAGATAAAGCATCAACTGTCTTCTGTGTCGGTGCAACGATATCAATGAGTCTCTTATGAGTTCTCTGCTCGAACTGTTCTCTGGAATCTTTGTATTTGTGAACCGCTCTTAAAATAGTAACAACTTCCTTCTTAGTTGGAAGAGGTACCGGTCCACTCACCTGTGATCCGTTTTTCTTAACAGTCTCGATGATCTTCTTAGCTGAAGAATCAACTAATTCATGATCATAAGCTTTCAATGTGATTCTCATTACTTGACTTGCCATAAAAAAAGCCGCCTCCTTTTCGCACTTAATTATCAGTACGACAAGCGGTGACTGTTACACATTGCCACGTGTTTCATCGCCGTTTGAAAATTCATCTTCCCGTTGATGAAAGTTTACGTGTTTGTTTCTACCTTTTGTAGACATTATCGTGTTACAGTGACTTGTCGCCAGTTTCCTAACTTGACATTCGCTCCACGGAAAACCTGCAATCTCTTGCAGCAACCTCTCGCTTCATCGCTATCATGCCACAGCACACTATACTATACACGATAAATCTACAAAAGGCAAGTACTTTTTTTTATTTTTTTTAAATTCTTTTATAATAAGGAAATACTCCTTATATTTCCGATTCCAGCATGCCTTCAAATGTTTCTTCCGGCACCGGTTTCGAATATAAATATCCTTGAGCCATATTGCAGCCGATTTGTTTTAAGAAGGCTGCCTGTTCCTTTGTCTCTACGCCCTCGCAAAGAGTCCTGATATCAATTTTGGTCGCCATTTCCACAACCTGTTCTACTATGACGCTACTCTTTTGGGACTCATCCGTTTCATTTAAAAATTCGCGGTCAATTTTTAGTACATCAACCGGCATTTCCTTTAACAGATTAAGAGATGAGTAGCCGCTTCCAAAGTCATCAATGGAAATTGGGAACCCCGCATGTTTACAAGCGCGGATAAAGTCCACGATATTCTGTTGTTTTCCTCCCAATGCCGTTTCGGTCAGTTCTAATTCCAACAGTTCACGTGGTACTTCATAGCGGTCAGCAAGTTCCATCAATCTTGGAAGAAAATCGCTGGTTCCGATATGAGTTCTGGATACATTCACAGAAACCGGCACTGTTTTCTTTCCTTCCTTCAGGCGTCTGCTTTGCATTTTTAAAACTTCCTCATATACAAAGAAATCAGTCTGCACAATAAAACCGTTTCTTTCAAATATCGGTATAAAAACTCCGGGTGGAATAAGCCCCTCCTTCGGATGATTCCATCGTATGAGTGCTTCGGCGCCAATAATCTTTTCTGTTTTCAAAAGATATTTCGGCTGATAATATACGACAAATTCTCCCTGCTTTAATGCCGACTCCATCTTTTTTTCAATCTGAGCTTCGACACGAATATCCGATTCCATCTTGTCATCAAAGTATGCAATCTGCTTCGTGTGGTCTCGTTTGATTGACTTGCGCGCCGATACCGCCGCATCAATATATTGTCCTATCTGAGACTCTCTATTATTTGCTTCTATATTATAAATACCAAATTTCATAGCCGGTTTGTAGCGTTGTTCCATGCCATTATTATCAAAGATAATTTCTCCGGCCAACTCACCGAGCACCTCTTCGATATCCGTTCTTCTCTCAGTAAGTATAAAAAACTGGTCACCCATTTCTCTTGCATAAAGAGCCTTTTTCCCAAATTTTTTACGCAGACGCTCCGCAATTACCACAAGCACATTATCTGCCACTTTCTCGCCAAAATCATTATTTACATATTTAAAGTGTTCCATATCCATGGAAATCAACTGATAACTTTTCTGACGATTGCGACTAAGTTCTTCCTTTGCCTTTCCACGGAAGCACACGCCATTCCAAAGTCCCGTCACCGTATCGGTCATTGCCATATGGCGGAAGTGCCGTTCTCTCAGCCAGAGAGAAATCAAATATAAAGCAATTACTCCTCCAAGGATACCTAATATAATAGGAAGCGTTTCCCGCATCAAATCGCGCAGGTCCGGCTTATATGAAATACTAAGTGAATTCTCAATTGTGCAGTTTTTAAAAGCTTCGTCCGGAATTCTCTTAATCGCTTTATTTACGATTTGACGCAGCAATTCGGCATTTTCTCCCGCAAATGCGCAGCGAATCGGAATGTCTACGCTATGCATCGGAAATACTGCCAGGTCCTGATAGTTATTCATATTATATGCTGTCTGTAAAAACACGGAGTTTACAAGTGTACTGTCTGCTTTCCCATCTGCAACTAGCTCCAGGCAGTCCTCCACATTTTTCCCCTGCACAATTTCCCACTCCGGGTAAGTCTGCTTTGCAAACGCCTGAACGCCAACATAATTTTCCGGCAAGGCAACCTTTAAGATTCCGTCAAGTGAGGCACCCACTTTTGCAATCATGGTATAGCTGGCACTAATATGAGAATCCGCATAAAGCAGCCCATACTTATTTGCCAGTTCATCATTGATATACATACCGGCAGACATCTCTGCCTCCCCACTTTGCAGCATTCCCCAGGAACTTTTATACTGTTCAACCGGGACAAATTCAAACTGAAGCCCGCTTTCTTTTTCAATCAGCCTCATAGCATCCGCATAAATACCTTTGTATTCGCCGGTCTCTTCGTCTAAATATTCCACCGGATAACTGTTTGCATCACATACAACGCGAATCTTACGTCCGCTCTGAATCAGCTCATATTCTTCTCTTGTCATGCCGGTTAAGACGTCAACCGGTCTGCCATAGTATCTCTCATATAAAACAGATTCAATAAACGGCTGTTTTAGTTTCATCTGGCGGTCGGCATAGTTCAACTGCTCCATCAGTTCCGGATGGTCCTTTGATACGGCAAAGAACTGATTGCGCACACCTGCCTTTGCTACATATTTATAACCGGTCAAATCTCTCTGATTGGATGCCAGCATCAAATCTGCACGTCCTTCTTCAATTGCTGCTTCCATCTCTGCAAAACTGCTACAATACACAGGCGTGTAGGTAATCTGATGATCTCCGGCAAACTCCTCCAACATTTCCTGCATATATCGGCTCTTATTCACGGCAATCCGTTTTCCGTTCAGTTCCTCGTATTCTTCAAAGAAGATACTTGTATCATCCTCTTTGGCGCATATCAGGCCATAATAAAGGCAGCTGTTTTCCTCGCTCAGAATGATTCCTTCTGTTCCCGCCCAATCTTCGGAAACATCACAAAGCAAATCAATATTTCCCTTTTTCAGCTCCTCGAGTCGGTTTTCTTCCGTTACCGGAATATACTCATACTGCCAGCCGGTATAAGCTGCCAGCATTTTCAAATAGGATACCCCATAGCCGGTAAACGCTCCGTCTTTTTCCCTAATCATCATTCCATAGTCTGTATAACCGACCCGGACTACCGTCTGTTCGCTTGTATCATTTTCTGCCGCAAGAGCATGGCTGCATACCCCAAGCATCAGCACCAGCAGCAATATCGGCAGCATCCATTTTACTTGTGAACCCCTCTTTTTCATTCGCACGCACCGAACCTTCCCGCACATTTTCTTTTGTCTCTTTTCCGTTCCGTAAAGCGTCTCTTATATTATAGCAAATCATATTAGGAAGCGCAATTATACAAATCTTTTCTGTAATTTTTTATCCACTTCTCACTTTTTACTCCCATTTTTCCTAAAGCATGATATAATGTTGTATACCTAGTGAGAAGGGTAGTCTTATGTTTATCGGACTATGCAAACTTGTTTGCAATAGTCCGAATAAACATAAGACTATTCGGCGAACAGCCGAAGCGAGACGGAGCGTAGCGTAGTCGAGCAACTCTTCTCACTCACTAAATAATTATATTAGGAGATTTCTATGAACATTATCATTGTGGGTTGTGGCAAAGTAGGCTACACCCTGGTGGAATTATTAAGCAGTGAAGACCATAATCTGGTGGTCATTGATGAAAAGCCCGAGCGCGTGTCCCGTATTACGGACTCCATGGATGCTATGGGTATCGTTGGAAACGGCATTAATCACCAGACCTTACTGGCTGCCGGCATCGAGACTGCCGATTTGCTCATTGCCGTAACCGGCGACGATGAAAAAAATCTGCTCTGCTGTGTCATTGCAAAAAAGACCGGTCGTTGTCAGACGATTGCCCGTGTACGCAACCCTATATATAATGAAGAAACTGAATTTTTGAAAAAAGAATTCGGCATTGCCATGATTATCAATCCGGATCTTGCAGCAGCAACGGAAATTGCAAAAGTATTCCAGTTTCCTTCTGCCCTGCGTGTGGATACCTTTGCAAAGGGCCGTGTGGAATTACTCCACTTTAGAATCGGGAAGGACTCTCCGTTACTTGGCATGAAATTATACAACCTCAATCAGACGCTGCGCACAAGTGTACTTGTCTGTACAGCTATGCGTGGTGACGATGTAATCATTCCAAACGGTAACTTTGAGTTCCATGAGAATGACGTGATTTCTATTGCTTCCACGCGAAAAAATGCTATTGAGTTTTTCCGCAAAATCGGTACGGTAACGCATCGGGTAGCCAACGCAATTTTAGCAGGTGGTGGTGCCATTTCCTATTATCTGGCAAAAAGTTTAATTGCTTTCGGCATCCATGTTACCATTATTGATATTGATCCGGCCCGCTGTGATTACTTAAGTGAAGCACTGCCGGACGCTACCGTTATCTGCGGTGATGCTACGGATCAGAATCTTCTCTCGCAGGAAGGTTTAGAGCATGCACAGGGTTTCGCCGCCTTGACAGGTCTTGATGAGGAAAATATTTTGCTCTCCCTGTATGCAAATGAGGTTTCCGGTGCCAGAACCGTTACGAAAATTAACCGCTTAAACTTTACTTCCATTATCAATAATCTGAATCTTGGAAGCATTGTTTATCCACGTGTTATCACAGCCGACTACATTTTAAAACATGTCCGTTCCACAAGCTATTCCCGCAACAGTAATGTAGAGAAGCTTTATAAACTGGCCAACGGACGCGTAGAGGCTTTAGAGTTTATTATTAAAGAGGATTCTGCCGTGGCAGGTATTCCGCTGCAGAATTTAAATCTCCGTAAGAACACACTGGTATGTTGTATTTACCGCAACAACGAAGTCATTATTCCTGCCGGTCAGGACATGATGCTTGCCGGAGATTCTGTACTTGTAGTTATTTATGGTTATCGCATTTATGACATTCAGGAAATTCTGGAGGACTAAGCACCATGAATTATTACATTATTTTATACATTTTAGGATGTGTATTAAAATTTGAAAGCGCCTTTTTACTGCTTCCGTTTCTTGTCGGACTTCTTTACCATGAAAACGCCGCCTATTCCTATTTGATTACCGCCGCATTGTGTTTTCTTATGGGAATGCTGCTCTCCTCAAAAAAACCTGCCTCTAAAAATCTTTTTATTCGGGAAGGTTTTGTGACGGTAGCTGCCAGTTGGATGGTAATGAGTATTTTCGGTGCTCTTCCATTTGTAATTTCTGGCGATATTCCCTCTTATGTAGACGCGCTGTTTGAGACAATTTCCGGCTTCACTACTACCGGATCCAGTATCTTAAATAACGTGGAAGCCTTATCTCGGACCGGATTATTCTGGCGCAGCTTTACCCACTGGGTCGGAGGTATGGGAGTTTTAGTTTTTATCATGGCAATTCTACCATTAATGGGTGGTTCTACCATGAACCTGATGAAGGCAGAAAGTACCGGTCCTTCCATCAGTAAACTGGTACCTCACGTAAAGGATACCGCCAAAATTTTATACGGCATGTACATTGCGCTGACACTCTGCGAAATCTTCATGCTCTGTTTATTTAAAATGCCTATTTATGATGCGCTGATTACCACCTTCGGTACTGTCGGCACCGGTGGTTTTGGTATTTACAACAGCAGTATAGGCGGCTATTCACCCGAAATACAGATTATCGTTACGATTTTCCTTGTATTAAGCGGTATCAACTATACAGCTTATTTTTACATTTTATCCTTCAAATTTAAGGAAGCTTTCCGTATTGAAGAAGTGCGCTGGTATTTTCTAATTTTCTTCTCCTCTGTAGCAGTCATTACCTATAATATCAGAGGGCTTTACCAAAGCTTTGGCGAGTCTTTGCGCCATGCTGCTTTTCAGGTTGCTTCCATTATTACTACCGCAGGATTTGCTACCACCGATTTCGACTTGTGGCCGGAACTTTCGAAAACCATTCTTGTGGTCATTATGATTATCGGCTCCTGCTCCGGCAGTACTGCGGGCGGCATGAAAATCTCCCGTGTGGTTATGCTGATAAAAACCATCAAAAAAGAACTTTCGCTGGTTGTTCATCCAAGAGAAGTCAAAAAAATCCGTATGGATGGGCATGTGGTAAATCACGAAACGCTGCGCAATACAAACGTCTTCTTTGTTATTTATTTTGTCATCCTGCTGACTTCTACCCTATTAATCAGCATTGACAATTTCGATTTTACAACGAATTTTACAGCCACAGTAGCTACTTTAAATAACATCGGTCCGGGTCTTGCCATGGTTGGCCCGACACGGAATTTTTCGATTTATTCTCCGTTTTCTAAGTTTGTTTTGATGTTTAACATGCTGGCAGGACGATTAGAATTATTCCCAATTGTGGTAATGCTGTTACCATCTACCTGGAAACGTAAATAACAGAAAGGAAACCCTATTTTATGTGGATTGCAAATAATTGGAAAGACTACGAAGTCATTGACTGTTCCGGAGGCGAAAAATTAGAACGCTGGGGAAAATATCTCCTCGTTCGGCCGGACCCGCAGGTCATCTGGAACACACCAAAAACCGAGCGTGGTTGGAAGAAAATGAATGGGCACTATCACCGCAGTACCAAAGGCGGTGGTGAATGGGAATTTTTTGATTTACCGGAGCAGTGGCAGATTCATTACGGTAGTCTTACCTTTAACTTAAAACCATTTAGCTTTAAGCATACCGGCCTGTTTCCGGAACAGGCTACAAACTGGGACTGGTTTTCTGAAAAAATAAAAAAAGCCGGTCGGCCGGTGAAGGTTTTAAATCTTTTTGCCTATACCGGTGGTGCCACCTTAGCTGCTGCGGCAGCCGGAGCAAGTGTGACACATGTAGATGCTTCTAAGGGTATGGTTGCCTGGGCAAAAGAAAACGCCGTATCCTCCGGTTTAAAGGATGCTCCTATCCGCTGGATTGTAGATGACTGCGTCAAGTTTGTAGAACGTGAGATTCGCCGTGGCAATCATTACGATGCGATTATTATGGACCCTCCTTCTTACGGAAGAGGTCCAAAGGGAGAGATTTGGAAGATTGAAGATTCTATTTATCCATTTGTACAGCTTTGCGAGCAGTTATTGACAGACGAGCCACTTTTCTTTCTCATCAATTCTTATACCACAGGACTACAGCCTGCAGTATTAAGCTATATGATGAGCACCGTATTAAAAAAATATCACGGAACGGTAAAAGCAGACGAAATCGGCTTACCTGTTTCCTCAAACGGATTAGTACTGCCATGTGGTGCAAGTGGCAGGTTTGAGATTTAAAATATATAAAGAGAAAGAGAAGAGATTTTTTTCCGACGCAAATTTTGCGTGAGTCACAAAAAATCTCTTCTCTTTCTCTTTTTTACTTTCAGTTCTCTCTAAACTGTCACTTGCACCACATGGTATCACTTGAGCATTCCTAAATAAACTTCTGCTTCCCGGACGGTTTCTGTCATATATTTCATTGCTTCTACCGGGTAGTTTCCAACTGCTGTCTCACCTGTCAGCATGACAGAAGAAGCTCCCTCGCTTACTGCTCGAAAGATGTCAGATACCTCTGCCCTCGTCGGGACTGCAGCCTTCTCCATGGTATAAAGCATCTGTGTCACTACCATAAATGGCTTTTTTGCTTCCCTGCAAACACTTGCAATTTTCGCCTGAACTACAGGAAGTTTCCAAAGCGGCATCGCATTTCCCAAATCCCCTCTGGCAATCACAACTTCATCGCAATACTGCAAGAGTTCTCTGATGTTCTCTACACCATCCATATTCTCAATCTTTGCCAGAACGCGAAGGTCTGCAGCGCCGTTCTCTGATAGTACCTGTTTCAACCTTTGCAAATCTTCTTTTCCTCTGACAAAAGGAAGCATCACACCTGTAATACCATATTCTTTTGCCTGACAGATATTTTCGATATCACTCTCTGTCAAGGTAGGTGTTTCAAAACAAACTCCCGGAACCGCAACGCTCTTCCCGCTTTTTAAGATGCCGCCGCGTACTACCACACATTCTGCTGCACGGGAGCGTTTTTCCTCTACCTCCAGCATTATCTTCCCGTCATCAATCAAAAGATTTCGACCTTCTTCTAGTGCTTCGAAGGCGGGTTTTGGTACCGGAATTTCTGTAGGATCAAATAAATTTGTTTTTCCTTCTGACATCACAGTCAGACGATCTCCTTCTAACAACAGGCGTTCCGACAATAGCTTTCCAAGCCGAAGTTCCGGTCCTCGCAAATCTATCAAAAGTTCCAAATCCATTTTCCCGGCTTTTGCATGAGCTATTCTTATATTGCGAATCCATCCACTTACTTCCGGCAAATTCACATGAGAAAGATTGATACGTACTCCCGTCATTCCCTGTTCAAACAACTGTGTCAGCACTTCTGTATTACAACATGCAGGTCCGATTGTTCCGTATATTTTTGTATTCATATCCTAAAATACCTTTTTCTTTCTCAAAACAACCATGACGATAATACAAATCAAAAGCGTCAGGAAGCAGATAATTAAGAAACCGTACGGAGTATTCGCCAAAGGCATCCAACGTTCATTTACGTTCATTCCATAAAGTCCGGAAATAACCGTTGGAATCGCCATAATAACTGTAATGACCGTCAGATATTTCATCACATTATTCAGACGATTGTCCATAATGGATGACAGCAAGTCTCTGGTACCATTGATAATATCCCTGTAAATCGTGGTCATTTCTATCGCCTGCTTGTTTTCGACAATGACATCATCCAAAAGCTCTTTATCCTCCGGATACTGCTCTAAGCGTTTATATCTGGTTAAGCGGTCTAACACTACCCCGTTTGCACGGAGAGAGGTTGCAAAGTAAACCAATGTAGATTCCAATTCATGCAGTGCAATGATATCAACATCCTCTGTGTCTTTCCCCACGCGTTCTTCAATTTCAGTGCGTTTTTTATCAATGGTACGCAGATTGGATTGATAGTTTGATGCTGCATTATATAAAATCTGGTAAACAAAACGTAGTCTCTTTTTGGTACTGAATTCCTTTACACGCCTATTAATAAAGCTCTGTAACACCGGAGTATCTTCTGTGCATATAGTGACAATGACATCCTGTGTCAAAATGATGCCCAACGGGATTGTCGTATAAACCTGTTTTTCATGACGTACCTCTAAAGCCGGAACATCGACCAAAATCAAGGTATAGCCATCCTGCAGTTCGATACGGGAACTTTCTTCCGGGTCAAGTGCCGCCTGTATATCTTCTATGTCAACCATGAGTTTTTCCGCGATATACTCACATTCTTCCTGTGAAGGTGCAATCATCTGTGTCCAACACCCGTCGCACAGTTTTTCTTCATTATAAAGGACCTGATCGTCTGTTCTAAAATACTTTACCATAGCCCTTCCTCCTTACTGTCAGCATTGAAGAACTTTCTTATTTTTATCATAACATATCTCATTTATTTACTCTATGCATTTTACCCAAAATTTACTTTTTCGGAAGCTGCACCAACACAATCGCTCCAAACATCAGCACGCATCCCCAAAGTTCGCGAGAACTAAGTGCCTGTCCTAAAATAATCCAGCCTGCAATCACCGAAATAACGGACTCCATGCTCATAATCAAAGATGCTACAGTAGGATTCATGCCACGCTGTCCCACAATCTGCAGCGTATAACCAACACCGCTTGACAGTGCACCTGCATAGAGGATTGGCAGCCACGCCTGCAAAATCTGCTCGGTGCTTGGTGTCTCAAATAACACCATCCCCATTGCAGCAAAAACTGCACAGGTTACAAACTGGATACAGGATAGTTTTACACCATCTACTTTCGGTGCAAAATAATCCACCGTCAGAATATGAAATGCAAACACAATGGCGCAAAGAAAAACCAACACATCTCCTTTTTGTATTGCTATACTTCCGGGTTTCATGCAAAGCAGGTATAAGCCGATGACTGCTAACAAGACTCCGCACCATATCTTTATGTCGGCTTTTTTCTTCAAAAAAATGCCAATGATTGGAACAAGGACAATGTACATTGCTGTAATAAATCCGGATTTCCCGACTGTTGTGTAAACAATTCCAACCTGCTGCAGGATGCTTGCAAGAAACAATAATGTTCCACAGCAGACACCGCCTAGCAGTAAAAATTTCGGATTCGCATCCTTTTTTTCAGTATGTCTGTCCTTTATCAGAATATACGGCAATAACACCATTGCTCCGATAACAGAACGGGAAGCTAAAAAAGTAAAAGGTCCCACATAATCCATCCCGACACTCTGGGCTACAAAAGCCACTCCCCAGATTGTCGCTGTCAGGAACAATATAAATGATTGCCTCAGTACAAATTTGTTCATCTTTTCCACCTATAATGCCGAATACCCTGCAATTCCCATAAAATAGCAGATTGCAAACAGTACCAAAAGGTGTGCCGGGTAGAAAATATAAAACGGCCACTTCAGGTTTAAACCTCGTTTATTATTGTAAATGAGGATTGGAAGCATGGAAAACCATGCGGTCATATTCTGGATAAATACCAATCCAATGACCATAATCTGGTAAAGTCTGTTATCGCGGAAAATGTATAGACCCATTATCGCAAATACACCCAGTGCACCATAATCGGTTCTTAAAAACTGTGCCAAAGCCATGCCTACCATTACCACTAAAATCTGGCAGAGAATTCTTGTTACAACATTCGTAATTCCTTTCTCTTCCACCCACTTATATGCCATCATGGTTACCAATCCGATGAAAAGGGTAAAGAATACATTCTGGTAACTAAATTCTAACACCTTACTCTGGAATGCCAGGTCAAACGGTATTTCTGAAATCAAAGCAAACACGAACAAACGAATCGCATATTTTTTTGCATCCCTTGTATGCTTAAATCCTTCCACCAGCAAAAAGCAGAAGATTGGGAATGCAATTCTGCCAATCATGCGGAACATATAATAAGTGCTATACAAATCTGCATGCGCCGTTACCCATGCCTTAATAGTCTCCTCAGCTGCTCCGTTTAGGTCACCAAAGCCTTCCGCCATCATCATTCTCATACAAACTGCCGCCCCGATATGATCAATCAGCATCGTAATCATTGCGATAATTTTTAATGTACTTCCTGAAATACCTCTTTTTTGCATCTTACTACTTACCTTTCTTACAAATGGGGCAGGACACTTTCCTATCCTGCCCCAAACTACTCTTTATTCACCTAAAAACTCTGCTACACATCTTTTGTATGCTGCCACAGGATCTGCGGCCTGTGTAATCGGTCTTCCGACTACGATGTAATCGGAGCCCCATTCTCTTGCTTTTGCAGGAGTTGCAACACGCTTCTGGTCTCCTACATCTCCATCCGCAAAACGTACACCCGGTGTGATGGTTAAGAACTTCTCACCACATACCTCATGTACCTTTCCTGCCTCCAATGGAGAACATACTACTCCGTCTAAACCTGCCTCCATTGTATTCTTTGCATAATGCATAACGGTCTCATCAATTGGCTTTTCAATCCAGAGTTCCTGCTGCATTACTTCTTCGCTTGTGGAAGTAAGCTGTGTCACTGCTATAAGCAAAGGTCTGGTTCCATCCGGTCTGGTTAATCCTTCCAGTGCTGCAGACATCATACCCTTTGTACCTGCTGCATGTACGTTACACATATCTACATCTAAGTTTGACAATACTGCCATGGATTTTTTTACAGTATTAGGAATATCATGTAATTTCAAATCCAGAAAAATCTTATGTCCCATTTTCTTAATCTCGCGGACAATTTCCGGTCCTTCTGCATAAAAAAGTTCCATTCCGATTTTTACAAATGGTTTCTCATTTTCGAATTTGCTTAAGAAACGAATCACTTCTTCTTTGCTATTAAAGTCACACGCAATAATAACGTCTTTTGCCATTTTATTAACCATCCCTTCGTATTTTATCTATCTTAAAAATTATACACACGATACCAAGAATTTGCAACGTTAATTCATGGTTTTCACACAGCCTTTTTCACTCAACCGGCAGTTGAGTGAGATAAAATCTGCATCTATTGTCCCTTCTTCCCTTTACTGGTATGATAACCATATCAGCTGATGAAAGAAAATGAAAAAATGGAGAATCACTATGAATATCGGAAATCAAATTAAAAACTTACGTTTAGAGAAAAAGGTTACACAAGAAGAATTAGCAGCATACCTCGGCGTATCTGCGCAGGCTGTGTCCAAATGGGAGACAAATGCCAGCACACCTGACATTACATTATTACCGGGGCTCTCTACTTATTTTGGCATCTCAATTGACGAACTCTTTTCGCTCCCGGACGAAGCACAGTACGAGCGTATTGAAAATATGTACTCCCATGAGCGCCGCATTGCTCCGGAAACCTTTGTACACTCTGTTCGTTTTCTGACAGAACAGATTGCAAAGGATGCAAAAAATGTCAGAGCCTATGAAAACCTTGCTTACCTATACAATCACAGGGCTGCCAGTGACCATGCCGAGGCTTCCGAATATGCCAAACGTGTCTTAGAGCTTGAGCCGGATAATAAAGGTGGCTGGGTTGCTTTTCTGGAAGCAAACAATGGTGTCTGCGGTGATGAATGGTACGACAATCATTTTACTGTCATTCAGTATTTTAAAGAATTCTTAAAGATAAATCCGAAGAACTACGGCGGATTATATGCTATTATAGAAAATCTGCTGGCAGACGGACGTTTCGACGAAGCCGTTCCTTATATCAAGGAAATCGGAGAAGCAAAGGGCAACTATCAAATGCTGATGTATTCCGGCGATGTTGCTTTCGGGCAAGGAAAAATAGAAGAGGCAAAAGAATTATGGAATAAGGCAGTTGAAACCCATCCAAACGAATGGCAGGCTTACTGCTCTCGTGCTGACCGTTTTAAAAAACTTGGACTCATCCAAGAAGCCATTGCAGATTATGAGAAATGTGTAAAGATGCAAACTGCTCCTCATATCACAGATGGCCTATATTCACTGGCACAAGTGCACGAAATGCTGGGCGATTATGCCGCCGCAATCCGGGATAATGAAAGAATTATTGCATATCTTGCTGAGGATTTTCAAACAACAGATGGAGAAAGCGTTGACTCAAGGAAACGGGAAATTGAGCGACTGAAGGGGTATTTTGTCCAGTAAATTATTTGAGTCATATAGTAAATTAGTAAGAAAAAAGAGGAACCCTTATTTTTAGATGCGGTCATACATGTATAAGAAACTCTAGCATTCCTATAGGTAAGTTTATGAAAGCTTACGCGTCGCGTCGTAGCGGAGTCCATTCCGCACGACGCTAAAAATGACCTCCTGTCATTTTTCCGCTAACCATGTAATAGGAATGAAGAGTTTCTA
>CALZGM010000040.1 GCA_945787015.1 uncultured Roseburia sp.
TTTTCTTACAAATTTATATTATGCCTAAAATAATTTACTGAACAAAATATCTATTATAAAATCTTCGTCGTCCACTTCGAACAATCCCAAACTTCACTTACTATATCCTGGTAAAATTCCGGTTCGTGACAGATAAGCAGCACACTTCCTTTGTATTCTTTTAGAGCACGTTTTAACTCATCCTTTGCATCCACATCTAAATGATTGGTTGGCTCATCAAGAAGCAGGACATTTGTATTCTTATTGATAAGTTTGCATAAACGTACTTTTGCCTGCTCACCACCGCTTAATACACGTACCAGGCTTTCGATGTGCTTTGTGGTAAGACCGCATTTTGCAAGGGCAGAACGCACTTCATACTGGGAATAAGAAGGAAATTCCTCCCAAATTTCTTCTATACAAGTGTGATTGTTCTCTTCCTTAATTTCCTGTTCAAAATAACCGATTTCTAAATTTTCGCCAAGTTCAACGCTACCGTTTAAAGCCGGTGTCAGTCCTAAAATACTGCGAAGCAGCGTTGTCTTACCAATACCATTCGCACCAATTAATGCAATTTTTTGTCCACGCTCCATAGAAATGTTAAGCGGCTTGGATAATGGTTCCTCATAACCGATGACAAGATCCTTTGTTTCAAAAATATATCTTCCCGGTGTTTTGCCCATTTTAAAATTAAATTCCGGCTTTGGACGCTCTGCCGCAAGTTCAATCACATCCATTTTGTCCAACTTCTTTTGACGGGACATCGCCATATTTCTGGTTGCCACGCGTGCTTTATTTCTGGCAACAAAATCCTTTAATTCGCTGATTTCCTGCTGCTGTTTGCGGTAAGCTGCCTCAAGCTGAGATTTTTTTACTTCATAGACTTCCCGGAATTTATCATAATCTCCTACATAGCGGTCAAGGCGCTGATTTTCCATATGATAAATAATATTAATGACTTCATTTAAAAATGGGATATCATGAGAAATTAATATAAATGCATTCTCGTATTCCTGTAAATAACGTTTCAACCATGCAATATGTTCTGCGTCCAGATAGTTGGTCGGCTCGTCCAATAATAAAATATCAGGCTTTTCTAATAAAAGCTTCGCAAGAAGTACCTTCATACGCTGGCCACCGCTTAAGTCTGATACATCATGATCCAATCCTAAATCCAGTAAGCCAAGAGCTCTGGCTACCTCTTCCACCTTCGCATCAATAATATAAAAATCATGCATAGTCAAGGTATCCTGAATCACACCCAGTTCTTCCATCATGGCATCCATTTCTTCCGGACCTGCCTCACCTAGTTTTTCACAGATAGCATTCATCTGCTCTTCCATTTCAAATAACCAGGCAAAAGCAGATTTTAAAACACTCTCGATCGTCATTCCCTTTGTCAGGGTTGAATTCTGGTCAAGGTAACCGACGCGGACATTTTTTGCCCATTCGATTTTTCCCTCGTCCGGCATCAATTTTCCGGTTACAATATTCATAAATGTAGATTTTCCTTCGCCGTTCGCTCCGACAAGTCCGATATGCTCTCCTTTTAATAACCGAAAGGAGACGTCATTAAAAATAGCGCGGTCTCCGAAGCCATGTGTTAAATGTTCTACGTTTAATATACTCATTTTTCCTTTGCCTTTCTATCGATACATACGCTCCTATTTTATCTGTCCCTACTAATAAAATCAATCCATAATTTACATATTTTTTACTTGCCATTATTTGCAAATACTTTTTTATCATGTATACTATAAGTATTCTATGATACAAAAGAAAGGCTAATATTATGAAACTGAATTACAAACGTACCACGTTAATTGGTTTAGCATTTTTATCTATTTCTGCCTTCTGGCAGATGTATGACAATGTGATTCCTCTTATTTTAAAAAACACTTTCTCTTTAGGTGAAACCTATACCGGAGTCATCATGGCAGCTGATAATGTTCTTGCCTTATTCCTATTGCCAATGTTTGGTTCCTTATCCGATAAAGTATCTACTCCTATCGGAAAAAGGATGCCTTTTATTTTGGCAGGTACAGGATTTGCCTTTACTTTTTTAATGTTATTAAACTACTCCAATCAGTCAAGGAATCTGCTTTTATTCATTGGAACCCTGCTTCTGTTACTGATTGCCATGGGTCTTTATCGTTCACCGGCCGTTGCTCTTATGCCGGATGTGACTCCAAAGCCTCTTCGCAGTAAGGCCAATGCCGTCATTAACCTAATGGGTGCAGTCGGTGGTGTTTATACCTTAATTATGATTAAATTCTTAGTCGGAAAGGGAGATACACCTGATTACTTCCCACTGTTTTTGTCAGTTGGTCTGTTAATGCTAATCAGTGTTGCCATCCTCTTCCTTACAATTAAAGAAAACAAGCTCTGCAGCGAAATGGTTGATGAAGAGGAAGTAGAAACGGCGCCAAAGAGTACCGCGGACCTTCCAAAGGACGTAAAACGCAGCCTGGCATTCATGTTACTATCCATTGCTTTATGGTTTGTTGCTTACAATGCCGTTACGACTGCCTTTTCCCGTTACGCAACCCATGTATGGGGATTGGAAAACGGCGGATATGCCAACTGCTTAATGGTTGCTACGATAGCAGCTATTATCAGCTATATTCCGATTGGTGCAATTGCAAGCCACATCGGGCGTAAGAAAACCATTCTAATCGGCATTGCACTTTTAGCGTTCTGTTTCTTATGCGCCGGATTTATGAATCAGTATCATTGGATTATGAATCTCTTTTTCGGAATTATCGGCTTTGCATGGGCAGCCATCGGTGTCAACTCCCTTCCAATGGTTGTGGAAATCGCTTCAGTCGGCGATGTTGGGAAATATACCGGTTTATACTATACATTCTCTATGGCCGCACAGGTTATTACCCCGATTTTGTCCGGATTCTTATTAGAGCATGTATCCTACCGCACCTTATTCCCTTATGCGGTAGTCTTTTCTGTGGCAGCATTTTTTACCATGACTCAAGTAAAACATGGCGACTCAAAACCGGCTCAGAAAAAAGATGTGTTGGAAAATTTTGATGTGGAAGATTAATGGTCTTCAGATAGTGTGAAATCATGATGAAAATACTAATGATTGTTTTAATTGTTTTGCTTATTTTATATTTATTTTTCATTGCTCCAAGGATGTTTGGAAAACCGGACCGCAGCAAATTATTCGGAGTCCATTATGCGCATCGCGGATTATTTGATAATCACTCCGCTGCTCCGGAAAATTCACTGGCCGCCTTTCGTCTGGCTGTGGAAAATGGTTACGGAATTGAATTAGATGTGCAGTTAAGCAAGGATAACATCCCTGTTGTCTTCCATGATGCCACTCTAAAACGCATGTGTGGAGTTGATGGCCATGTATGGGACTACACCTTAGAAGAATTACAGCAGATGAAGCTTGCCGCTTCCGATGAAACGATTCCAACCTTTGCAGAGGTACTTGATACGATCGCCGGAAAAGTGCCGCTTATTATCGAGTATAAATTAGACCGGGTCCAGACCAAAGTTTGCGAACTTGGAAACGAATTACTGAATGCCTATGTTGAGAAATACCATGGTGTCTACTGTATCGAAAGTTTCCATCCTCTGGCAGTTATGTGGTATCGTAAAAATCGGCCAGATATCATCCGCGGACAGCTTAGTGAAGAATTTTGGAAAAATAATGAACAGAAGGGTCAGTACTATCTCATTCTGCTTGCTTTCTTAGTAACCAACGTAGTCAGCAGACCGGATTTTATATCCTATCGTCACTCTGACTACAAAAATCTTTCCAGACAGCTCTGTAAAGCACTTGGCGCTCTCTCAGTAGCATATACCATTAAATCTGTAGAAGATTATGAAAAAGTAAAAAATCAGTTCGATTTATTTATCTTTGACAGTTGCAGACTATAGAGATTTATTTATAGGTCACAAAAAGGACGATTGTAAAGTTATTTTTGAAATAACGAAACAATCGTCCTCTTCTTTATTCACAATACGTTTCATATGTCTCAATAAAACTGTCTGTCTTAATCTGAGATGTTGTATCCAGCTTTAGCTCTTCCCAGACATCCTCATTGATACGGGAATCTAATCCGGCAACAAACTCATTATATACATCATCAAAAGCTTCTTTTTCCCGCTTTTCTACAATGGTCACTTTATTGACTTCCGTAAGTTCTACATTATATTTATTCAGACATTTAATAAAATAATAGCCGCCTTCTGCCTCAATGCCATTTGAGATTTCATTATCATCCATCTGGAACGCAATCGCTTCCACCTCATCAGGCAAATCATCCCTGCAGACATCTCTCTGAATTACAGGCAGTTCATTGTACAGATTTGCCACACTCGCAAAATCCTCTCCGTTGCGCAGCTTTTCAGAGACCTCTGCGGCTTTTCCTACATCTGTTACATATATCTGAAGCACTTCCATCACTCTGGCTTCGTCATCGCTTACTTCTCCGTTAATCTCCCCTGTAAGCTCCTTTAATACCTTCTGTGCCAGTCCATAATGCTCATAAAAAGTAACAATATCTGCTTCTGACACTCCTAAATAAGAACGTTCCTCCTCAGAAAGAGACTCGTAATAAACCTTCGCCGCTTCTTTTATCTTACTTTCATCCGTTTCAGTCAATGAAACTTCTTTTTCCACTGCCAGCTGATTCATACAAACCATGGTTACAAGCTCATTCAAGGTAATCGTCTTAATATATTTTTCCAATGATTCATCGCCGAAGTCATGCTCCCGCAAATTCAGTGTATAGGCTGTTCCATACAGGTTCTGATAGTTTGCCAGATAAAGCTTTGCTTCCTTCACACTACAACTCATTTCTCCTATTTGAAACACATATCTGCTGCTAAGGGGTCTTGAAATAACGATATTTGTATCTCCAATCTGGCATCCGGTCAGTAACGTACCTACAGCAAGTCCCAATGCCAGCAATCCTCTTATGTTTTTCTTCATCCAACTATGCCTCTACAATCAAATATCTTCCATCCGGCAGTTTAAATACTTCACTCGCCTCTTCTAATTGTGCATTTGACATGCCTGAAATATCAGATTCCTCAAAATATTTGCGGACCTCTTTGATATTTTTAACTACAACTGCCATGCAATCTTCTAAAAACTCCTCCGCCTCTTCCTTAGTTTCTGCTACACGCTCAGGTAAAAGCTGTTCCTGATGTTCTAAAAAATAGTTTAAGCATACCTCATCGTACATCGTCGTTTCTCCATTCGTTTTTTCTATCTAATACTTTACCGACTACCACCTGTAAATGTCAACTCCCAGTTTTTGCAACTCATAATAAATCGCTGATACCGGAAGTCCGACTACATTGCTATAATCACCCTCAATTTTTTCAATATAAACGGCACATTTTCCCTGTATCCCATAGGCCCCCGCCTTGTCCATCGGCTCTCCGGTCTCAATGTAACGGTGAATTTCCAAGTCACTCATTTGGCGCATCGTCACATCTGTTTTCTCATAAAAACAATGTTCTCCTGCCCTGCCGCTTTTATCAAGGAACACAAGCGTTACACCGGTGTATACCGAATGAGTACTACCGGATAACATGGAAAGCATCCGATAGGCATCTGCCTCATCCTTTGGTTTTCCTAAAATTTCTGTTTTACCCTGCTCATTCTTTGCAGCCACCACCGTATCTGCACCAATGATTAACATATCTTGCGGTGTCATAATATCACTGTGTGTCTTCGCATAAAGGCTCACCATTCCCGCTACTTCTCTGGCTTTTTGTCCGGATAATTCCATTACTACTTCTTCCGGTGCGGTCTTTGTAATCACCTCTTCCCCCTTCGCCGGAACAATTTCAAATTCCAGTCCAATCTGCTCTAGCAATTCTTTTCTCCGTGGGGAAGCGGATGCCAAAATAATCTGTTTCATTTCTACTCCTTACTATGCAATTGAAATTATTTGTCCAAAGCGGAAGGCATAAATCAGTTTTTCCTTCACCTTCATACCCCTTCCTGCAAAGACACGATTTAATGCTTCTGCATATAAATGAAGCTGTGCCTCATAACGCAGCACCAGTTCCTTTGGAGTCTCTACTGCGTCTGTTTTATAGTCCAATAGAACAATACCATCCTCTTCTATCCAGAACACGTCAATAATTCCCTGAATCAGTGTCAAGTCCTCTTCTGCCTGTAGTATACCTGAATCTGACTGAAAGCCAAAGCCTAAAAGCTGTTCGCCGTTAAATCCCATGACAAACGGCTTTTCACGGTAAAGCTGCCCTCTTTCAGAAGCTGCCTTCATTCGCTTCCCTGTATCAGATTCCACAAAAGCCTCCACAATCGGAATTCGTACCAACTGATACAATTCCTCCGTCAGCAATCCTTTTTCTACCATCCGTAAGATCTGTTCCTTAGCAGGAATATCTACGGTAAAATCATAGCATTCCATCACTCTGTGGACGGCTGTTCCGCGAAGTGCGCCACGGTTTAGCGGCTCTGCCTGCGCTCCCGCTTTCTTTTCCTCTGTAAGCGAAGCTTCAAGTATGAATTTCGGTAGATATGGAACTAATTCTTCCTTTAAAAAAATCGGTGTTGTGTCCTCTTCTTCCGCTTCGAAAGCTTCCCTCATGGCACGATGTTTCAGTTCTGATACTGAGTATTTATTTTTCTGTGTACTTACAGTTGCATACGGATACGTTTTTGAAAAACATTCAGAAATTTTTGCTATCAGATTCTCATCTGCCTGTGCAATTTCCTGCAGTCTCTCTTCTTTCCCTTCCATGATAAGAACCTGTTTTTCAACTTCTTCCATCACGAGCGTTTCTGCCGGTATCACAGAAATCGAATACTTCTCACCGTAGGACAGCAAAGCCGGCAGCAGCCAGTCCAGGTAAGTTGCCGCACCTTCTCTGTAAGAATATGGCAATAATTCATTTTCCTGTAACGCCATCGACTCGACAGAAAGAGCATACGCCTCTACTGCCTCCCCAATTTCTGCCCTACTGCCTGTCAGTATTAGTTTTTCTTTCGCTCTGGTGAATGCAACATATAAAACACGCAGTTCCTCTCCCAGATTTTCCAGTTCAATCTGCTTGGCAATGGCACGCTTTACAATTGTCGGTGCCTTGGTGCGGCGTGTCCCATCCATTGCATCCAAACCGATTCCGAATTCAGCATGAAGCACCATACGGCTTCGTACATCCTGTTTATTAAAGTTTTTGCCCATTCCTGACACAAACACAATCGGGAACTCTAAGCCTTTGCTCTTATGAATACTCATAATCCGGACCACGTCTTCATTCTCTCCGACTAAGTCTGCCTCACCAAAATCCACATCGTATTTCTGTAATTCATCAATATATCTGACAAAATGAAATAGCCCCTTGTAGCTTGTTTTTTCATAAGCAACTGCTTTTTCTAACAGCATATCAAGATTTGCCAGACGTCTTGCCCCAGATGGCATTGCTGCCACGTAGTTTCCATATCCGGTTTCTTTTAAAACCTGTTCGATTAATTCATGAATCGGGGTATCTGCCACTTTTCCACGCAGGAAACAGTATTTTTTATAAAAAGTAAAAAGCTTTTCTTCTGCTGTATTCCTTGGAACCTCTGTTTCTAACTGCCTGCATAGTTCTAATACACAAGCATGGAATGGCAGTTCCCGATTGTGAAGGCGCAAAACTGCCATTTCCTCATCACTTAAGTTACCGATTGGGGAACGTAAGACCCCTGCCAACGGAATATCCTGCCTCGGATTATCTAAAATACGAAGCATAGAAAGCACTGTCTGCACCTCAACCGTTCCAAAATATCCCGTGGAAGAAACTGCGTGGGCCGGAATTCCTTCTGCATTTAGCACCTCTGCAAACGCATCTGCAAAACCGCTTAAGCTTCGCAGCAAAATAACAATATCCGAATAACGGGCACTTCTTAATTCGCCTGTCTTTTTATCCGTTACCTTTTGCTCCCCCAATAAACGTCTGATTCGGGTTGCTACAAGTTTTGCCTCCAGTAATTTTTTATCCGTATACTCTGTATCCTCTAAAAGTTCATCCTTCGCATCTGTTAAAAGCAGCTCCGGCTGCATATCTGCACTCTCCGGATAAACTGCTCCGGGATACAGTGCTGCATCCTTATCATAAACCACATTTCCGAGATTTCTACCCATAATGCGGTAAAAGACATCATTTGTCACTTCTAAAACCTCATTACGGCTTCGAAAATTCTGATGCAGGTCAACCCGCTGTGTGGTACTGTCTTCTACCGAATACGTATCATATTTTTCCATAAACAGCTCCGGTCTTGCCAGACGAAACCGGTAGATACTCTGTTTTACGTCACCCACCATAAAGATGTTGTTTTCCCCACGTTCCATACGGGAAATAGAAGTTAAGATTGCTTCCTGAACATAGTTACTGTCCTGATACTCATCAATCATAATTTCTGCAAAAGAATCCCGGAATTCTTCTGCCGTCTTTTTTGCTTTCCCACTTTCTTCTTCCACTAAGATTTCCAGTGCAAAATGCTCCACATCATGAAAATCCACCAGATTCTTTTTCTTCTTTTCGGCAGCGTAAGCCTCTGCGAACTCTTCTGTCAATGCAATCAAGGTTTTTGCCATGGGCCCCGTCTTTTGTAATTGTTCCACCATCTGCTGGGGCGTAGCATAACAATATTGGCGTACCAGCTTTTTAATGGTGTCTTTTGCAGACTCACGCAATGCTTTCACACGTTCCTGTTTTTCTACACTTCCATCAAATCCCCTGCTAGTACCAAATCGTTCATAACTGATTCCGTTTAAAGCCTCATATAACCCGGTAAATGTAGAAATGGAACGCATTGCCTCATACATGTCTAAATCACACCGGATTGCTTTTTCATACATATCAGGGCCATCCGGCTCTCTAGTAAGCACCAACGCCTGTTCCATCTCTTTACAAAGATCACGCAGTAAAAATTGAATATGTTTTACTACCGGCTGCATCCAGACTGCTTCATTCAGCTCTTTCGTGTCTGTAATCTGATAGCTTTTTTGACAGGAAGTAAGCCACTGTTTTGGCCATGGATAGCTTCTGGAAAAATTGTAAAGTTCTAGAATCATTTCCACGGCAGCCGTATCATTTTTTCCCGGCGCATAGCCTTCCATAAATGCAGAGAATTCCTTGTCCGGATTCTCATAATGGGAATCCAAAACCTGCTTTAACACATCTTCTCTTAAGAGTTTTAGCTCACCCTCATCCCCGATTCTAAAATTCGGCTCCAGATCTATTTCATAAAAATGATTGCGCACCACATACAGGCAAAAACTGTCAATAGTGGTAATCTGGGCATTATGAAGTAAAGTCAGCTGACGTTCTAAATGCTCATCAGCTTCCTTCTCTTCCAACGCTTTCTCTATCGCAGCACCGATACGTTCCCGCATTTCAGCAGCTGCTGCATTTGTAAAAGTCACGATTAAAAGACGGTCAATATCAACAGGATGTGTTTTGTCCGTAATCATGCTAATAATACGTTCTACCAAAACCGCGGTTTTTCCTGAGCCGGCAGCCGCAGAAACTAAAATATTACGCCCACGCAAATCTATGACTTTCTGCTGGTTAGCTGTCCACTTCATCCCCATCTGTTAATCCGCTCCTTCCTTTATTTTTTCTAAGACTGCCGTACTGTCATCAAAGCTCTCCAGCTTTCGATAATGATAACCCGGAAGTCTGGTATCAAAGCCACATACCGTATGATATGGGCAGTAATCGCAACCGCTTGATGCACCTTGCTGATATGGATTTATCGACACGTCACCTGCAAAAATCTGCTTTCCCGTTTCCGTAATTTTTTTCTTTACATAAGAGAAAATTTGTTCAAAATCCTCTGTGCTTAAAACCTTTGAAGTCGCTTTTAAACTTCCGTCTGTCTTTTCTCCAACCGGAATGACGGAAGAATTTCCACTAAATTCAGTGTCCATCGCACGATAAATTTCCTGTTTTTCATTTACCACACCGTTTAGCTTCAACTGTTCAAAAACAGCTGCCCGGATTTCTTCCTCTGATTCATATCCGAGCCCGTCCACCATTGGATGCTTTACATGATAGTAGAAAATACCTGCCGGTTCCGCCGTCTTTCCGGGATGCTTTTTCTCCACAAGTTCCAGTGCCGCATTCATATATACCACCAACTGTAATTGCAGACCATGATAAAGATTTAGCAACGAAAAGCTGGTATTTCCTGACTTATAGTCAATAATTCTTACATAAACCTTATCATTCGTTTCATAAGTATCCACCCGGTCAATCCGCCCAAGGAGCTGCATTTTTTCCTCTTCACTCAGCCTAAAGCGAATCGCATTGAAATCGCTGGTTCCGGAAAAAGATACCTCAAAGTCACTTGGGACAAACCTGCCTTTTTTCACCTGTTCTATTAAAGCCCATACTGTACAATGCATGGTCTGCTTCATACGGGACAGCAGATATCGATTTCTTGCATTTTCAAAAGCAGATGCCATCTGATAACCTGCAATGGTGTCCTCCATGGCTTTTTCTGCAAAGTCATCCGCCACATCCTTTGGCACATCAAACCATGTATAGTCTGAGGACTCAATCTGCTTTGCAAAGCGTTCCAGCGCTCCATGATATAAATTTCCCATGTCTACGCCGGCAAACTCAGAGACTTCACGTTCCTTTAAGCCCAGCCCGTATTGCAGATAATGAGCAAACGCACAGGCTGCAAAGCGTTCCAGTCTCGTTACACTGTTTTCTAAGGTTGTTCCGTACAACGCCTTTGTTACTGCATGACTGATTGGCTCGTCTGCATAAACAGCATAGTTGGCATTAAAAAGCGTCTGCACCTCTTTCGCAAACGTTTCGTCTGCCAGGTACCAGTGAGCCAGAGCATTCCACAAATCATCATTTTCTGTATCACCAAGGCCTTTTATAAAAAATTCCATTGCACTCTGTGGTGTCAGGAACGCATCCGGCTGTGGTTCCTCCTCTATCACCAGTTTTGGAAACAGCTTTTGTATTGTTCCCGTCAAATAAGACTTTCGCAGTGCCTTCCCTTCTGCGTTGACCTTTGCCAATGTCAGATACAAACGGTCTGAAGGTTTGGTCATGTTCAAATACAGATAAAACTTCTGGATGAAAACACGTTCCCTGGCTCCGGGTGCCAGTTCCAAATCCAGCTCACTTAATCGCTCTCTTTCATACTGTGAAATAATTCCTCCGGCATTTTCTGCCTTTGGAACTACGCCGTCATTCACACCTATAAAGAATAAAACCTTTACATGCTGTAAACGGGTTCGCTCAATGTCTCCAATCGTCACCTTATCATTACCCGGTGGAATGACTGCAACTTTGGCCGCGTCAAAGCCTGCATCCAGAATATCTGCATACTCTTTTACCGATACCTCTTCTTCTCCAAGCAGTGATACTACCTTATCCAGCAAATCTATTAAAATCTTATAAATCTGCCCATATTCTTTCGCCTTGGCAAAATCGCCGCTTTCTGTATAGGCATCCTCTTTTTCCTTCATCTGCTGTTCTATATTTAAATGAGCAAGCAGCTCATATAATACAATTGTTGCCTCTCGTATCTGAATTTTCCTCTTTCCGAACAATTGATAGACCGGTTCAAGCATATTCACAATCTGTATTCGGATTTCATTCAGCTTTTCTATTTCTTCTGACGTTGTTTCTTCTGAAACAGTCCAGTTCATTTGCCACTTTTTGTATCCACGAATGTTCTTCGCCAGCACATAATTTTCCAACAAATCAATCTGATCTTCTTCGACACCGCACAAGCCGCATCTTAAGAATCGGAACATGCTTTCATAGGAGAACCCTGACTCCATCGTTTCTAACACGGCACGGACAAACTCTACCAACGGGTGATAGAGAATATTTTTCGTCTGGTCAATAAAGAATGGTATTTCGTACTTGTCAAAGAGCTCCGGTACATAGTTTGCATAAAGATTCACATCTCCCGTAACCACCGCAATATCCTTATATCGATATCCCTCGTTACGCACCAGTCCTGCTATCTTGCTTGCCACATAGCGTAATTCTTCCTTTGGATTTTTATGAACAGACATTCGGATGACATCTGTCTCTTCCTGCCAGCTTTTACTTCTGATTCGAAACAGATTCTGCTCCATGAAATGCAGTTCCTTTGCATTCTTATAACGGATTCCGCTCTCTAAAACAACAGGTTCTTTTACTTCCACATGCAGTTTTCCCGCCATATCTAAAAGAGACTTAATGGTCTTTTTACTCATAGCAAAAAGTTCATGCGTCCCCTTGCAATGGTAAAAATCTTCCCTGTTGTCAATTGTTACAGAAACCATTAATTTCTCCGCCACCTTAAGAAGGCGTTCCATAAGTTTATTCTGAACCGGTGTAAATCCGGTAAACTCATCAAATGCGATGACACTCTTCCGGATTATAGCTGATTCATCTGCCACCTCACATAAAAGAGACAGTACCTCTTCCGATGTGATAAACTTTCCTTCTAAAAAACTGCGAAATCCCTGATACAGCACTAAAACATCTTCAAGCTTCCTGCGAAGGGTCTCACTCAGCTGTGCACGATGTAAAAATGCCTCTAATTCCTTCGGTGTCACGTTATACTGGGCAAATTCAGAAATAAGTGACTTCACCTCTCCTACATAGCCCATTTTGTTCATATTACCGCCAAGTATCTGCAGTTCTTCTTTCTTTTCTTCCGCAACCTTACGCAGTACCAGATTTTTCCCGGTTTCTTCCAAAACCATCAGGTTTTCTTTTCCAAGCTCATCAAACACACGATAAGCAAGGCGCGCAAAACTAAGCACATCCACATTCATGATGGCATGTGCTTCCTGTAACTGCACCAGCTCCCGCTGTGTCTGCATGGTGAACTGCTCCGGCACCAGTATTAAATAATTTTTATCCGGATTCTGTTTTGCCTCATTCAATACTTTTTTGTATAGATAGGCAGACTTACCGCTTCCTGAATTGCCAAAGATAAATTGAAGTGACATATGCTCCCTCGATTACTCCTCAAATTGAAAATCCGGTCCTAAATTTCCCTCTTTTAAATGCTTTCTGCAAAGCGCAATGTAAGAATCGTTACCGCCCAGTACCACCTGTGCGCCCTCCCGCACAATTCCATGCTCATTAAAACGTGCGTTACAGCGCGCAGCCCGTCCACACCAGCAGACTGTCTTAATCTCTTCAATAATATCCGCCCATGCTAAGAGCCAGATGCTTCCTTCAAACGGTACATTTTGAAAATCCGCACGCAATCCATAGCAAATTACCGGAACATCCAAATCATCCACCAAATGGGTAAAGTATTCAATCTGTGCCTTTGGGCAGAACTGTGCCTCATCTATAATGACACAATCATATTCTTTAATCTTCTCATCCGGCATCTGCATCAGCTCTTCGGTCCAAATACAGCTTCTTTTCAATCCCATGCGGGAACTAATGGTCTTTTCACCATCCCGCATATCAATCTTTGGTTTTGCAAGTAACGCTCTTTTTCCTCGTTCTCTGTAGTTGTATTCAACCATTAATGCATTTGCTGTCTTAGAACTTCCCATTGCCCCATACCGAAAATATAATTTTGCCATAACACTCTCCCTTATCCTTTTCGTATATGCCATCCTTTTTTCATACGGCACATCATAAATCATAGTATAACATAGAATCTTTCCTTTTTCGACTATAAAGAAATTATCAGAAAACTCCGATATACAAGAAAAGAAGAAAGATAATTTAGCGCAATTTCAAGGAGGGGATTGTCGGAAAATACGCATACGCAGAAGGAACCTATTTATTAGAACCAGTTACACATGTACACCGTATTGAAAAACAGCGTCCAAAGAGCAGTCATTCCAGTCAGAATGACAGGGAAAACTCTTTTTCTTCCATGTTTCAGAAAGCAAAAGAGAAACACGCTGCAGCACAGAAACAATTGTCGAAAGGATTCGATGTCATATGCTAAATATCTTTCTATTCTTCCAAAAAACACCTGCCCCATGAAAATTTCTGAGGCAGGTGTTTTTATATTTCAGTCATTCCTCCAAGTAAAATACCGATATTATCCCTGTAAATCTGATCAAACTGCTCAAGTGGCAGCGGATTTTCTCCCCTTCCCACTTCAATCGTGTAACCGGGCCGGTTATAGCTTTGAATAAACCAGTCCTTGTAGCCTGCATATCCTGAAGCAATCGGAGTCTCCTCAACCTGATAACCGCTAACTTCTCCAAAATACATTGCAATTTCTCTTGAACGGGGTGGTTCATAATCCAAAAACTTCCAATAAATGACTTCCCCCTGGCTATGGTACGCCAGTATCAGTGCAAAATCATTCTGTAAAGTAAAATGATAGACAGCCAGACTCTCCGGCTCTGTCAAAGGTCCTTCTCCTACGAAGTCCCTTGGTGCAAAGGTTGTAAAACCCTGTGCAAACTTAATTTTTCTGGCCATCTGCCACTCTGCCGGAAACTGTAAATTTAAATCCACACCACGAATATTCGCCTTCCAGCCCAAAGGATATGGAATGTCCGGATATTTTGCTGCAATTTCTTCAGTTCTTCGCAAAACATCTTCTTCCCTGATAACACCATTTACCAAATCTACCCCATCCGGATTTACCATCGGCACCACATACAACTGCACATTTCGAAGCAGCCTGTTTACATTCACACCATTTAGTCTTTGTTCTGTTGCATAAGCCTCCGCCAGTTCTTCCATAAATTTTAGCAGAACCGGTGTCGTAATCCATTCATTTGCATGGAAAGCTGCATTATAAAATACTTTTTTCGCTCCGGAGCCTATCTTTAGATAAAGAATGGGATTCTCCAGCACACTCATTCCTATCATGCCAATTTCAAGAAAAGGATATTTTCTCTCCAGTTCCTGTATCACCACTGCATTTAACTGTGAGGTATAAAACACGTCTGTTGGTACAAGCAACGACTCTTCCCGCCTGTTTTTTTTACTAATCTATGCAGTATCCGTTTTTCCTATTACAGAATACCGGCGGCTTCTTTTGCAAGTGCATCCGCTTCTTCATTTCCTTCTACGCCGGAATGACCCTTTACCTTTACAAATCTGATTGCGATTTTATTTTTAACACTCTGAATATAGTCATAATAACGGATGGTTCCGACCTTATTTCTTTTCCATCCACCGTTAGCCCACATCTCAATTCCCATATAATCATAATAGATGGTAAGTTCTTCTAAACCAAGCTCCAGAGCTTTTTCAATTGCAGCCATGCTACCCAAAATTTCACCGGCCACATTGCGCATGGAAGCCATTTCTTCCTCCGAGCCGGAACCTTGCAGGATTTCTTTTTTCCCTGCATGAAATAAAAAGCCGCCAAAACCATAAACTTTTGTTACAGTATTATAGGAGCCATCTACAAATGCATAATTTTCAGGAAGATTTTCCTTCTTTACCTCCATGGCATTTCCTTTCTTTGCACCCAGGAATGCCTCTGCCTCCGCTAATGTTGCAAATCCTCTATATACTGCTCCAGGATATCCCTCTACCATCTTTTTACAGTCTTCCCATGAAAAATAAATACCCGGTGTTTTTCCTTTTTTTACTACATAATACTTTTTTACAGCCATACTTTCCCTCTCAAAGTCTAAATGAAGCAAAGAAAGGAGCCAAAAAGCTCCTTCCTACATTTTAGTCAACGATTTTTAACTTACAGGCACCACGCGAATTCAGTGGACACATATAAACATTTTCGTCATCCTGACGACCTATGTAAGACAACGGACACTTTCTGCAATCGCCCTGCGTAAAATCAACCGGCACCTCAAACTCTATCCTTGCCTTACGAACCCCTTTACGCTCATTATCTTTCCGTATGCCATTCCATGATAATACCTGTCCGCATCCAACACATTTTTCCTGTCCCATTGCAACCGGTCTGCGGCAGGTAGGACATGCATAATACAATGTTCCCTCTGCATCTGCTGTCTCAACAACCTCTGACGGGAACTGTCTGATTAATTGTGCTCTGATATCTTCCTGCATGCTAACCCACTCCTTAATTTTGTCGTACTAAACCCCATCATTTTTATTATAGTTCTAAAACTAATTTTGGTCAATGGCTAGCTATTTTAGTTCCATTTCTTTTCCTATCACAATTGCCTTTGCATCCGTTCCATGACCAATTTCTGTTGTACAGGCAATCGGTATCGCTTCGCCTGCATATCGTTTTACCAATTCTTCTACCGATGGATTGCAATTTTCTTCTTCCATCCTGGTAAATGTTCCAAGTAAAACACCCGCAACCTTTTCAAATACTCCCATCTGTTTCAGCTGGCTTAAGTAGGTTACCATCTGAGGAACTGTTCCACCATAGCCTTCCAGCAGCAAAATCTTTCCTGTCACATCAGGAAAATACTCTGTTCCTGCCAGTTTTAACAGGCAACGGATATTTCCACCTACTACTACACCTTGCATATGCTCTCTTTGTACAAACCTGTAGTTAAACCGGAACAGGTCCTGACCCTGATTCATCACAGTATCTATAAAGTTCGCAATCTGGCTTGCTGCATTCTCATAAATCAGATTTCTAACCTGATACAACACGGATGTTTTTCCAGTTTTCGCATAAATAGCGTTAATAATGGTGGTAAGGTCACTATAACCCCAAAATTGTTTCTTACTGTTTGCGATTAACTCAAAATCTAGGTATGGCAATATTTCATTTGCTATATCTCCACCCGAAATATCGAAAATCACCTTAATTTCTTCGTCTCTGTAAAAGTCCATTAAGGTCTTCGCTCTCTCCTTTGCGGTGCCGCTAAAAACATGTTCCCTTTCATAAATGAAATCGCTCCAGACAGGTTCCAAACCAATGTTCCTCAGTGTAATATGTAAATTTTGTAATTTCTCCTTATATGTTACTAACTGCCCGTTTGAACAGCAGACGATTGCTGCTTTATCACCTTTTCTCATTCCATTTTCCCTATGCTAAAAACTCTTTGATTGCGTTCATTGCCAGTACATCATGCTTCCTTGAAAAACCATGCGCCCCTTTTTCAATAAAATCCAGCTTTACCACCCGATTTTCATTGGATTCCAGATAAGCTTCTTTCGCTTTCTTAGCATAATCCGGGTTCACGATTTTATCAGCTGTTCCATGTACAATCAGGACATCGCCTTCATAGTTTTTAATTTCCTCCAAAGAATTCATTCCTATTACATCCGCCGGATAACATCTTCCCAACGTCATCGGACCACATTTAATTATTTCAGGAATATTCTGCGGGTCAAACTTAGCAAACATCATCTTTCCTGCCCTGGCATCATCCGGAATACAAAGTGCCGGATAAAACAAAATCAGTTTCTTTATGTTTTCTTTTTGCTTGGCAGCCACTAACGCAGATACAAAGCCCCCCTGGCTGCATCCCATCAATAGAATATTATCTACATCTGTATATGCCTGCTCCTTTGCATAGGTTATGACTGCTTCCAAATCCTTTACCTCTGTCAAAACAGACATTTCCGTTGTCTTTCCATCGCTTTTTCCCTTAATCACGCAACCACCGTTAAAGTCAAAACAATAAGACACATATCCCATTTCTGCTAAAAATTTTGCATAGTGTCTGACCGTATCCTGAAATGCCATAAACCCATGGCATACAATCGCTATGGGTAAATTTTCACCTTCCGGCCGGTATTCCGTACCTCGAATGGTTAAACCATCCCTTTGACATTCAAACAGGGATTTTTTAATTTTCGTTTCATCTTTCTTTTTCCAAAACATCATATTCTCTTTTTTCTAATCCTATTTCATCAATTCATCGGTAAGCCGAATTATTTCCGGCGCAATTCGTTCACGCTCTTTTTGCGTAATCCTATTATAGATTGGATATGCCATACTTACAAGTGCGACACCTATCATTCCTATAATGACTCCCAAAACCATCCGACTCATTCCATACAGACCTATCATTTCACCAATATCTGTCATGACAAGACTCATTCCAGAGCCCAGGACAAGCGCTCCAATAACACCGACAACAAGTGATATTACGGTTGCTTTTCTGGTAACGCCTGCATCCAGTTTTCTCAACTCTTCCATCCTATCTACTTTTTTTGGTACATATTTCTGACGAATTTTTCGTAATTCTTCCTGTTCCTTTGCTGAGTAAGTAAACTTAAATTCTTCACTTTTATTTGTATCTTCCATAATGATTCAACTCCTTTATTTTCTTCGAATTTTCACAGTAAATGTTGTTCCTTTTCCATTAATACTCTCTACTTTAATTTCACCATTCATGATATCAATCACACGTTTTACCAGGGCAAGTCCAAGACCATTCCCCTGTGTCGCATGAGAACTGTCACCCTGATAAAATTTTTCAAAAATATGTGCGCCTACCTCCGGAGACATCCCACAGCCGGTATCTTGCACTTTCACAAGCGCATGATGCTCTGTGGTAGCGAGTGTCACTTTTACCTTCCCGCCTGCTTCTGTAAACTTAAAAGCATTGGAAAATAAATTATTCCATACCAGCCCAAGCAACTCTTTATCTGCATTTACCATGACCTCTTCTGCAATCTCTGTGTCAACCTCAATCTGCTTCTTTTCCCACACATTTTCATACTGTAAAAGGCATTCACAAAGCTGCTCACCCAAATCAAATTCTGCTGTATTTGGATAAATCTGTTGGTTTTCCAAGCGATTTAGTTTCAAAATATTAGTCATCATATCTGCCAGCCTGCGTGAACCATCTGTCACACCTTTTGCATATTCCAGACGCTTTTCTTCCGTTAGATTTGGTGCCTGTAATAAAGTTCCGTAATTCTGTATCACAGCAAGCGGTGTTTTCATTTCGTGAGAAACATTCGCTATAAAGTCTGTTCGGAGTGTTTCTACTCCGGAAAGTTCTTCCGCCATTTTATTAAAACATCCGATAATTTTATTAAAATTCTCATCTGCACTATATTTGGATACGAATGGCACCCTTGCATTAAAATCCCCTGCAATAATTTTTTGAGAGGCTTCCAAAATGTGTTTTGCCGTTCTCTCAATCGTCAGTTTTCTTCGGATTTCATCAATGAGCGTCCCGATTCCGCTCAATACCAATACATTGATAAATGTCAGTTTCGCTGCCATACTAACGTTTTCACTTACCAATTCAATCTGCATTGCATTCGCCATTGTCGTAACAAAAAGTATGGTAGTACAACTAACAATTGCAGCACAAGTCACAAAAAATATAAGATAATTATTTATTACTCTAAAAACTTTTTGTATCATCAAATCCTGTTTCATTTTAATACCGCCTTATAACCAAGCCCGTGAACGGTCACAATTTCAAACGCCTCACACGCAGAGAGTTTTTGTCTGAGTTTCGTCATATACACATCAACGGCCCTGGGTGCTGTCTCTGTATCTACATCCCAGAATTCATCCATAAGCTGCGTTCTGGTAAACGTTTTTTTCGGATACGAAAGCAGCTTATATAAAATCGAAAACTCACGATTTGTCATCGCTATTTCTTCTCCCTTGAGATACGCAGTATGTTCATCTGCATCCATTACAAAATCGCCAATTTCCAATTTTCTGCTTGACGCAATCTTTGCTCTGCGAAGAAGTGCACCGATTCTCAAAAACAATTCATCCAAATCAATCGGTTTTACCATATAGTCATCCACACCGATACGGAAGCCTCGCTGTTTTGATGCAATATCATCACGGGCTGTCATAAATAAAATGGGAATGTCTTCATTGATCTCTCGAACGCTTTCTGCAAATTCAAAACCATCAATCTCCGGCATCATAATATCGGACACAATCAAATCAATCACATGATCAATGAGCTTATCATATGCATCTGCTGCATTCAAACAACCGATTGCCTCATATCCGCTTTGATTTAAAAAGGAGCAAACCGTTTTATTCAGCTCACTATCATCTTCAACGATTAGTATTTTAAACATCACGTTACCTCCTAGTACTGTATTTGTACATGCATCATAGCATCCAAATGTTAAAGTTTTGTTAAATGTGGTAGTTTACTAATGGACAAAATTAATCACGCCTCACCATGACTTGCATATACTATAACAAAATCATTCGTGAGGCGTGTTTATGAAAAATTGTTCCAATCTCTTTTTTCTGTCAACGGTAGCATGCCAGCTTGCAGAATGCCTGTCCGATGAGGAAGTGGCTATTCTTTCTTCTGATCTGGTTGTACTTAGTGATATGTTGGCAAATCTGCTTGCAAGGGAAGCCGCCTGCAAGAGTCGTTCTCTAAACTGCGATGATAAGGGAACTATTACATTTGATGAAACAGAGTCTGGCACCGCATTATGAATGCTCTTTCACGTACTTTAAGAATTCCTCCGTCTGCGACCAGTATTTTACACCCCAGTTCTCAAAATTCCACTCTTTCATATAATCGTTGCACTCAAAATCAATATAGTACAACACTCCATCCTGTACCACAAAGTTCGTCGGGAAGTAATCAATATTGGTGTTTGCCGGATATAAAAGCTCACACATTGCTTTTACCTGTGCCAGATAATCTGCTTCCATCTCATCTCTTCGCACAAGCTCATAAATGGTCTCGCCTTCTATGTATTCTTTTAAAATACGTTCCTGCTTCACATCCACATCTAACATTTTCGGAATCGGAATGCCAATCTTTTCCAGACGTTTGTAGTCATTCATCTCCGCTTCGATTTTATTCCCAAACTGATAATAAGAACATGGTTCATGATGAATCTGCTTTAACACATATTGATGTTTCCCATCTGTAACCAAATAGGAATATCCGCCTTTTCCCTTTCCCAGTAACTTGATTCCTTCAAATTCCTTTTCATTAACACTCATCTTTTCTGCCATAAATCAGTACTCCTCTTCGAACTCCTTTTCATGCTTCTTGAAAAAGTCATAATACGCCCTGACATTCGAAAGCTTTGTCCATCTCTTCACATCAACCACTTCTTCATCCAAATCATAGATTTTGGCACCACGCATGGAAAGAAGAAACGGGGAATGTGTAGCAATCACAAACTGACACCCGAAAAACCGGGCAGAGTCCTCTAAAAACTTTACTAATTCCTGCTGTCGCTCCGGTGAAAGACTGTTTTCCGGCTCATCTAACAGGTACAAACCATTTTCCTGTATTTTCTCTGAGAAATAAAGGAAAGCACTTTCCCCATTAGAATGCTCTCTGACATTATCCATCAGGTTCTTCCGTACATATTTTGACTGGGTCCTGCTTCTTGCCAAGTTCACTTTTTTCAACTGTTCATAGTCATCCAGCGACTTCATTTGAAATTTTGCATACTTGGCATCCAAATATTCCTCAAACAAATCCTCTCGTTTCTGATTAATGCCCTCATTGATACTTCTAAGATTCAGCATAAAATCAAACACATCATCACTGGTGATAATTCTGCTGTTCCTCGGAACCGGGTTGTCCAGTTCATAGCTACACCACGCTGTATAGTTTTCAAAAAAGTTGCTGCGGTTATAGATCGTATCACGTTCCAGTTCCAGTTTCTCTGCAATCACATTTAGCGCGGTCGTTTTTCCTAAACCATTTCCACCATACAAAATGGTCATCGGTTCAAAATCCAGCATCCGTAAATCGTGCTTGGATAAAATCTGAAACGGATAAAAAGAATCATAACAGGTGCGCTTTTGCGCCAGGAAAAAATCAAATTCTCTTTCTTTACTCGGAAATTCAAAATGGGATAAGTAGATCATAAATTACTCCTTTTCTTCTGTAATTATGAGCTATCAAAAAAGGTTACAGCCATCCCGCAAAGGATTCACCGTAACCTTATTAACACTTACAGCACCATAACCAGTGTTCCTGCTGCTATGAGAATACAACCAAGCAATGATTTTACCGTAAATTTTTCATGCAAAAATACAAACGCCAGAATCAGGGTAAAAACAACGCTCATTTTATCCACCGGAACGACCTTTGATGCATCACCCACCTGCAGGGCTCTATAGTAGCACAGCCAGGAGGCTCCTGTTGCCAGTCCTGAAAGAATTAGGAATATCCAGCTTTTCTTACTGATTTCCATAATTCCGCTTTGTGCATTTGTCAAAAAGACCATTCCCCATGCCATCACCACCACTACCATGGTCCGGATGGCTGTCGCTAAATTTGAATTCACTCCGTCAATTCCAACCTTGGCAAGAATCGATGTCAACGCTGCAAAGATGGCGGATAATAAAGCAAGTATCAACCACATCTTATGTACCCCTCACGTTTTTATTTATTTCAAGTGTAATCCTCTTTTATAGGTTTTGCAAGTGAAAGCTTAACGCCGGCGCCTTTACTCATATAAAGGTTCAAAACTGATATTTAAGTCTACCGCTCCTTTGATGCCTGCAACAGTTCCCTTTTCGCTATACTGCCAAACCTTGAATTCGTATGGAAAATAGAAATTCGGATTGTAGTAAGCAAACCACTTATCGTATTCCTCCAGTTCTTCCAGATTTAGCATCATCGCTGCCATTTCAAGATTACAGTAAATCATAGATTGATATCCTGCCGCTTCGATAGTATCGCAGAATAATTTTGTAAAACGTGTTCGCTCTTCCGGTGTTAGCGCATTCATTCTCGCAGATTTGTCTGCCACTTTTTCCACATCAAACACAACCGGACAGTCTACCTGATATGGTGCAATTTTTTCCAATACATAATTTGCTTCTTCTAGCACTTCCTCTTCAGTAATTGCCTGGGAAAAGAAGTAGATGCCAGCCTTTACACCGGCAGCATTTGCTCCCTCTATATTCGCTTCAAACTGTTCATCGTCAACAACCTTACCACTTCCGTATCCTCTATTACCTACACGGATAAATGCAAACTCTACACCGTCCGCTGCTACCTGCTCCCAGTCAATCTTACCTTGGAAGCGGGAAACATCGATTCCTTTATAAGAAGTAACCTGTCCATCATCTACATATTGATATTCTCCGCTTTCCAATACGTTTAAGTTTTCGTTCAGATAGTCATGTTTCTTTAAATCATCGCGGATTGGAATAAAGTTATATTTTCCGTTGCTTGCAATTACCAGTTCCTCCGTATAAAGCTTGCGAAACGCTTCTACTGCTGAAAATCCCTCATCCAGCATCTGCTTCATCTCCAGCAGCACTTCCTCTGAACCATCCGCTTTTGCAGATAGAAGTAACTGTTCTACCTCTTCTTTTGTGTAAATATTTCCGCTTTGTTCTTCCTTTATCTCATTGCTAATGGCATCCGTATCTTTTGGCAGTGCTCTTCCCCAAAGAAACGCCAGTACTGCCAGCCCCATCATAATCATCAACGTAAACACACACAGTATGATTATTTTTGTTCTTTTAGCACGTTTTCTTCTTTCCCGTTCTAAAATCTGGTCTCCAAAACTTGGTCTCATTTGTACTCCTTCCCTGCTAAGTTTCCTCTAATAGTAGTAACAAATAACCGGATATCCTTCATACATATAACTGTAAATAGTTGCCGCACTATCCAGTGGTAAATTGATACAGCCATGAGAACCATTCGTAATAAATATATCCCCGCCAAATTCTGTTCTCCAGGTAGCATCATGCATTCCATAGTTGCCATAAAATGGCATCCAATAAGAAACAGGAGTCTCATAACCATTTCCTTTAAGCACAGCATTCGTCGTTTTATATGTAATACCAAATACGCCCTGGGGCGTTACACAGTCCGGTGTAGAACTAAAAGTTCCGGATACGAAATCAGTTTCAAACACCATCTCTCCTTTATAATACAAATACAGGTGCTGATTGCTAAGGTCTGCTTCTACATAGGAGCTTCCAATATCATTCATTCCATGCCTTGGTGCTGTATGACTGTATACCGGTTCGCGCTTTGTTACCTTTCCTTCCTCTATCAATGTAAGCAGCTCCTTTGTCTCACGTTCACGGTCTGTTTTCCATCCAAATTTTCCGGTAGGTAATGTCAGCTCCACTCCGAGTGTTGTCGTAAACGTTCTGTTTTTTCCATATGTATCATACTTTTTTGCATTTTCTGCTACAAATGCAGCAACTGCATCTTCATCTAATTTCGGTTCGCTGTCATATCTTAATATCCAGTCTTTTATCGTATCTTTGTCTACTACTACTTCAAACGTATTCCAATCATAGGTAATTTTCGTCCCTAACCATCTATTAAGTTTCTCCAAAGAAACCAGCAGTCCGTCATCTGTTGCCAAAATCTTCGGCGATTCATAACATTCCTGCTCCACTAAATCAACTGACTCTGCACAGCCATATACTGCTGCATTAACGCTGTCTACAACTTTTTTTACATCAAGCTGCGTGCCCATCACTTCTGAAACAATCTCGTATCTGCCGGTTTCTTCTGAGTATTCACTAATATATGCATCTGCAGGTGCAGTCATATTTTCTTTCCGGCAGGCATTAAAAGCTTCCACCTGTTTCCTTAACAGTGTTTCATCAAAAGTTACACCATGCACAAGGCTATAGGAAAAAGTTTTACTCCCTGCTAAAAACCAGCTTCCCGGGTTTTGCTGTGTTAAAAGTTCATTTACCTCACTTAATGCATCTGTTATTTCACGTTCAATATCTGTGCCCTTGATGACTCCTATTTCTATGGTATTTCCTTCTTCATCTCTTCCGAGCACAGAAAGTGTGTATTCCTTTGCCTGTGTATTCAGCATCCCTGCAACTGTTTTTGCATCGAGTTCGCTGCAATCCATGCCGCTTATGGTTGTATTCGGCAAAAAATGCGTCTTGTAAAAATTCATCTTTCCAATGTATACGATAAGAAGTGCCAGTAATGCAATTGTCACTATCACTGCACTTATAATTACCATTATCTTTTTGTTTCTAGTATTTCCTTTTGTATTTGCCATTTCAGTCTCCGTTTAGTCTCTTTAAATGAAGTCATTATTCTTTCCAATTAGCGTAAAATAGAATCCGCCATACGACGATAGGTGTGTCTGATACCGCGAATTGCGATAGAATAGCTTTGAATATTTTCCGGTAATGCCATTCCGCCATAACCGGAATCTCCAAGATGATGAATATCCGTTCCGGTCATCTTACACATTAGCGCAATTTCACGCATGGTTGCCACATCAGCACCTTCCTGTGATGTTCCAATGGCTGTAATAGTAAGTGCTCCAAGAGAATGAGCATAACTTACTAATTCTCGTACATATTCCATGGTAATTCCGGGGACCGTTCCCGGTGCCGGCATTAAAATAATGTCTGCTCCTGCCTCATAAAACTCTTTGATATCTTCTTTAGTCAGAATCTTCTCTCCTGCCTCTGCTAAAATTCCGGATGCATGCATCTTTCCTGCTGCAAGAACCAGCTTATCACCTAATTCCTTTTTATATAGAGAAAGTGTCTCTGTAATCGCTTTATTCGTAACACCATTTCCCGGATTCCCGGTCAAAAGAATGAAATTAACGCCCATCTGAGCGGCAAGTCTGGCATTTTCCAGTGTAGCCATTCTGCCTTCTGTCATAGCCCACATTCCTTCACTCACTGCTTTTTGCTGTTCCACGGGTTCCAAATTGATACCGATTGGGCGACCGGTTAGCTCCTTTAATTTCCAAACAGTGTTTTCCGGCTCTGTTTTTGGCAACCCCATAATGTATGGTTTTTTCACATCAAACATATTAAGAAGCAGAATGTCCGCACCCATCGCAGCTGCAAACTCTGCATTTGTAATGTCACCAAGCATCGGCATAATGCACCCAATTGTCTCACAGGCAATCGTTCTGCCTTCTCCTGCTGCTATAGCAAAGAGTAATTCTTCTTTCGTCATATTTTTAAAATCCGATGCATGACAATCTAAAATTCGTTTCATATCCCGTCCCTCCATTCCATCCTGTTCATTATAGTATAACTTCTGCTGCCTTTCAACTTTACTTAACCGATAAATATCATTTTACATACTTTTGTAACCAATATTAAGAAATTCTTCCATTTCTTGTAATAGAAATGTAACCATCTTTTTTTTGGGCATGATATAGTAAAATTATAATATATATAATACATAGGATGGGATTAAAATATGAAACACAAAGTTATTTCTTGCCTTTTAGTACTTAGTTTACTTGCTTCCGGCTGTAGTGCATCTACCGCTGTTTCTTCAGATGTCACCGTTATTGCACCTGCTTCTTCCTCTTTTAAACAAAATATAACTGCTACTGTCACCCGTGCCGGCCAGCTCTTTCCTCTTCTTGCCCAAGCTGAGAAACTTGCACTCGGCTACTACTATGATGAAGCAATTGCTCTCTTACAGAGTGCCCCGGAAGAGTACGCACAAGATGAGGATTTGTTAAGTAAAATAGACGCATACACACAGGCGAAAAATGCTCTTGTTCCTTATACAGAGCCTGTTCGTCATGTGTTTTTTCACTCATTAATTGCTGACACCTCACTCGCCTTTGATGGTGATTACATGTCGAATGGTTACAATTATTGGATGACTACTATAGATGAATTTAAGGCAATGCTGAATGAATTATATGCAAATGGCTTTGTTCTTATCGATATCCACGATATCTATCGTGAAGAAACAGATGAAAACGGCAATACGAAGCTTGTTGTCAATCATCCATTGGTGCCGGAGGGCAAAAAGCCTCTTGTATTGTCAGTAGATGATGTGAACTACTACGAATATATGGAAAAAGACGGTTTTGCCCGCAAGCTTCTGATAGATGAAAACGGAGATGTTAAAAATCTATATATAGACGAAAATGGAGAAGAATTCATCGGAGATTATGATGTTGTTCCAATTTTAGATGACTTTGTAAAAGAGCATCCTGACTTTTCTTACCGTGGTGCAAAAGGTGTCATCGCCTTAACCGGATATGAAGGAACTCTCGGCTATGATACCCATCTTCTTGACAGCCCTACGCTTGAGGAAGATAAAGTTGCTGCGAAAGCAGTTGCAGACCGCATGAAAGAAACCGGATGGTTATTTGCCGTTCATGGATACGGACACCGTGATGCAAAAAAAATTAGTTACAGCTACTTTGTAAGCGACACAAACAGATGGTTTGAAGAAGTTGGCAGCCTTGTTGGTGATACAGATATTTATATCTATCCATACGGTTCCGAAATTGACTATCCAAGCGACAAACTAAGCTTCCTACAGAGTAAAGGCTTCCACATCTATTGCGGTGTATGGTCCAAAGCTTTTGTCTCAGTAAAAGATAACTATGCAAGGCAGACCCGTTGCAATCTGGATGGCTATAATATGATTACCCGTCCAAATTCTTTGGCTGATTTATTTGATGTTTCAAAAGTGTTAGATACATCAAGACCGGAATTGAAGTAAGGGGTATTTAGTGTAGAATTTAATTTTATAGTTTCGTATATTGCAAAAGAGAAAAAGAGACTGATTTTTTCTATTCGGATGTACGCATATAAGAAGTTCTATTATCTATACATGAAATTTTTTATAGTCATAACGCGTCACGGCAAAGTGACATCCGTGTCACTTGCCGTTAAAAATGGCATCCATGCCATTTTCCCGCTGATT
>CALZGM010000041.1 GCA_945787015.1 uncultured Roseburia sp.
TCTCTCTTTTGCAATATACGAAACAATAAATCTAAATTTTGAGCTAAATATCTATATTGGCAAACTATCACTCACACACAACGCTCCCCATCCAAGCTGTGGGTTCGGCCATTGCGAAAATCCGGCAAAATTTCGATTTGCTCCACGAATCAGATATGCCCTTAGTTTCTCCCCATACAAATAAATATCGTTTTTATTAATAATACCCCATTGCATCATTAGAGCCGCTCCTCCAGTCACAAATGGCGTCGCCATAGACGTTCCTGTTCTGGTTTCATAACCGCCTCCCGGTGCACAGGAAGTGATTTCTACTCCCGGTGCCACAAGATCCGGTTTTACCTGATTTGTTTCTCTTGTAAACCCTCGACCTGAGAATGCTGCCGGTTGACGAAAACGTGCATCATATGCTCCTACTGTAATACCTTTCGACGCAGTTGATGGTATCGTCAATGTTGTCTCCTCTACAGGATTCAAAAATGCTGTACCAATATTCAAGGTTCCGCCGGAAGGCAGCCACATATTATATTCTCCAAACACAATTTCTTTTGGAATCAACTCAATACGCCAGATGCCGCTATCCACGTAGGTGCCAATCGGAAGAAATTCGAAATAAATCTCCTGATAAGGACTGTATGGTGCCGGTTCTCCATAAAAAATCAGCATATCGGTATCTCCCATCCGAAATCGCTGTGCTCCTAATGTTTTTTGTAATGGACCTACTCTGGTTCCATTTGGGTGCACGAGTGCTATATCTATGTCATCAACATAATTCTTCCAAAGCTGTAAATTAAGCGTCGGCTCAAATTCACTAACTGCCAATTCAATGACACTTGTTTGATTTTGTACCACACGTCCTGACGTATGTAAGGCCGCAGCTCCATCATTACCGCTTCCAATTACAATCGCATTTCGTCCGAAATCCGCCATATCGTTAATAAATGTCTCTATTAGTGAGGTTCCAGAATGGGAGCCATAGTTATTTCCAAAACTCAGATTGATTGCAATCGGCATTCCCAATTCTCTTGCTGTATTCGCACAAAAATCCAGCGCCCGCATTAATTCTGTGGTTCTTGGGAGTGTATTTTCCCGCGGTGTTCCAAGCTTCACAATGATAAGCTCACTTTCATATGCCACACCCCGATAAAGTCCATTTGATGCCCTTCCATTTCCTGCCGCGATTCCTGCCACATGTGTTCCATGTCCGGAAATATCCCTGCTTGGACAGATTGCATAACGTTCTGCTTCGGTTGGCTGTTTCAGCGCGCGGTTTATTGTTTCCCTATCATAAATTGCATCCAGGGTCTGATCCCATAACCTTATAATCCGAGTTGTTCCATCTGTATTCCGAAAATCCGGATGACTATAGTCAATCCCAGAATCCACAATTGCCACTAACACTCCCCGCCCTGTCAGGTTACTTCGGTCAGTCACTCCTGCCACACTTTTGCCTATCTGTAATGTATTGATGCAGGATGCGCTTTTTCCATTATTTACTGCAAAAAAAAGTTGTTTTGGCTTTTCCATATATTCAATTTCCGGCAGGTCTGCTACCGGTGTTACCAGTTTTTCCGGGATTTGTAAAATGACATATTGATTACTTAATACTTCGATTTTAATATTAGAAAACTCCGTTGGAAACGCCTGTTCAAAAACCGCCTGCAGCTGCTCCTTCGTTCCAAAGAATTTCACGACCACTTCCCATGATGCACTTTCACGGTCAAAACCCACATTTAAATTTAGTGACTTCGCTCTTTCCTCCGGTGTCGCATCCATGGCAAGATTTAAAATATTTTCTATTTTTTCGTTCATTTTATGCACAATACTTTTTTATTTATATGTATGCACTTTTAAAAAATTAGAGATTACATATGATAATTCTTTAAGATAAAACAGATAGATTATTTATCGTCGTAATGACCTCTGCATTTCTTTACGATGATTATATCTACTATGACTTCGATACTCCTACTCATGTTCCATCATAATCTGATTCCAGAACTCCTCCGTTGTCCTTAAGTTCTTATAGGATGGACGTCGATTACTCATGAGTTCTCCAACAGAAGTCCGATATGTCACACCACTTAAGCCTTCTGTGCGCCTCTCAGCCGGTATGGTAAACTCTGTTACCAGCTCATTGGATTGCAGGATAGGAGCATTTACCCTTCCATCGCTAAGTTCTACTACATTCCGCAGTAAATCCTCGAACTGCTCTCTGAAACTGCTAGCTTTCTGAATCCAATTTGTATTTACACATGGAAAACCGACCTCTAAAAAAAGTCCGTGTTCTTTCATAATTCTTGCAAAAAATAAGTGTGTCTCTAATGATAATGTCACGTAATTTTCCATTTTTCTGATGCCCTTCTATTTTTCGTCTTTATACTATACGCAAAATAGAAGTTGTTGGTGAAAAATTACATTTTTAGCATACTACAACGTATATTTTTTACTTCTTCACATATAATTACATGATAAAATCCATTGAAAGGATATCCATCTATGTGCGGAATTGCAGGCTTTTGCAACTTTGAATGTAATTTCGAAGATAATAACAGCTTCTATACAAAAATACTAAAAGATATGCATGATTGTCTTTCCCACCGTGGAAATGATGCTTTTGGCCATTATTTAAAGAGTAATGTCGGATTATCCCACGCCAGGCTCAGCATCCGGGATATTTCAAATGGTAATCAGCCCATAGTACGACGCATTGGCTGCCATGAATATGCAATTGTGTATAATGGAGAAATCTATAATACAGATGAATTGGTTCCGGAATTGAGACGTGCCGGTTTTGTATTTCATACTACATCCGATACTGAAGTGATTTTGTATGCTTTTATTCATTTTGGACCGAATTTTGTGAATCGATTAAATGGCATTTTCGCCTTTTCAATCTGGGACGATGAGAAAAAGCAACTCTATCTGTATCGTGACCGTGTCGGTGTAAAGCCATTTTTTTATTCGTCACAAAATAAGAGGCTGATTTTTGCTTCTGAACCAAAGGCCCTCTTTTGTCATCCCGATATACAGCCAAGACTCCGAAAGGAAGGTCTTCAGGAAATTTTAGCGATTGGTCCTGCAAGAACCATGGGAAATGGTATTTTTGAAAATGTTAAGGAAGTCCTTCCGGGACATTACCTGTGTTTTTCAAAAAATGGAATGACAGACTACACTTATTGGGATCTTTTCTCCTGTGAACATAAGGATAGCTACTCCGAAACAGTAGAAAAGGTATCTTTCCTTATCCGTGATGCTGTCAAGCGCCAAATGGTATCTGATGTGCCGGTTTGTACCTTTTTGTCAGGCGGAATCGACTCTTCCATCGTTACTGCCCTGGCATATCAGTATATGAAGGAACACGATGAAACATTAAATACATTTTCTTTTGATTTTAAAGGCAATGACAAATATTTTCAGTCCAATTCCTTCCAACCCGAAAGAGATTTACCTTATGTTAATATCATGCTGGAGCAATATCCATCTAACCATACTTATCTGGAATGTGACCAGATTGTATTGGCAGATGCACTCTATGCAGCAGTAGATGCAAAGGATTTTCCGGGAATGGCAGATGTGGATGCTTCCCTGCTCTATTTCTGCTCCCTTGTAAAACAACGTAATAAGGTTGCTTTAACCGGTGAATGTGCAGATGAAATTTTTGGCGGTTATCCATGGTTCTATCGTCCTGATTTGTTAAATCGTGATGGATTTCCATGGTCTTCTGATATGTCTGCCCGCACGCTGTTTTTAAAAGATGAATGGATTTCTTCTTTAGATCTGGCTAACTACTCTTATGACCATTACAAAACCTCCCTTGCAAAAGCCCCTGTCTTAGTAGGTGAATCCGAGGAAGAACGTAAGCGTCGAGGCATCGCCTACTTAAACATTAAGTGGTTTATGCAAACGCTTCTTGACCGTATGGACCGTACCAGCATGTATTCCGGTCTTGAAGCCCGTGTCCCATTTGCTGATCACCGTATTATTGAATATGTTTTTAATGTTCCATGGGAAATGAAGTACCAGAATGGAGTAGAAAAAGCGCTCTTACGTGATGCTGTCAAGGATTTATTACCGGACCAGCTTTTGCACCGAAAAAAGAGTCCTTATCCAAAAACTTACCATCCGGGCTATGAACAATTACTAATCCAGCGTTTCTATCAGATTATTCAAAATCCGAATGCTCCGATTGCACCGCTAATTGACAAAGGCAAAGCGATTACCTTCCTAAAGAGTCCGAAAGAATACGGGAAACCATGGTTTGGCCAGCTAATGGCAGGACCACAGTTAATTGCATATTTTATCCAGCTTAATTATTGGATGGAGAAATATCATCTGGTAGTATAAAAATAGGGTTCGGCAAATAATTTATATCATTTGCCGGACCCTATTTTTCATTTTCCCGCTCTCTTCTGCTCCACCAATTTCCAGCCCTTTACCACAACGACTGCAATCAATGTTCCCATTACCATTCCTCCAAGTACATCGGTCGGATAATGAACTCCTACATATAATCGTGAAAGGCTTATGAGTACTGCCAATATCAATGCCGGTACACCGTATTTTTTCGGCAGCATCAGATACAGCACTACTCCGGCTGCGAAAGAACTGGAGGTATGGCCGGACGGGAAGGAAAACTCACCTGGATCCGGAACCAAAATCGTCAGCGTTTCAATCACATTATATGGTCTGGTCCTCGCCACCAGATTCTTGATGAGCATATTATTAAAAATCAAGCTTCCCAACAAAGACAAGCCAACCATCGCACCCGTTTTTCGATATTTTCTAAAAAAAAGCAACAAAATTGCAATCGCAATCCAGATTCCGCCGTCATCTCCCAACATTGTAAAGAACTTAAAAATCGGTGTCAAAAAATCACTGCGTATGTACTCTTGAATCCATAATAAAATATTACCATCTAATTGAAATAAGTGTTCCATTCTTTCCCTCTCTGCAAATAATTTCACCCAAAGGTATTGCTTAAATTATTATAGCAACGGAATGTTTTTATTTCAATCTTTGTTTTCTCCTTTCACTACTTTATTCAACACATCTGCCAACGGGACCATAGCATTCATTGCTTCTTGTAGCGTGTTCGTTTGTGCTCCCACTTCCACCAGCAGAGATTTTGGACAGTAATGCAGATTAAAGCGGTATCCCTTCAAATATATCCCGCGCGATAATCCCGGATAGTATTCAGAAACCGTAAGCTGTGTTTGAAATGAAAAAGCCAGATTATCTGCCAGATTCGGATTATATAAATAACTGATATTTCCGGCACTGGTCGTTCGGCTAAGCCCATTTACAAACATTATTTTAGCCATGTCCACTCCATCCATATTGGTCACAAGCCGCGTTCCTTCCCCTACTCCGTCACGATGTAAATCAATTACTACTTCAATACTTGGATTTTCTGCCAAAATCTGCTCTACAGCAGGGCCTGCCAAGGAATATGCATTGTCACGGGTTACCACATCATATTCTCCTTTATGATGAATCACATTTAATCCATACTCTTCCTCCAAAATCTGAGTCAGATAATCACCTACACCTACAACCGTTGTAGATGCATCACTCGGTATGGAATCCACATACCCTTCTTGAGAGTGGGTATGATAAATCAATATCTGCGGACTGCCTGCATCATGGGTTAAGGTCATATCTTTTGCCAGCATTTCACTTGCGTTTAACTGTTCCCCGGTAATTGTTGTAGTCTTATCCACCCTGTAGAAATTCTGAATCAGATAATCAAAATCTGCTAATTTTTCCCTTGAATATACTACAACTTTTTCTGTTCTCCCCTTCGTAAGATCATTTATAGCCATCTGTGCTTCCTGCTCGTTTTCCTGCTCTGTTAAAAGTTCCGGTACCAGTTCTTCTATTCCGGTATCTCCCACAAGTTCCCCTGTTTCCTCATCAATATAATTTTCTGCCGCTGCCTCCATTGCCACAATCATTTCATAAGAGAACTCACTTTCCACCTGAGTCTGATATTCTGCGACTTCCTGCTTTTGCTTTAAAAATGGGAACACATAGCACAGTATTACCTCGTCTACTCGTTTCTCTGTAATTGGTTCATCCACATATGAAAAAAAAGGAAGGCAGTAAGATACCGCATCCTGGTAGAGTATTCTCAACGCTTCCCGTCTGAAAGCTTCTCCATGCCCACAGTATTCCACAAAGAAAAGCAACACCGCTGTGATACAAAGTGTTGCTATGATTCCATAATTCTTTTCCCGTTTTTTCCTAATAAACTGATAATGATACATAGTAAAGAATATGCTTTTTTCTTTCCTTTATGCATATTTTATGCAAGTGCCATATTGATTCCCTCCGATATCGTAAAGCTTAACCGCTTTACCGATTCATCAATGTCCTTTGGTGTCACAAACATAATATTTAATCCGGGTGATAAAAGTTCCCGAATCAGCTCATATTTCTCGCTGTCATTTAATTCGTTTACAGAATTTCCAATCCGTTTCCATTCCTCATTCTGACTTAGTGCAGAAATAAGAGATGCCATGGTATCATTTACAATCGTCGCGGCATCCACCACGGTTGGAATTCCAATTGCAATTACAGGAACTCCAAGGCTTTTTTCATTAATACCATGCCTGTGATTCCCTACACCACTTCCGGGATTAATTCCTGTGTCTGTCACCTGAATTGTCCGATTAAGACGTTTTGTATTTCTTGCTGCGAGTGCATCAACAACGATTACAAAATCGGGCTTGGTCTCTTTTACTACCGCAGCCACAATCTCCATTGACTCCATTCCCGTCTGTGCCATGACACCGGGAACAATACTACTGATACGGTTCACTCCCTCTCTTCCGAATGCAAACTTTCCATATTCATTTAAAATATGCCTTGTAATATAAAGATTATCCACTACGCGCGGTCCTAAGGAGTCGGGGGTCACTGCCCGGTTACCAAGCCCGACCACTAATACGGAAAGTTCCTCTTTTTTTACCGGAACCAGTTTTTTGATTACACGCGCAAGCTGAGTCGATATTTCCCTATGATAATCTTCGTCCTCCTCATCCATATTACCGGCTTCAATCGTAATATAGGTTCCCTTAGGCTTTCCCATCGTTTTTGCGCCATTTTCCGTCTCTATCACAACCGTACTGATAACAAGGTTGGTATCTACCTCTTCCTCCGAAAACGATACTCCCTTTAAGTCTACTTTGTCCTCCTGCATCTTTTCCTGTGTTTCTAATGCAAGGTCTGTTCGAATCTGATACATAGCAGCCTCCCATAATTTCTATACGTCCTCTTCTTAAAATAGTGTGTCTATATTTAAAAAAATTATCCAACTTTTTTCTTTTTAAGTCTTGACAGTTTGAAATAAATACCATATACTATCAAGGTATGTTTACATTGAACTGTCCGTGTCCGGCTTTAATGTAACAATCATGAACAATAACAATCACACATTGGAGGTGTACAAGGTTGGCTAACATTAAATCTGCAAAAAAGAGAATTTTAGTAACAGAAATTAAGACAGCAAGAAACAAATCTATCAGATCTGAAGTTAAGACAGCAATCAAAAAAGTTGAAGCTGCTGTTGTTGCAAAAGATAAAGAAGCTGCAAACGCTGCATTATCTACTGCAATCTCCACAATCGAAAGTGCTTGCACTAAGGGAGTTTACCACAAGAACAACGCTGCTAGAAAAGTTTCCCGTATTACAAAACTTGTTAATACATTAGCTTAATTAGCATAGATTAAAATTCGCGAATTTATTTGCTTTCTGCAGAAGCAAAAATGTAAAAAACACCAGTACCGTCATACTGGTGTTTTTCTTTCCCCTTTTTTACTATATTTCACAATAAATAGTTCTACCGCCATCTGATCATTCATTCGTCCTGTTTTTACAGACTCTTCTAAATCCACTCCATCTTTGATTGCATGCTTTAACTGTTCCATTGTAAATCCCTTAGCCTGTGCCTGGTTTTTTCGTACTGCAAACGGCGGAATTCCAATCTTTGATGCAATCGTATTCTGGTCAAATCCTTTACTTCCCATATCCTTCAAATTCATTAGAATCTGAAACTGTCTGGTAATCAGAAAAAGGATTCGCATCGGTGGTTCCTTTAATGTCAGCAAATCATAATAGTAATCCAACGCCTTTTTTTGTTCATGCTCCGCAATGGCATTCACCATATCAAAAATCTTATTTGTCACCTGCTCGGTAGTGATAGTTTCTACATCCTCTGCCGTAATCACATCACGTCCCATGGTATAACAGAGAAGCTTCTCCAGTTCACGATCAATATTTCCCATATCCGTTCCCGTTTTACTTAAGAAAAGCTGCATCACATTTCCTGTTATATTCTTATTTTCTTTTTTTAAGCGAGACAATATCCAGCGCGTCAAAAGCTCTTCATTTTGTGTTCCGAATTCCACAACCTTTCCGGCTTTATTTACCGCCTTATACATTTTAGAACGTTTATCCACTTCCTCTTCTACAAATAGGAAGCAAGTGCTTGCCGCCGGTTCCGAAAGGTATTCCGCCAAATCATCACATGAATTTTTGAAAAATCCGCTATTTTCAACTAAAACTACCCTGCGTTCTGCAAAAAACGGTAATGTTTCTGCTAAGTCAATCAGTTCCTTCGGATTAATTCCTTTTCCTTCATAGGCAGAAAAGTTCATATTATCCCCTTCCGCTACAAGCGCCTTTAGCAATTTATCTTTGTATTGTTTTTTTAAATATGCCTCATCCCCATACAAAAGATACATCGTTTTAAATTGTCCGTTTTTGATATCTTCATCAATTGTCTTCATCTAAAATTTCTCTTTTCTTTTCACTATCCGGCTAAACATACCTTCCCATACTCTTGCACATACACCGGATGCAGCATAAGTAAAAACCACACCCAAAGGAATCATAATTCTTGCATCTGCATCTACGCCCATATAATACTTGATACCTGCATGATACACTGTTACAAATGCAGCATGAATCAAGTAAATCAAAAAAGTGTCGGATGCCGCTCTTCCAAAATTCATCTTAATATCCAGTCTTGCAAATCCCATGAAAATTAATATGGCTGCACACGCTGTCATTGGTGATAACGGCTCTATAATAGAATAACCCCAAAATGTTGCCTGTTCTCCTATCACTGCCTGCTGATACCATAGAATTGCTATCACATATTCAATTAACACTCCACAGAGAATCATACAAATACCATGCGTATTGTATTTTTTTGTAAGGAACTTTTTATGCAATGCATATCCCAGCATAAAATATCCCAGATAACAAAAGGAATATCCAAAATCCCAGAAAAACGTATAAGTGCTTGTCATTCCACTCAAACACCCTACTGCTAAAAGTCCCCACGCAGCCAGTTCAAACGCCTTTTCAGAGACATGCTGCCTAACTAAAATCACTGCCGGTGCCATCACATATAAACCGATTAGCATGTATAGATACCACATATGATAATAAGGGAATCCTACAGCCCAGTATTTAAGCGGTCCAATCACCATATCCGGTGTGAATGCTCCGCCACAATAAATAACCGACTTCATAATAGAAAATATCGTATAGCCTGCGCTAAAAATAAGAGTAGGTATGCCAAGCTTTTTCCATGATTTTTTATAGAAAGAGCCAAAGTCTGCATTCTTATCATCTGCTAAAATAAAGGCTCCCGATAGCATCACAAAACATGGTACCGCAAAACGAGGTGCCACATAAAACAGACAGACTTCCCATGTATACTGCTGATAAAGGCCCCCTAATGAGGCCTCATCCGTCACTCCATTCATAAAAATGGAACTGATATGCAATAAAATCACTCCAACTGTACATAAAATGCGGAGCAAATCAAAATTGTTTTCTCGTTCTTTCGACATATATACTCCTATAGGGACGTTTCTTTTGTCACAAAGAACGCCCTTTGATACGGCATAAAAATTTACGCAAAAAATCTACTGCCTTATTCTAACACATTCATGATACGGAGTGCAAATTTTCTCCGGATTCTTTTGTCCAGACCTTTACTTTTTCAAATACTCTTTTACCCAGACTCCTTCTTCCTCCATTCCAATCGTAACCTGCCCGCTTTCCATCGTACAATAGATTTCGCTTCCTACACTCTCCAATCGCTCTAAAGCTTCTGCATGCGGATGTCCATAACGGTTGTTTTTCCCACAGGATATGACTGCAAGTTCCGGTTGTAATAACTCTAAAAGTTTATTCCCGTTCGAATACTTTGAACCATGATGCGCCGCCTTGTAAAAGTCGATTTCTGGTACAGTAAGCCACTCTTCACTATGTTCTGCAATCCACACTTCTTCTTCCACTCCAATATCTCCCGTTAACAGACCATTAAAATCACCATCCGCATAATACAGCACCATTGATGCCGCATTCGAATTCTCTGTTCTATAACCTTCATATGGGAATACGCAGGTGATGGAAGCTTCTCCTAAATGCAGGCAATCCAGATACCCCATGCTTATGACTTCTGTTCCATTCTTTTCTGCCAGCTCTGCCAACAACTCATACGCCTCATCTTTTACCACACCTTCCGCAAACACCAGATGCTTCACCGGATATGCTTCCTCCAATATTTCCTGTAATCCCGAAACATGATCTCCGTCTGTATGAGATACGAACCAATAGTCAATACCACGAACACCTTTGCATTTCAAAAAAGGCAAAATGCGATAAGTCCCAACTTTACTCACATCCGTGCTTCCGCCATCAATAAACAATTGCTGACCTGCGGAAGTTCTAAGAAAGATTCCATCTCCCTGTCCTACGCTTAAGACTGACAACTCCATTCCTGCCTGTGGGCGATGAAAAACAAACAGTAAAAGCAAAATCCCAATGATTCCAAATCCACGCCCCTTTTTCCTTTTTGCAATCACCCACACGATACCAAACAATAGCGCATAATACACTACAAGCCGCCCAAGCGCAGGCTTTCCGGTAATGTTAACTGCATATGGAAATTTTTGCATCACAGTTGATACTGCCTGATAAAAGCCCAGTAATATCCAGCATGGAAAAAGTATCCACTTTGCAGCATCCAACCAGAACAGTCCTATTACCCCTCCTGCTAACCCTATAAACAGAATCACACTCATAAAAGGCAGAACGATAAAATTAACCAGCATTCCATAAATCGGTATTTCATAATAAAAATAGGCAGACAAGGGTAAGGTCATGAGCTGAATGGATAAACCGGAATAAATAGATTTGCGGATTTTTGATTGATTCTCTACTGTTTTATTTACTATTTTACCAACCAGTACCACACCAAGCACCGCTGCAAAAGAGAATAAAAATCCGGCATAGGAAAGCCATCCTGTGTTATCCCATAATAATACGATTACAGCAAAGCTTAACGCGGAAAGTGAATCATAGCTTCTTCCCAAAACATCTGCAAGCAGCATTATAAAAAACATAAGAATCGCTCTTGCAGCTGATGGCCGAAATCCTGCCATACAGCCATAGGCAGCCATAAAACTTCCTGCAATTCCTGCTGACAGGAAATAGCTTCCGCATAACCGCCGTATTAGCTTATAGATTCCCAATCCGATGACTGAAATATGAAGACCTGAAATTGCCAGGATATGCGAAATTCCTACCTTTTGATAAAGCTCTTTGATTTCTCTATCCATCAGTGACTGGTCTCCCAACGTCATCCTCACAAGTACTCCACTCATTTCCAATGGCATACTATACTCGTATACATTTTTCATACGCTGGCGAAGCTGGTACAGCCACTCCCTGACTTTATTTGTTTTTCCGTATTCCTTTATCAATTTTGGATTTTTTAATTTGAATGCAATTTTCTGCGATTGATAGAAGGCCGCCTCATCGAAGTTTCCTTCATTTTCTGACTGTCGGAAGATGCTTATTTTCCCTTCCAATACTAAGACCTTTCCAATGGAAACCATATCCTGTTCCACCTGGACAAGTATCTGATTACAGGGAACCACTCCCTGTGGTAATTCAAGATAGCAATTATTTAGATAATATTGATAAATATTGTTTTTTAATTCTTTTTCACTCAGTTCCCCCTGAACTTTTACTGTCATTCCATTAAAAAGCGCCGGCTCATACCTTTCGGCGAATTCCTGTTCAAGATAGCATCGATAACCACCTGCTATAAAACAACCGGTATAAATAAACAGCAACACACAGGCTGCCCATTTTACCTTTGCCTTTTGAATCGTACCTGCCAACCAAATCCAGATACCAATGGCAGGCACGATATATAACACATTCCTTGTTTTCATAACAAGAATTCCCAACAAAAAGCCTAACGCCATCATACATAATGGCCGTTTCTGCAATTATCTTTTTCCCTCCTCTTTCGGCTTCATCTCTTCTGTATTCTCCGGTATTTCCGTTCCATCGACCGCCTCGCTATCACCTGTCGGCTCTGTTACTTCTGTCTGTTCCGTACTTTCACTCGTTTCTACTTCCAACGTCGTCACATAATCCAGATTTCGTACATACATCTCACTCAGCAAAAAACTGTCACGATATGCACCGCTTGTATCGCCGTTGACTGAAATCTGTACTTTACTAATCGATGTCATTTCAGAAAGAGAATTCACAATGGAATAAATTACGATTGGTTCCATGACGGAATAATCCTGATTTTTAAATGTTGCGTCCAGATTCACATAGCAAATGCCATCTACTACAGATACGGATACCAATTTGGTTCCTGCCGGTATTGCCGATTTTAATCCGGCTGTATCCGGACCTTTCAGGAGCTGTTCCATAATCAGTTTTTCCATGGAAATGTTACTGCTGTAATGCACTTCTCTAGTTTCTTTAATCAATCCGTCACCGGATGTATTTGAAAAATATAATGTTAAATTTGCAACCTGAATGGAATTTATCTGCTCTCCCGGATTTTCCACAAAGCTTTCCGGATACATAATGCCGTATACATTTCCCTGTGCATCCATAAGCGGCTCATCATTCACATAAAAGGTTACGCAGTTCACATCCGGAATCTGCGTCATTGTCCGCACGATTGCGGCTCGACACAGCAACTCCTCCACGTTACTCATTTCATAATAATTTTTATCAAACCAAAGCGTCAGCATGGTACCATCCAAAGAGTAATCTATCACTTCCACATTACTGGGAATAGACTTACGACAGCTTACCTGTTTCGGATCAGACTGTAGCATTACTAAAAATTCTTCTACCAGTGTCAACGTATCCTCTGTGTCTGTCTCGTAGGATAACTTCACAATTCCATTTTTATCCTTGTTCAGATACTCTATATAATAACCATCTATTTCTTCTTTCTGTTCACATCCCGCAAAAAGAGTGACAGACAAGACAAAAAGAAGGAAAAACACCATTCTTTTCATACGTTATCCAACCTTCCTGCTCATTTTGCAATATATTTCAGCGGAATTCTCACATTAAAGGTAGTTCCTTCGCCTTCTGTGCTATACACCTTAATTTGTCCTCGATGCATTAAAACTGCACTTCTGGTAATTGCAAGTCCAAGCCCTGTTCCTCCTATTTCTCTGGAATGGGACTTATCTACACGATAAAATCGTTCAAAAATATGTTCCAATGACTCCTCCGGTATACCGATGCCGGTATCTTCCACTTTCAGATATAAATACTGATGGTCCGCATTTAAAGATACCCGTACTCTGCCACCCGGTTTATTATACTTTATTCCGTTTTCAATCAGATTCGTAAATGCAAGTGTAATCTTTACCTCATCCACATCTGCAATAACCGGTCGAAAACTTTCTAATACCAACTCCACCTGCTGTTTTTCAGCAATCGGCTGAAGACGTTTTAAAATCTGTTCCAACAGTTCATTCACATTCAGATTCGTAATATTCAAATCTGCCGCAGATTTATCCATCTTAACAAGGGATAATAAATCGTTAATTATTTTGTTCTCCCTTTCAATTTCATTCCCGATATCTCCCATGAATTCCTTATACAGTTCCACCGGAGCATCTCCCATACTGTTAATGGAATCTGCTAATACCTTCATAGAGGTTAAAGGAGTCTTTAACTCATGTGACACATTCGATACGAACTCTTGGCGGGATTCATCCAGAATCTTCATTCTTCCCAGTAATGCATTAAATTTTTCACAGATTTGAATCGTTTCCGTATAATCACGAATATCTAGCATATCATCCCCATATCCGGTCTGAATCTCATCAATTTTACGTGACATTTTTTTAAAAGGATTCACAATCTGAATTGCAAGGAATACTGCAAATAACACTACCAATATGCTTAAAATCAGCTGAATCACATAAATGTTTGTATCCAGATATTCCATATTTAAAGCAATACTATCCGTAGATACACTAATTAAAATAACACCAATGGCGTTCTTTTCTCCAGATTTTCCATCCGTCTGCATTAATGGTGTTACCAGTTCGATGTAACGACTCTCCGAATCGTATTTTGAAATATCGGAACCATTATAACTTTGGAATACTTCCTTTGACAGAATTGATTTCCCAGTATCCAGGTTATGGGTATCCTTTATTACACGGAAGCTACTGTTAATAATCATGACACGACCATCATAGATATTTGACAGCTGTTCTAATTCCGCATTAATAATCATTGATTCGGTATTATTCAAGTAATCGTTGGAAACAACCTGATTAGCCAGAATTTTTGCCTGGCTTAAAATTTCGCTCGTTTTGATAGAGACGGCGCGCTGCTCATAGGAATTCAGCACGCCTGCTCTAAGAATCACTCCCGGTATAATTCCTATTAGAATAAATAGAAGAACCAGCCTGAAAAACAGGCTGCGTATAAAATCTGTTACAACCTTTAATTTAGACATATCTGCCCCTTACTAATTCTGGTAATAATAATAACCAACGCCCCATTTTGTATGAACATATTTTGGTTCACTTGGATTCTTTTCGATTTTCTCACGAAGCCTGCGTACATGCACATCCACCGTACGCACATCCCCGGGATATTCATAGCCCCAGACAAGGTTCAACAGATTTTCACGGCTATAAATTTTATTTGGATTATTTACAAGCAATTCTAACAAATCGAATTCTTTTGCGGTCAGATTCACCTCTTTGTTCAATACAAATGCTCTACGACTCTCACAATCCAATCGTAAATCTCCGGACTCGATTACCTTTTCATTTTTTTCTTTGGTCTGTCCCGCATTCGTTCTTCGCATAATGGCTTTAATACGAGCCTTTACTTCAAGAATATTAAATGGCTTTGTAATATAATCATCTGCTCCATACTCAAGACCCAGAATCTTATCCATATCATCACCTTTTGCTGTAAGCATTACAATCGGCATATTCGAAAATTCACGAATACGCTGGCATACCTCAAAGCCATCCATCTTTGGAAGCATAACGTCTAAAAGAATCATATCATACTGATGTTCCGTTGCCATTTTAAGCGCTTCCTCTCCATCGTAAGCGCAGTCTACAGCCATTCCATCCTGTTCTAAACTAAAACGAATTCCTTTTACAATTAACTTTTCATCATCTACAACAAGCACTTTTTTTGCCATAATTTTTCTCTCTTCTACTCTTCTAATTACTTACTTTAATGTGTTCCTTAATCTGGTCAAATATTCCGTCTTTAATACCCGAAATATTTTTTAATTCTTCCACGCTCAAAAACCTGCCATTTGCTTCCCGATATGCAAGAATCGCCTCTGCTTTTGCTTCTCCAATTCCCGGCAAGGTCATAAGTGCGTTCTTATCAGCTCTGTTAATGTCTATCCGTCCATCTTTTTCCTCTTTAAGCACAGCGTCCTGCGATTCTGTCTGTGTAAACACCTGAATCATCTGTCCATCCAACACAGTTTCGGCTTGATTCACAGATGCCGCATCAGCTTCCGCAAGCAAACCACCTGCCATCTCAATTGCTTCATAAATCCTGCTTCCCTCTGGCAAGGCATAAACCCCCGGTTTTAAAACTGCGCCGCAAATATACACATAACACATCCCCATTGCATTGCTGTTTTCTGTTTCCTGTGTAGAATCCATCAACTTCTCCGTATTTTCAACGGCTTCTGATTCATGCTCTTCTAAATAGATGTATGAATCCGCACCGCATGCACTAAAAGCCATAACACACAGAAAGCACACACAAAACAAAACATCTCTTTTTTTCATTTGCATTCTCCTTCATTATAAAATGAAAGAGTTCCTCAATGCCCGATGATTCTATTTTATCGAACTTTTTCCCGTATTACAAGACTAAAAAAAGCATAAAAGCAGACTTTTCTTCTACTTTTATGCTTACGTTTTCTTTTCTTAGAAATATTGGGTTATCATTTCATTCAAATCCACCCAGAAGCCGCCTTCATCATGAGAATTTGGTGCAAGAATCGCATTCTCATATGCACGGTAAGCAGTCATCTCATGATTTCCGGCATTATCCTGCATTTTTACCGGATAATGACCTGATAATTCCCACAATTTTTCTGACTGTTCCAAACTCAAAAACGTTGCAAATGCACTCGCTTCGTTTTCGTCTGTCGTGAAATCATTTACCACCAGCATATCCGTCAAAGCTACGGAATGCGCTCCGATTTCATCATTTAGCTTTGGAAATTCAATCACTTCATAACCACTCGTCTGCATGTCTTTTATGCTATCTGAATCAATAATTGCACAAAGTGTTTTTCCGTTTACAACATCATCTAAAACAGAACGTTCTGAAACAGTATCAATCGGAATAGAAAACGATTCCAGACTTTCCTGTAAAAAAGTCAGGGAAGCTTCTAGCATTGTATCATCATAGGATACTTCCATTACTCCTGCCTCTGTCTTATCAACCACAATACTTTCAGAAACAAACAGGAAGTCATAAAAAGGATCGTGCACATCCCACTCCAGCAAATACTCTACATTTTCATCCGGATCATTCTCTTTCGAATAATCGATAATTGCCTGCAGCGATGCCGGCTGCTCTGTAAAATACTGGCTGTTATATGCCAAAAGGCATACATTGTAGCTCAATGGATAACCATACATTTTATTACCATAAATAGAAGCGTTTATCGCATTTTCCGCCACAACACCTTCGTATGCTTCTGATGTCTCATTCTCCTTTGCTACACCATAAAGATATGCTTTTTCCAGTTCCTCACCCGAAAGCAGATAAACATCCGGGAATGCATCATCAGCCATCGTGGCATCATATATCTCACCTACATAATCGATTACATCCACATAGCAAAGCTTTACCACAATGCCTTCTTTATCATAGTAGGAAACGACAGCATCCTTGAAAAATGCCTCATAAGCCTCATCATCATACCAAAAACATAAATCCGCGCCATTGTTTAACGCTGCTTCATACGCTTCCTCAGCAGTCATCACCGGTGCCATACTTTCCGTATCCTCTGTGATTGTTGGCTGATACACGGAAGTTTCCGATATCTTAGCTGCCATCGCAATTAGCATAATACTAACGCACCCGATTGCAAGAATTTTTCTTTTCATAAATTAACAGTCCTCTTTCTGTAACTAAACCATTTGCTATTATAATGGATTTTCGTTCAAAAGTCTACTGTACAGAAAGTACTTCTTCCAATATTGCAATCATTTCATCCACATGCTCTTTTTCTATGATAAGAGGAGGTACCATACGAATGACATTGCTTCCGGCTGTAATAATAATAAGTCCTTTTTCGAGAGCAGCTTTTACTATTGGTAATACCGGCTTCTCACAAACCAGCCCCTGCATCAGACCCACACCTCGTCTTTCTGTCAAAAAGTCAAACTTTTCAACACAAGCATTTAATCTTTCTTCCAGATATACTGCCACTTCTTTAACATGTGCCGTGACATTTTCCCGTTCCATAATTTCTAAGACCTTGTCTGCTGCTGCACAGACAAACGGATTCCCACCATAAGTTGTGCCATGGTCTCCCGGTGTCAGAGATTTTTCTGCCACTTTTTCGGTCATCAAAAATGCTCCTATCGGCACTCCACAGCCCAAAGCCTTCGCACTGGTCATAATATCCGGTTTCACACCATATTCCTGCCATGCAAACATTTCACCGGTTCTGCCCATACCGCACTGAATTTCATCCAGAATCAATAAAATGTCATGTTTATCACAGAGTTCCCGAACACCCTTCATAAATTCTTTCGTTGCCGGATAAATACCGCCTTCCCCCTGAATCGTTTCAAACAGAATTGCACAGGTCTTATCTGTAATCAGTGCCTTTACGCTTTCCAAATTATTAAACTCTGCAAACTTTACACCCGGCATCAATGGTCCAAACGGCTCTCTGTAATGAGCGTTTCCGGTTACCGCCAGCGCTCCTAAGCTTCTGCCATGAAAGGAATGTTCCATGGCAATGATTTCATGTCCTGCCTCTTTCTCCCTTGTGTAGGCATATTTTTTTGCGGCTTTAATGGCTCCCTCAATTGCTTCCGTCCCACTGTTGGTAAAAAACACACGGTCCATCCCGCTTACCTTTAAAAGACGCTTCGCTGCACTAATAGCCGGAACATTATAATACAAATTGGAAGTATGCATTAACTTATCAATCTGAGCCTTTAACGCTTCCTTATATTCACTATTGCTGTATCCCAAAGCCTGCACTGCAATTCCTGCTGCAAAATCTAAATATTTTTTTCCATCTGTATCATACAGATAAACACCGTCTCCATGATCTAATACCAGAGGAAACCGATTATATGTATGGAGCAGTTCGCTTTCTGCTGTTTCTATATATGTCATTTTATTCATTACAGAATTTGTTCTCCTTATCGCCTATAATTGCTGTTCCGATTCCTTTATTGGTGAAGATTTCCAAAAGCAGACAGTGTGCAATTCTTCCGTCTAAAATATGGACTCTTGATACACCATTTTCAATAGCATCAATACAGTTATTCAGTTTCGGTAACATGCCGCCTCCAATATAGCCATCTCCAATCAGCTTTTTCGCTTCAGATACACTCAATTCCGAAATTAAAGTTGACTCATCAGACGGGTCCTTGTAGACACCTTCAATATCTGTTAAAAAGGCCAGTTTTTCTGCATGAATCGCTCTTGCAATGGCACAGGCTGCATCATCTGCATTAATGTTGTAGCTGTTAAAATCTTCATCCATTCCCACCGGGCAAATAATTGGCAGAAAATCTTTTTCCAACATATCATAAATTATTTTTGGATTTACTTCTGTAATTTCTCCAACAAAGCCAATATCCTCCCCGTTAGAATATTTCTTCTCAACCTTTAACAGACCGCCGTCTTTTCCGCTGATTCCAATCGCATTCACGCCAAGCTCCTGCACTAAAGATACCAAAGACTTATTGACTTTGTTTAATACCATTTCCACAATTTCCATGGTAGCTTCATCCGTTTTCCGGAGTCCATTTACAAAAACAGGTTCCATCCCGGCTTTTTCAACCCAGCGGCTGATTTCTTTTCCGCCTCCGTGGACAATTACAGGCTTAAATCCTACCAATTTTAATAGGGTTACATCTGCAATGACCTGACGCTTTAAATCATCATCCACCATAGCACTTCCGCCATACTTTACAACGATAATTTTCCGGTTGAAATGTTGAATATAAGGCAATGCTTCAATTAATACTTCTGCTTTCTGTAAAATTTCCTGCATATTTTTCTCCATAACTTATTTCTGCCTCTTTCTACTTTTGTTTTAAGACCGATAGTCTGCATTGATTTTAATATAGTCATAGGTCAAATCACAGCCCCATGCCGTTGCATTGGCTTCACCCATTTTGATGTCAGCAATGGCTGTCACCTCCGGCTGTGAAAGAATCTTTGTTGCTTCTTCTTCACTATAATCCAGCGCTACACCATTTTTAATAATCTGTAATTTTCCTGCTGCACTTTCAAAATACAAATCTACCTTTTCCGGGTCAAACTTGGCACCTGAATATCCCATGGCGCAAAGAATCCGCCCCCAGTTTGCATCATGTCCGTAAATTGCTGCCTTTGTTAAATTGGAAGTAATGACAGATTTGCTTAATACCTTTGCCTGTTCCTTCGTTTTAGCTCCGATTACCTTTACTTCAAAAAGTGCTGTCGCGCCTTCACCGTCTCCTGCCATCTGTTTAGCAAGATACTCATTCACAAAATGAAGCGCCTTGGCAAAGGTTTGATAAGCCTCATTTTTTTCTGTAATCATCGTGTTTCCTGCTAATCCGTTTGCCAGTAACAGGCAAGTATCATTTGTGGAAGTATCACCATCTACCGAAATCATATTGTAGGTATCCTGGACATCTGCACTTAATGCTTCCTGCAGCAGTTCCTTTGAAATTGCAGCATCTGTCGTTACAAAGCTTAACATGGTACACATATTTGGATGAATCATGCCGGAACCTTTGCACATTCCTCCAACCGTTACTGTTTTTCCATCTAATTCAAAACTTACTGCAATCTCTTTTTCATGCGTATCTGTCGTCATAATCGCAAGGGCCGCCTGATGACCACTTTCAATATCATCCTTTAACTTTGGGACCATAGCATCAATACCGCCGCAAATACGGTCTATCGGGAGTTGTTTCCCAATAACGCCTGTAGAAGCCACTAATACCTGATCTGCCGGCACCTCTAAACATTCTGCCACTTTTTTCGCAGTCGCCTTGCAATAGCCCATTCCTTCTTCGCCGGTACAGGCATTTGCGATCCCCGCATTTACTACTACCGCCTGTGCATGCGTCTGATTGTAAACCACACTCTGATCCCATTTGACAGGAGCTGCTTTTACAATATTCGTAGTAAATGTTCCGGCTGCCACGCAGGGAACCTCACTATAAATCATCGCCATATCCTGTCTGTCTTTATATTTAATTCCTGCTGCTGTACTTGCTGCAAAAAAACCCTTTGCCGCGGTTACTCCGCCTGTAATCTGTTTCATATGTTCTTCTTCCTTTCCATCCTATGGATTATATTTCGTCACATTTTCTTTATTTAGTACGCATTCATAATAATTGACATCATCTCTGTAATCCCATCCAAGACCCTTCCAAAAACGATTTCCTACCTCATTTTTCTTAAATGCAATTAGATTCACCTTATTGATATGTTCTGCTTTAAGCGCCTCTAAACAGGTTTCTACAAGCTGCTGGCCGATTCCGTGTTTTCTATAATTTTCTTTTACACAAACGTGGTAAAGACAGCCCCTGCGGCCATCATGTCCACAAAGAATCGCTCCAATCAGTTCTTCTCCACAGAACGCTACCATGCTTGTAGTCGGATTTCGTCTGATAAAACGTTCCACGCCTTCTTTTGAATCATCGACACTACGGATTCCAAAGCCGGAAATACTCATCCATAATTTGTATACCTTATCATAATCTTCCATCGTCATTACTCGGATGGAAACTTTTTCTGTCAACATATCCCTCTTTGCCTTTCTTACTATGGAAACATCGGGACCAGATTTAAGCCCTCTGCCTCGTCAAGTCCAAATAACAGATTCATATTCTGTACCGCCTGGCCGGCAGCTCCCTTTACCAGATTGTCTAACGCTCCCATCATTATAATTCTTCCGGTACGGGTATCAATCTTAAAATTCACATCCACATAATTGCTGCCTTCTACCCACTTTGTTTCCGGACAAACATCCTTATTTAAAACACGGATAAACTTTTCCTCTTTATAATACTTATCATAGACTGCTTTTACTTCCTCATAAGTCGGATAAGTGCCATCCGCCTTTTTATGTAAGGATGCGTACTCGGTTACTAAAATACCACGATTCATCGGAACCAGGTGTGGCGTAAAATTCACTACAATTTTTTCGCCGGCCGCATAGCCGAGCTGCTCTTCGATTTCCGGTGTATGTCTGTGATTCGTTACACCATATGCCTTGATATTCTCATTCACTTCGCAGTATAGATTTGCAAGCTTTGCACTGCGTCCTGCACCTGAGGTGCCGGATTTTGCATCAATAATCAAGGTGTTCGGATCAATCAGTCCCTCTTTCACTAATGGATACGCTGTTAATATGGAGCAAGTCGTATAACATCCCGGATTTGCCACCAGCCTTGCCTGCTTGATGTCTGCTCTGTTAATTTCGCATAATCCGTAAACAGCTTCTTCCAAAAACTGCGGGCTCTTGTGCTCTATTTTGTACCACGCTTCATATACGTTTACATCCTTCATACGAAAATCAGCGCTTAAATCAATCACCTTTGTTTTCTGCAAAATTTCTTCCGTCAATACCCCTGCCAAAAATCCCTGCGGAGTTGCTGTAAAAATAACATCCACCTGATTTGCCAGTTCTTCTATATTATCATCCAGGCACGTATCTTCAACAATCTCAAACATATTCTGATAGACATCTGCATAGTTCTGGTCAATATAGCTCTTTGAACCAAACCATTTTATTTCCACTTCTTTATGTCCCATGAGCAATCGGACCAATTCATTCCCTGCATACCCGGTAGCTCCAATAATTCCAGCCTTAATCATACGCATACTTCCTTTCCGTTTCTTTGCATAATTATACATTTCTCTTTTCAGATATGCAACCCCCTATTTTTATTTTTTTCTTTTTCCTTATAAAGATGTAATACATTCTGTTATTTGCAGTCACTTTTTTCTTATAACTATATGTTTTTGCTTTTATAACATTTTATTATAATATGTACATTTATACATAAAAATGTATATTTATAAGCTTTTTCTGTATATTTTTACACTTGAATTTCCAATTGATATGGTATATAGTATCATTATTAAATTCAAAAACAAGGATGAAAGGAACCTACTTATGAAAGAAAAAGTTATTTTAGCATACTCAGGTGGTCTTGATACCACGGCCATCATTCCCTGGTTAAAGGAAAATTATGATTATGAAGTTATCTGTTGTTGTATCGACTGCGGACAGGGCGAAGAATTAGACGGATTAGAGGAACGTGCAAAATTATCCGGTGCTTCCAAATTATATATTGAAGATATTGTTGATGAATTTTGTGATGATTATATTGTTCCTTGTGTGCAGGCAGGCGCCGTATACGAAAACAAATACTTATTAGGAACCTCTATGGCTCGTCCGGGTATTGCCAAAAAATTGGTAGAAGTTGCAAGAAAGGAAGGCGCTACTGCAATCTGCCACGGTGCAACCGGAAAAGGAAATGATCAGATTCGTTTTGAATTAGGAATCAAAGCATTGGCTCCGGATTTAAAGATTATTGCAGCCTGGCGTGATGACAAGTGGACCATGCAGTCCCGTGAAGAAGAAATCGCATACTGCAAAGCACATGGAATCGATCTTCCGTTTTCTGCTGATTCCAGCTACAGCCGTGACCGTAACCTTTGGCATATCAGCCACGAAGGTCTGGAATTAGAAGACCCGGCTTGCGAACCGAATTATGATCACTTATTGGTTCTCGGCGTATCTCCGGAAAAAGCACCGGATGAACCGGAATATGTAACCATGACATTTGAAAAAGGAATCCCAACTTCTGTGAACGGCAAGCAGATGAAGGTTTCAGATATTATCCGTGAACTGAATGCACTTGGCGGTAAGCATGGTATCGGTATCGTTGATATTGTTGAGAACCGTGTCGTTGGCATGAAATCTCGTGGTGTATATGAGACTCCGGGCGGAACCATTCTTATGGAAGCACATCAGCAGTTAGAAGAATTGGTTTTAGATCGTGCTACTATGGAAGTAAAGAAAGACATGGGCAACAAACTTGCTCAGATTGTTTATGAAGGAAAATGGTTTACACCACTTTGTGATGCCGTAAAAGCATTCGTTACTTCTACGCAGGAATATGTGACAGGAGAAGTGAAATTTAAACTATATAAAGGCAACATCATCAAAGCCGGAACCACTTCGCCATACTCTCTTTACAGTGAATCTCTTGCAAGCTTCACAACCGGTGATTTATACGACCATCATGATGCGGAAGGTTTCATTACCTTATTCGGACTTCCATTAAAAGTTCGCGCAATGAAGATGCAGGAAGTAAAAAACCAGCAGAAATAATTGTATAAAAAAACACAGACAGGAGGTTACATCATCTCCTATCTGTGTTTTTTCTATTTTCTATTAAGTTCCCGATGCGCTGTTTTCCAAGCGTCTAAGTATAGAAATAACCGGCACAATCAATATTCCGCAGAAAAAATTGCTGACACCATGCACAAAATCCCAAGGAAGTCCCGCAATAATCCATGCCATCATTCCTTTAAAGCTAAGACCAAACAGTAATGCCTGTGCAGGTGCATACAAGGTTCCAAACAAAAAGCCATGCAATGCACACACAACCATATATACAATCGGTCGGATTTTCTTTGGCATATTTTTAGGAAGCAGCATCGTGGCACCCCATAAAATAGCCCAAATATATAAATATGGAATCCACCACGTTGCAAATCCGCTAAATATTCCATTTAAAAGCACATAAGTATAAATCGGATATAACGCTTTTTTTCTGTATACCACGGTAAATGCAATGGTAAATACCCCTAGCAGATGAACATTCGGTGCAATTTCCATAATCATCTTGGATGCGTACATAACTGCGCCTAACATTGCAAATACTGCAGTTTCCCTGACTGTAAGCTTCATTATTTCTCTACCTTAAAGGAATAGCTGTCTCCTTCTGTAACAGGTGTTGTGTCAACACCGGATGTTGCATATTCACCATTTACATAGAATGCCCAATATACACCATCGGTATCATAATCAGCTGTAATACCATTTACTGTTTTTACATAAAGGCCATATTCGCTTTCTTCACCGGCAATCATATTCACCTCTAATAATGCCTCTCCTACGGTTTCTTTGTCTGTATGGATTTCAAATTCTGTCTCATTTCCATCCTTGTCTACTACCGTAAAGTTGAATGTTGTCTGGCCTTCACCTAATACATTGCTATCAGCAGTTGCTACTACGCTCTCTGTTGATTCTGCACCACTCTTATCGCTGCTATTACATCCAACAGTAAATAATGCCATAGCCACAATCAGCATCATACAAAGAAGGGATGACAACGATTTCATACCATGTCTCTTTTTCATACTTTTTAGTCTCCTTTAAATGTTTTCTAAAATCTGAATAATCACATCGTAACTTTCCGGCTGATGCGGGAACGTACAGTTTGTACATTCTTTCACCATCCTCCCGTCCACCTCGATAAACCTGGGTTTTCCCGGACAGTTCTCCATGCTATACAAAGGACAGTAACAAAACAAACAGTTAAAATCCTCTAATCCCTTGTGGCAGGGAAAATATTTGCAATTTTTGTTTTCAAAAAAGCGATAGGAATATTCCATACTATGTTTTGTTTTCTCCCTTCATGATAAAAACCCTCTACCTGCACAGGTAAAGGGTTTACACGCAAAGATTCAGACGGGACCGCCGCTTTCTTAAAAAGAAGCCTCCCGCATTTTCACGTACAACCAGTTACTCGTGGTTTTGAAACTTTCGTTTCTGTACAACAATCAGGCAGGTCTCCCGGCTTATAGATCAAAGCATCTGCCATCTTCCCAGTCTCCCAGTGATATATCAGCTTAGCTCCCTAATTACGGTGACGAGTTCGTACAGGATTTGCACCTGTTTCCCTTTTCACCGGAACCAATCAAAATAATAGTATTGTTCCGACACCTGATTGCTTCTTATTCAGTTCGTGTTAGTATAACATACCAAAAAGTATTCCGTCAACAATATCTGTTCCCTTTTAGGAACTGCTACACAAATCTATTGGTTGACATGTACACTTCATGCATACCATAATAGACTTAATAAAACTTTTACTTATAAGGGGAAATGAAATGAAAGCAAAGAAAATTATGAAAATGGTTCTTATCGTACTATCGATTCTCATTGTTGCAGTCATTGGTATTGGCTACGGTTTTATTCGAAGCCTTCTCTATCCAGATGCTTTAGTTACAGGAAATGGTTCAAAAAACGTCATCTGTGTAGGAGACAGTATTACCTACGGGCAGGGCGTCCTGGGTTCCCGTAAAACAGATACTTATCCTGCTATTTTAGCTAATTTACTTGGTGATGATTACAAGACCATTAATTACGGACTCTGCAACCGCACGCTTTTGTCTACCGGAAATATGCCTTATACAAACGAAAAGTTTGCAGAAGAATCACTTGCAGAGGATGCCGAAATCGTTATCATTATGCTTGGCACAAATGATAGCAAGCCTGATAATTGGAACCCGAAGCAATATGAAAACGAATATACCACATTCGTACAGAACTATCAGAATATGGCAGGCTCTCCCAAGGTATATATTATGCTGCCACCTCGTGTATTTATAGAACCCGAAAACACCGGCGATTGCAACAATACCATTCTCACAGAGGAGGTCATTCCTGCCATCAAACAGGTAGCCGAACAGACAGGTGCACAACTGATTGATTTATATTCTTTAACTGAAGGACATGCCGAATGGTTTGCAGATGGTCTTCACCCGAATGCAGAAGGCAATAAGGCGATTGCAGAAACAATTTATGAAAAGATTTCAGATTCTAAGTAGTAGGGGTATTTAACTCATAACTTATAGTAGATTCTTCTTCACTTTCTTGTATGATATCTGCAGAATTAATGCCGTCAAGAAGCGGCAGTTGTTTAACTTTTTATGTGAATTCTTTGATCTTAGTACCCTCACATGGTTTTCCTGATTAAGAAAGTATCTATAGAGATTTTTTTATCTTCCAGGAACTTTTTTTGTAGTTATGTAAACTATTTCAACCTTATTTCGTATCTAAAAGTTACTATACAGAAAAATTCAACTCCCAGGAACCTATTTTTAGAGATTTAGGTTCCTGACGCATCAATTTTTTTGTATAGTAACTTTTCCCTTTATTGTTAAGGAATTTTTGCTATCTTTTCTTTAAAAAAGTTTCTGGGAATTCTATATTTTTCTATAGTAACTTTAATGAGTGGAAGGGGTATTTAGTACAAAATTTTGATTTATTGTTTCGTATATTGAGGAAGAGAG
>CALZGM010000042.1 GCA_945787015.1 uncultured Roseburia sp.
TTTCCCACTTCTTTTTCCGAAAGCATTTCTACGCTGATAGCGCACCCCATGGGGCAGATGATACAGGTCAGTTCTTTTTTCATGACTGCACCTCCAATTCAAACCGAAGCTCTGATACATTTTCAAGAAGCTCCTTCTTTAACAGTAGGCTCTCCATTTCTCCCGGTGCCACTCTTTGTTTTTTCTTTGAAAAGAGTAGATTTTCTCCACTGTAAACATTAATATTTACATTTCTGTAAATGTTGGAAACACGAAAGAACATGGTTACATCCTGTGCTCCCGTAATCTTTTCCGGCACCGTATAGCGGATCTTTCCGTCTGTTTTTATGGAAATATTTCTGGTACTTTCCAGATTTCCCATAAGATAGGCTGCCGCACTTTTTCCGGCGATTTCTGCTTCCCCGGAAACAAAATCTACCAGATCGTGTACATGGAGCACATTGCCGCAGGCGAAGATCCCCTCTGCTGTGGTCTGGCGGTTTTCATCTACCACAGCACCTCCCGTCACCGGATCCAGCGCTATGCCTGCACCCTTGGACAATTCATTTTCCGGGATCAATCCCACAGATAAAAGCAGGGTATCACAGGTAATATACCGCTCACTGCCCTCAATCGGTTTTCTATGTTCATCCACTTTTGCAATGGTTACTCCACTGACTCTGCTTTTTCCGTGTACCTTTACCACTGTATGCTCCAGAAGCAAAGGGATATCAAAATCCTTCAGACACTGCTGTATATTTCTGGCAAGTCCGCCGGAATAGGGCATAAGCTCGCACACTGCCTTTACTTTGGCTCCTTCTAATGTCATTCTCCTTGCCATAATAAGACCGATGTCTCCGGAACCTAAAATTACCACTTCTTTTCCGGGAAGATAGCCCTTAGAGTTTACCATTTTTTGTGCTGTTCCTGCACTGTAAATTCCTGCCGGTCTTGTGCCTGCAATGTTTAAGGCACCCTTGGGACGCTCTCTGCATCCCATGGCAAGGATGATCGCTTTTGCCTGAACCTCAAAAATCCCCTGCTCCTCATTGGAGGCTGTCACCAGTTTGTCTTTGGTAATTTGAAGCACCATGGTGTTTAACTGGTATTCAATTCCCAGAGCCTTTACCTGTTCTTCATATTTCCAGGCATATTCCGGCCCTGTCAGTTCCTCGCCAAATTTATGGAGCCCAAATCCATTATGGATACACTGCTTGAGGATTCCTCCAAGGCTATCCTCCCGTTCCAAAATCAGAATATCCCGGATGCCACTTTCATAAGCTGCGACTGCCGCGCTCATTCCCGCAGGTCCACCGCCAATAATGATCAGATCTCTCATAGACTTTAGACCTCCTTTGTTCTTCCGATATTGATATAGGAGTCTCCTCCTGATTTCGTCACTTTATCATAAGGAATGTTCCATTCCCTTGCAAGAAGTTCGATGATCTGTGCACTGCAAAATCCGCCCTGACACCGTCCCATCTGGGCTCTGGTGCGTCGTTTTACTCCGTCTAAATCTCTGGCTTTTGGGTTCCTTCGGATGGCATCTAAAATCTCTCCCTCAGAAACAGTTTCACAACGGCAGACGATTTTTCCGTAAGCAGGATTCTTTTTGATCATTTCATTTTTTTCTTCCATAGATGCTTCATGAAACTTATGCTGAGGCTCTCTTATGGGGTCGTAGGATTCTTTTTTCACAAGATTTAAGCCCTGTTCCTTTAAAAGATCGATCGCATACAAGGCAATGGCCGGGGAAGCACTTAAGCCCGGTGATTCGATGGCAGACACATTGATCCATCCTGTATCTGACGCTTTGATGATAAAATCCCCGGTATTTCCTACAGATCGAAGGCCACAGAATGAAGTAATGGTCTTCCCGAAAGGAATGTCCGGCACATTTTCCCGTGCCTGACTCATAATGTAGTGAAGGCCTTCCTGTGTCGTTTCGGTATTATCTTTATCCTCGATATCCACAGCCGTTGGGCCTACCAGGAGATTCCCATCCACCGTAGGGGTAATGAGGATTCCTTTTCCCATTTTCCCCGGTGTCCGAAAAATCGTATGGCTGATTAAATTACCACATTCCCTGTCCAGCAAAATGTATTCTCCCCGTCTTGGATGAATGGAAAAGCTATCGTCTCCCGCCATAGCAGCGATGTCATCCCCATACACGCCCGCTGCATTGATCACGTACTTTGCCTGCAGTGATTTCTCTCCACTGATAACTTCATAACCTTCCTCAGTCTTTTTTATCTTCTCTACAGGAAAATCAAGCTCCAAATGAGCACCATTGTCCATGGCATTTCCAATGGCCGCAATGGTAAGCTCATAAGGGCAGATGATAGAACCGGTAGGTGCCAAAAGAGCACAGAGCACGTCTTTTGAAAGCGCCGGTTCCAACTCCCTTAACTCATCCTGCTCCACGATTCGTAAGTCCTTCACGCCGTTTTGAAGACCTCTTTTTAAAAGCCCTTCCAAAACAATCCTGTCATCTTCTGAAAATCCGATTACCATAGAACCATTATTTTGATATTTTACGCCCAGTTCCCGCGCCACCTTTGGCATCAAACTGGATCCCAGGACATTGAGCTTTGCCTTTAAGGTGCCCGGTTTCGCATCATATCCTGCATGGACGATCCCGGAGTTTGCCCCGGAAGCTCCCATGGCCACGTCATGCTCCTTTTCCACAATACATATATTCAAGTCATAGGCTGATAATTCTCTCGCGATAAGCCCGCCTACCACGCCTGCTCCGATGATGATAATGTCATACATTATTATTCCCCCTGGTATTCCTTCCAAATATTTTCCTGATAGCCCGCCAGAGTGCTCGCCCTCATTGCGGCTACCGTATCTAAAAGTTCCTCATCTTCAATCCGCTCCAACATTTTCATTCTTTTTGCTGATATGATTTCTGCTGATTTGCTTTTTTCATACTCCTGTACTGACATTTTCCAATAAACTGCCTCTCCCTGATAATAGTGCCTCACCTTCTGGGCAATGAGCAGACCTTCCGGATCAAAATCACCGGCATAATAAACCTTGATTCCTGCTTTTGCCAAAAGATCCAATAAAAGAACCGCACTGAGACGCGGCTGACCATTCATGCACATACACGCCTTTTCTCCGGCCCATTTCCCACAGAGCATGGCAAAAACAGAAGGGTTTTCCAAAATGTAGATCTCTTTATTGGGGCATTCCACACGTTCCCAGCCTGCAATGACAGACAACGGCACCTGAACAGGCTCCTTTTCCAGATAAAACCCTTCCATACCTTCGTGAATTCTCCCCTGCCTCTTCCAGACCCGAATGCCTGATATCAGGACATAATTGGAAATATCATCTCTTAAAATCCCGGCTGCAAGATAAGATTTTTGTTTTTGCAGGGCCGGAAAAATATCCGTATCTTTGATCCTGATTCCCCGATTTGCATTTTCCCATTGTATCAGAAAACGCAAAAACTGCCCGTCACGCTCACCATCGTCAAAGGCATGGGGATTTCCGGTCATTCTTGCGCCAAAAACCGCCAGATATTCCAGGGAGTTTTCACGATAGGGAAAACCGTTGATGACCCGGATTCCCAGCTCAAGAAGTTTCTTAAGCTCCTCCATAGACTTTCCTGCTTCCCGATAGCGCTTCCTGAGATAGAAATAGCTTTCACCTTTTTCCAGCATAATTTCATGAAGCCACTGCTCCGCCGCAGTTCCAACGCACTGCCTTCCTGCCTCTTCAAATACCTGACTCCACAGTGCTTCCTCTTCTCTTTGCTGTTCCTTTTTTCCTGCCATCGCTTCCCCGAAATATAGTTCTAGAACTTCTTTTGGCAAAAGGTCACCAAACCGGCTTTCCTTTAATGCCTTTTCAAAACGGGCCGCGGAAACAGACACGCTTTTCTTTCCGTGAAAGTTTTTCTGAAAGAAGCCTTCCAGTACCTCGAGATCCTCCTCTGACAGATTTTTTATGACCACTGTACCGGAAAAGCTTCCATAAGAAACATATTTCTCCCGAAATCCCCGAAACATCCTGTCAAATACAGAATGCTCCCGAAAATAGTCCATACATTCTCTAGCCGGCAAACTCTGCTGCTCTTTGCTCCAGCTTCTGTTCATTGTCTAACATCTCCTTTGCCTTTCCGTTCCACAGGTAAGGCATTACGGTTACAAACTTTGCATTTTCCGGACGAATCAGCTGATAAATAGCCAATGCATCCAGCGTATCGCAGTCTCCCCACAGTACCTGGGAATTGATGATAAAGTCAAACTCAAATTCTGTCATCAGCCGGAACATATCCCGGATATTTTTATTATCAACTCCGGCAAATGCCTCATCCAGAGAAATCAGGCGGGGAGCATCCTTGCGTCCGCCCTGATATTTTGCAACCACTGCTGAAAACAGCGGTACATACATGGACATGGCTTTTTCACCGCCACTAAAGGTACCAAACGCACTATTGGTAAGCTCTTTTTGGCGCTCTCCACTCTTTTGGTAAAACAGTTGAAATTCAAACCACTTCCGGTAATCCAAGGTTTCCTTCATGACCTGATAGAAGGAAACCATTCCACCACTGTCTTTGGCATTGCGTCTGGCCTCCTCTACCTTAGAACGGAAATGAAGTGACAGCCTTGCAGCCTCTTCTTCCCGCATCAGACGGTAATCTTTCTTCAAAAGATTTACCAGCTCTGTCGTATCCAGCTGATCCTCATGCTCCGCTGTCTTGCTTCTCCAACGGAGGCTTAATTTCAATCCACTGGAAGTATTCATAGCTCCCATCAGTCCGTTCATCTTTTCAACCCAGGAAACTGATGCATTGATCTTTCCACGGATCTTCCGGCTCATGGTGTTGGCAAGAATGTCCTCAAATAATTCCCTGTCTCCTGCTTTGATCAGCTCCTGAAGTTCTGCAATTTCTTCTTCCAGATGAACCAGTAATTTTCCAAAGGGAATCTTTACCCCCTGATATCTTGCATGAATATCCATACGCTTTGGCGAAGGCAGTCCCGAAGGAATCTCCTCTTCAGGCCTTTCAAACAGCTCTGTCAGAGTCAGCTGATAATCATTCAGAAAACCTCTGTTTTGAAAATAAATACTGTTTACATCCTGAATAACTGCTTCCTTCTGAAGGGCACCGCAGTCTGGATCCAGAAAGCTTTTGACCTCTGCCGCATCTTCTCCCAGCCCTTCCGGAAGCACTACATAGCCAAGCTCTTTTTCTGCCGTATAACACCTTCCAAGATATTCCACACTTTTCCTGCAATCTTCAATCTTTTCTGAACTTTGCCTTAAATAGTCCTCCAAATACCTGCTCTGCTGCTCTTTCTGTCCTTTTTCCTCCAGACAATTTTTCAGAAGTTTCGGATAGTCCCCCAGCCATTTCATACAGTTATCCAAACGTTCCTTAATTTTCTCATAATCTGTAAGCCTTAGCTGTTCCTGAACGGAAATATGTTCTGCCAACTCTTTTTTCAGCACATTTTCTGTGTTTTTCATATCATATCGGATCTGCTCCATATCGGCTTCCAAATCCTCAATACGCTCTATCAGCTCCCTTTTATGGTATACGATCTGAAGGTACAGCTCATGTCCTGATTTCAACTGATAAAAATATTGTCCGTATTCCCCGGCTGCTTCTTCTGCCCTTCGAAACACCTCATAGCTGCAGGTCAGATACAGCTTGTCTGCAATCTCCAGTGCCTCTTTTTTCAGCTGCTTTAATTTTTCCGTCAATTCCAAAAGTACTGCATCGATCCGCAGTCCTTCTTCCCGAAGTCGTTCGTCCTCTCTTTGTTCCTTCAAAAGCAACAACAGTGCCTCCCGAAGATCATCGTCCGTGGGAAAGCTTCCATATTCTTCTTCCAGAGTATGCATTCTACGCCTTAGTTCCTCTGTGCTTTTATTAAGCTTATCCAGTTCTTCACTAAGCAGTTCCAGTCTTTCTCTGCATGCAAGGATTTTCTGCTGGCGGTTTTTCTCTCTGGCCCTTGTTCCGATAAATCCTGCTTCATAGTCTCCTGTTACAGTTCCTGTCAACACTCCCAGACGGTATACACCTTCCTGGGAAACGGCTGTAATTCCATCTCTGCCATAAGCAATATTTTCCAGGATTCCGGTAATTCTCTGATTCTGGAAAATATCATTGACCGTATCGTTAAGATCCAGTACATCCAGGATGCTTCTTTCCGCCCGCTGTTTTCCCACAAATAAATATTTATCACAGCATCCGTAATCCAGGCGAAGCACCTGTTCCTGATACTGCTCATCAATCACAAGGGCATCGAGGATACCCATTTCCAGCAAGGCCTCCTCCAGTCTGTCACAGGAAGTTTTATCAAGCTCCTGTCCAAATTCCAGCATCCTGTAAAATTCCTGATAGGGAATCCCAAGCTTTTCCAGGCGGCTTCTGTTTTTTAGTACAGCCTCGCTTCGTTCAGGTTCCGGTTCCTTTTGGTTTTCCCATTCCTTTAGTTCCCTTTCCTGCGCCTCAATTTCTTCTTGAACAGATATGATTTCTTCCTGATTTTTTCGAATCTGTCCATCGAGACTTCCCTTTTTTTCAATCCAGACATCAGCCAAAGTTTTCTTTACACCGGAGAAATCTGATTTTTCATGATAATCTTCTGCAAAGACGGCCAGCTGACGCAAAATCATATCCGGTAAAACAAGCTCCTGATTCGAGGAATTCCAACTATAGAGTTTTTCTTTCCATTCATTTTGTACCTGTACCAGCAGATTTTCTGTCTGTGCGATCCGCCGCCCTACACTGTCTAATTCCCGCTGATTTTTCTCTCTTTTCGCATGCTGTTCATCCACTTGACGCTGCCAGAGCTGTACATCCTGCAAGATCGCAGTTCCCTTACTGATGCTCTGTCTGGTATTTTCAAATTGTTTCTGATGAGTTTCAAAAGAAAATGGGTTTTGAAAACCGTTTTTTAATTCCTCCGCAAAGAAACTGTGCTCCTCAAAGCCCATATCCTCCGCTTCAGCCTGCATCTCATCTAAAAGAGTGGTAAGCTCCTGCTCCTTTTGATATTCCCTGTCTTCCTCTTCTCTTTTCTTTTTCTCTGTCTCTATGATCTGTTCATTTTTTCCTTCAAGCTGAATTTGTTTTTCCGCTAATATGGATTTTTTTTCTTCAATTTTACCACTTAACTCCATTTCAAGCTTTTTCAATGCCACTGCATCACTGGCACCAAGAGATTCCCGCTCTTTCTCCATAGCAGCTTTTGTGGCATTCAGTTCATTGGTTTCTTCTTCTAAGGCTCCGACTCTTGCCTGGCACTCCAAAAGCTCCTGCTTCTTAGCCTTTTCATCCTTTTCCAATGAGGAGAGCTCTTTTTTCTTTTCATCATAACTTTTTGCCTTTTCAAACAGCTGCAGGCGGTTATATTTATCCAGAACCCTGTTTATTTTTTCTGCTGCCTGCTTTCCTTCCTGCCTTGCCTTCAGATTCATGTTCATGGTATCCATATTCTCAATGGCTTCAGACATAGGTCTCAGATCCTCTTCCGACAAAGGCTGCAGAGAATTACTTAAGATTTCATTGAGGACAGATGGTTTAAAATCCTTGGACAGCTTCGGTGTACGAAGCTGGATCAAAAGGTCAACCATTTCTTTATATTCTTCCACGGTCTCAAATCCAAAGATCTGACGGTTGACATACTCCATGTATTCCGTCTGTCGGTCAAATACATAGCCTCCACCCTGGATTCTGTTCTCCAGTTCTTTTTTCGAAAGGGTCACCTTTTCGTCCGTTTCTTTATATAGGTAAAAATCCTTTCCGATCCGTCTTCCATCGGTCAGGCTAAAGTACCACTTATCCAGAGGTTTTCCTTTTCTTGCCCGAATACCCATGCCAATGGTCAGGTAGGTTTCACTCTCGCTTCTGCGAAATTCCAGATATAAATATCCGGTTCTCTCCTCTCTTTCATCATCCTCTTCCAAAAGATAGCTGCTCATTTTACGATCTCTGGAGCCGAAAGGATCCAAACGCTCCGGACTCATATTTCCATCCAGAAGCAAAGGGATCACGCTCTGCATCGTAACGGACTTTCCCGAACCATTGGAGCCACGAAGCAGCATTCTTCCTTTGACAAACGGGAATTCCTGCTCGTCATAATACCAGAAATTGATCAATCCTATTTTGTTTGCCTGCCATCTGCTATTCATCCTGACTTCCTCCTGTATAGTCCTTTGGATAGTGCCCTGCCATCTTTCCAGCCGATGGATAGACGGTCACTGTCTTTTCCTTTTCATCCCGCCTGATAAGAGTCCATCGTTCCAAACACTCTGATATTTCTCTCAAAAATTCTCCTTCCGGCATCTCCCGGTAGTTTTTTGTAAATCCGCTTCCAAACTCTGCCTTTACTTCCTTTAACATCTGATCAAACTCCATGGTGTCGATAAGAATCCTTTCATCCTTTTGCACCTTCCAGGTCTCCTGTTTTACTTTTTCCCGAATTTTGCCGCAGCACAACAGAATGATATCCGACAAAACATTATTTCCCGGAAAAGACACTCCCATATGGCAATCTTCCCCCATGATCAGAAACGCACTTCCTTTGTGGATGTGTACCTGACAATCAAAATTTTGTTCCAGATCCTCGGACAATCTCCTGCCATAATATTTCAAATATTCAAAATCTTCCTCAGTACTTGCTTCCCTGTACATTCCCACGGAAAACAGAAGCTTCTTATAGACCCTGTGTCTCCTTGCAATTCCTCGGTCCTCATCCATCTCAAACCAGTCACTCTCTTCAAAATCTTCCGGTCTTGCATAATCCATAATATCCCTGGAAAAGCTTCGCATAAAATATCTCGACGCACCGGTGTTTTCGTAAAGAACCTCGCCCGCCTGCTCATCCATAAACAGATCATCACTTCCGTCGGTTACCCTGAGGATTCCCTGGGACACTGCATAGCGCAACACCTTTACCAGTCTCCTCCGGCTCGTAAATAATGTCCAATCCACCTGACCTCCCGGCATATTGGAAGCGACGTATTCTGTAAGCTGTGAAATTACAAACTGCTCCTCTGCATCCTTATCCTCCAAAAACATGAGCAGAATGCAAAGAAAGGCGTATTCTTCTTTTGATGTAAATTCTTCGATTCCCATAAATGTTTCAGGAACAGATGGTATTTTTTCCAGCTTAACAAGCAGGGAATTTTCAATGACCTGACAGCCCAGCTTCTCTGTAGCGAACTTCCGAATATTCCCAATGGAATCTCTCACCTTGTAATACAATTCCTTGTCTTCTGATTTTAAGATCCACCGCCTGTTTAACAAAAGCTCCAGTTCCTTCATCTTTACGAATCCTCCATAAATACAATACGTAGAGCCGGCATAGTGAAATTCCCATCCTCGCAGCGTATCACGCAAGTTTCCTTCGCATGCTCCATATCCAGATGGTACTGTCTGCCGTCATCCGTTCTTGCACTAAAGTCCGGATCCTCCAGTGCGTCAGACAACCATTTCAACAATATTTCCCGCACTCTGGGTTCAATGACCGGAAGCCGGGCAAAATCAATCACTCCACCTTGCTCAAGCATTTCGATTTTTCTCCGATCCTCTTTCAGCTGCTCCATCATCTGCTTTCTGGCTTCTTCCTTTTCCCTGCTGGAATCTGAAATAGAGCTTCTTCTTGATTTTTCCCTGTAATTTCTGATTCGTGGTTTCAGAATATATTCTAAAGCAGCTTCCTCATAAACGCCTTGATTCATACTGTCAGTTTCCCGGACGATCTCACCTTTTAAATGGCAGGGAGACTCCAGTCCAAAGACCATGGCAGACATCTTCCCTGCTTCCGTAAGATTCTCACATTTTAAGAAAATTTCTGCTACCTTCCGGTATTCCTCTCTTCGATTGGCACCAAGGGCATTCTTTTCACTCAGCTGCGTGGCATAACGGGTAATTCTTCGGATGATCTCATTGGTGGCATCAAACAGCTTTCCGGCCTCATTCTCCTGTCCGTTTTCCGAAACAAACCAGTTTCGTATGCTCTCATAACGTCCTTTTGTTTTGGCTGCGATCATCTCTTCTGATATTTCCACATCCATTCTGGGAATGGAAAGCTCATAAGAAACGACCTTTCCCAACACCTGCTCCAGAACTTCTGCATCCAAAAGCCGCAGATGTTCTTCAATCACTCCCACATTTCTTTGGAGCCCTTTGATAAAATTACGCAAGTATTCGACCAGCTTATCCTTGAACACAAGAAACTCTTTTGTCCGCATCATTTCCTCAGCTTTTACGCTGTTTAAGTCTCTGATATAGTCCTGATAATTCTGGTTCAGGCGGATAAAATTGTTATTAAGATCATTCCACCAGCTGTAAACGTCACTAACATCCTTCCCCGCCATGTCAGGAAAACATTCGATTTCCTGTCGGATTCTCTCCAAAAGTGTAGGCTCCAGGGAAGCACCTTCAATAAACAGATTTTCCAGCCGAAGCACAAGCCTTTCGATCTCTACACTGTACTCGGACATCTGATAACGGAACTTTTTATTTTTAAATTCTTCAATAGAGGATACCTTCCTCGTATCCTGAATGGTATTCAGATTCTTCCACTCTGTCAGTGCATTCAGATCCTGCTGACATTGCTCCATACGGTATTCCTTAAAATACGGATCCTGTATCATTTCCGCATAAACCTCTTCCTGATACATCCAGTATTTCAGCTTTTCATAATTCTCATAAAAAATGCGCATAATGCTCCGATACCGGTCAACATTATCCGCATTTAAATACTTCGCCTCTGTCAGCGGTTTTACGATTTTTTCAGTCACATGCATGTTCGTCCGTCCTCCACGTCCAAGCTTCTATGTGGAGTATAAGGTATCGGGGGAGATAATGCAATCATTATCCCAATTCAAGGCCACTTTTTTGCAATTCATGCAGAAAATCATACAGTTTATGCATTCAGAGACAAAAGACTCATAAAATGTGTTATTCATTAATCAGATCAAAACAAGGTAACGGTTCAATCCCCCTTGAAATAGTGTATCCCCGCTAAAACTCAAGTTTTCCTCCCTAGAACTTATATACGAACTGTTACCGATTCATATATCTGAGAGCTTTGTAAGTTAGCCTGCAATGCTCACCGTGCTATTATGATTGTATCTTCTCCTTCTAAATAGCATGAACCTGAAAAAGCATGGTAAGTCTTAAAGACGAACGCATGCTTTTTTTCATTATTCGTTATATAGTCCCTACGCGAACCATCCCCGACGGCAATCTGACAGATTCTATAAATCTTCTACATCAATGACTTTTATTCCGGCAGCAAGCAGCATTTTCGCAAATACTCCCTGTCCGGGAATCTTATGTCCCTGAAAGGTCCCATCATAGATTTCCTTTACCCCACAGCTGGGACTTCTTGACTGTAGAATACATAATTCAACACCATGATCTATCACATTTCCAAGAGCAAGCTCAGCCCCAGTGCGAAACTCTTTATCCACAATACGTCCATCTTTCGTGGTTACAATTCCATTTACGATCTCAGCCGGAACCCTGGGCGTTGGCAAGCCTCCCATCACCTCGGGGCAAACAGCAATCACCTCATGCTCCCGAAGTAGACTTTTACACTTTGCACTATAGTTATTTCCGCCGTTGTATTTACAATTTTCACCTAGCAGACATGCACTCACAGCTATTTTCATATTCTTAGTCCTCCTGTACCATCCACTGTCATTAGATAAAAAATATACTCATCTGATGGGTAGTAAAATAATTCATCTTTCTTCTGCCAATAAATCCCTTATCAGATACTGAATAAATTCCTTGCATCTTCCACAGCCTGTGCCAAACCGAAGCTGCTTTTCAACTTCTTTATAGGACTTTTATAATGGTATTCTACCAAAAAAGCATTAAAAATGCACAAGTAAATTTAATCCACTGTTTTGAGACTCCATTCTTTCAGCACACAAAAAACACTGCTGACGCAGTGTTTCAAAAAAGAGAGAAAAAGGATATATATAAACGATTTAACTCGTTGTTGCCGAGGGAAAGGAGGGCATTTCACCCTCCAAGTGTTATGAATGAAATACTGATATGTATTTGCTACAATTAATACTATATCAATGAATTGTGTCCAGAGTTTGTCGGATTTCTAAAGCTATTCTAAAAATGATTAAGTTCTCATGAGTTTTTTATGTTCCGGAGGTGAAATTTTGAAGAAAAAAGTTAAACTTAAGTTTCAATCAATACTCTGAAAAGATTGAGTACGTCGTAATATGCGAAACAGCTTTTCGGGTCCAGATGTTTGGAGCCCCGCATAAACACTGGATTTCCGAGCTCCATTTATTTATTCAACTTCTTTTCATTGGTCACTTGTAAAAATAAATTCCACTTTGTAACAGTTACTTCCACCTTGTAGGACTTAATTCCACGAGGTGGAAGTTTTTTGTTACGAAAATGGTGGTATTTATGTTAAAAAGCATATATAATAAGCCAAAAGCCGGAAAAATGCGCATAAAAATGAGAAGTCGAATTCACGTGGTCCGTGTAAGAGTTAGTGAATTCCCCCCCCTAAAGGGAGCGTTATGGAACTCATCCAACTGCGTAGGACTCCAGCCTTTTTGTTGTTAATAAGGAAATTTCTGCAGATGCAGAAATATTTATCCTTACTTCGCTTAGGTGGTTTTTATCTGCTGGAAGTAACTGTGTCAAGGCCAAAGCCGTAAAAAGGTGCCTGTGGCAGCCTTGACACAGTTACTTCTCATCAGAATAGTATCGATCAAGTGAAGTAAGGATAGAAGTGTGCGATGCACAAAGATAAAGAGCGGGTTTAGCCTGGTCTCCTTATTTGTACTTAAGTAATTCCGGCTTGAGAATTATTTCATTTGCAGGTATTTTGTGAACACCGAGTAGCTCTAATATATCTTTGCCATAGTAGAATTCAAACATTTCATAAGGTGATTTATCACCAAGTTCCGGTCGCCCATAGGAGTTGATGTGATCCATCATGAGATCTATTTGGGACTGAGTGTACTGCCCAAGGTCAGTAGATTTCGGAATGATTCTTCTTATGAATTCATGGTTGTTTTCGCAAGCGCCTTTCTGGCCGGGAGAAGAGGGGTCACAATAAAATACCCGGGACCTTATCACGCCATCTGAGTCAACTTCAATACCAAATGGATCAGAAAATTCGGTTCCGTTGTCGGCCAGACATATGGGAAATAGTTTTGTGAAGTTATCAAAACCAAGTAATTCGTATAGATGATTAAATATGTCAGTCACAGATTTAGAGTCATTTGCTTCGCGCAAAAATGCCAGTTGAAGCTTTGGAAGTACAAAGTGAATGGTGAGTAATACAGAACCACCTTTTATACCTTCTACAGAATCAAGTTCAGCAACAGGAAGCGAAGGATTGTTCTCTCTGTAAAGTCTATAATCTTCATAATTCCTACCAATTCTGCAAGATTTATCAACTTTGAGAGGGACTGACTTTTTCTTCCTGGGCTTAAATCTGACTTTTCTGGGCATATCTATGTTTCTGGCGGAAAAAAGACCGTTATCGGCATAAATATAAGCTGTTTTTTCGCAGCAAGAAATTTTGTCCTGATTGTTGGTAAGTATGTGATGAATGGACTGACCGTTTTTGAGTAAAGGACTGATGACAGAATCAAGCTGTTTCAATTCATCTTCGCAGAGATTAAAGCCTGAACGTGATTCGCTTCGTACCAATTCATACTCTTTTTGTGCTGCAAGAGCTTTATAGAATCTTTTCTCAAGGGTGCAGCTATTTAGCAGGTCACATCCATTACATACATACATATGGAGCCTTGGATAGTTTGGGACATTCCTCTTTGGAATAATCCTCACAAGAGGTTGTGCAATGACCGCAGAAACTGCATTTGTTGCGGCTTTTATGACGTTCACAGGAGCGGCATATATCACCATAATGGAAGCAGTGATTTCTATTCAGACAGTCGTTAAAAGGTTTATAGGGAGCACCTTTCTTTTCGAATAGGATATGAGCTTTCACTTCTTTGGATACAGTGGTACAGTCCTTAAGAATCAGTTTGCCAATGGATTTAAAACTCATGTTTTCATTAAGAGAATGTTCGATTACGTATCTTTGATCTAAAACTAAATGTTTATTCTTATTCATATATTTCTCCAGTTCCGGCCGGAGCTTAGAGATGGATGAACAGGAATAAGATAGCATTAAGAATAAGTAACTCAAACTTCCCACACCATTAAGGTGTGCTGAACCTTGAAAATTCAATATTTCAGCCAATAAAAAAGGCATAAATACGATCCACTTGGTATAATGGAATTGTCCAGAAACCAATAAACTAAGGGAGATTTATGCCATGTCCATTCTACCACAGAATCATTCAGAAGAAAACGCATTACTTGATTGCGTACAGAAGTTTTTTACCAAGCATCATGTTGGGAAACTGCTGAAACAGTGCAACGGAACCAAAGAGAAGGGTGTTTCTTCTATATCTCTGCTCAAATACAAGCTTGGTAACATTTTTACTGGAAGAAGTATGTACATGCAGCAACGTACCGGTTCCTTCAAGGAAGATTTCTCAAAGAATACATTTTATCGCTTTTTGAACTCCACCAAGACAAACTGGCTTCGTTTTACGACTCTGCTTGCTTCAGATACCGTTAATAATGACATCAGGGATCTTACGGATGATTCCAGAAAGATTGTATTCATCATTGATGACAGCCTTTTCAATCGTACCAGCTGCAAGAAAACTGAACTTGGTTCCAAAGTCTTCGACCATACAGGCATGAAATTCAGGAAAGGCTTTCGCATGCTGACCTTAAGCTGGAGCGATGGAAATACTCTGATTCCGGTAAACAGCTGTCTTCTTGCGTCATCCAAAGAATCAAATATCATCGGCCCAGTGAAAGCATTCGATAAGAGAACTCTCGCTGGAAAGCGATGCAAGCTTGCTCAGACAAAAGCACCTGAGGCAATGCTGACTCTCCTTGATACGGCCGTATCCGCAGGATTGTCTGCAGAATACGTTCTTTTTGATTCCTGGTTTTCGAATCCGGCACAGATAATTGACATCAAGTCCAGAGGAATGGATGTGATTGCAATGATCAAGAAAAGCAGTCGCATCAAGTACGCTTATGGTGAGGAGCAATTGAATATCAAGGAGATATACTCCAGAAACAAGAAACGGCGAGGTCGTTCTAAGTACCTTATTTCTGTTGATGTAATGGTTGGAAAAGAAAATCCCATTCCGGCAAAAATCGTTTGTGTGAGAAACAAAGCGAATCGTAAAGATTGGCTTGCCTTTGTATGCACTGATACAACTCTCTCGGAGGAAGAAATCATCCGAATTTATGGAAAACGCTGGCAGATCGAAGTCTTTTTCAAGACCTGCAAGTCTATGCTGAACCTAATTGGTGAATGCCATAGCTTATCTTATGATGCACTGACTGCTCACGTAGCAATCGTGTTTACCAGATATATGTTGCTTGCCATGGAGCAGAGGCAGAACGAAGATCAGAGGACACTGGGCGAACTGTTCTTTTTTCTGGTAGATGAGATGGCAGATATCACTTTCTGTCGTTCACTTAGTATCCTTATGGATGCTTTGATGGCAAGCCTTCAGGAGATTTTGAAACTTAGCGACGAACAGCTTGCTGATTTCACTGCTGATTTTGAGGCCAGACTGCCGGAATATCTGCGCAAAGCACTCCATCCAGACGTAGTGGCGGCATAAATCGCTATTTTGTTAGATGAAATATTGATGTTAACTTCCTGATTTTTTCTCACTCAAAACCACATTATTCTCTATAAAACTCAGGCTTTGGCTTGTCTCCCGGCATGATAGGTAGTAGTAATTCCTTAAAAACAATAACCATATTTTCGTCATTAGGATTGAATACCATACCCATGATTTTCTCTTTGTTGAACATGTTATTCATAAGATCCCTGGCTTTGGCCACGTCCCATGTCATGTTGTATTTTGCCTGCTTGGCTCTTTGTTTGCTTGTAAAACATACCATCATTCTCTTTCCCATGACTTCCATAAACCCTTGCCTGGCCATGCCTGGCATCATCGGATCATATGCACAGGACATTATCAGTTTCATATCCTTATCATAGGCCATTTTTAGCAAAAGCATGAACGCCATATCACGTTCCACCGATTGTTCTTCAGAGGCTAACTGTTCCATTTGACGCCACAATTCTTTATCAGTCATTGCGAACCTCTTCCTGCAAAAATGCCATGATTTCTTCATATGATCTGGAACTCTTTTCTACAGCCGCGAACAGTTCCTTCTTCTTCATTTCATCCTGCTTTGCATATAAATCTTTGAGTTTTTTCACTTCTGCATCATACTTTTCTTTTGACCTTGCAACCGCTTCTTCCTGCTTTAAGATTTCTTCTTTTATTGAAGTTACTTTTTTAGTTCTTGCCATCGTCTTTTCCTCCAGATATTATCGCTTTTCTTTATCATTTTTTTCTAACATATCAGCCAGTTCGTTTGCCTGCTTTCGAATGGTTTTATCATCCATTTGAAACGCTGACAGTATTGTCTTCTGCGTTGCAGTTACTGCGTGATCCATTCGATACCTTCCATCAAGACCTTTAATCATCTCTATTTTGTCAAGCTCGCGAATGGCCGCCGGTACTGTCATATAGTTTGGCTTTTTATCCAGACGTTCCATCTCATCCTTTAAGAGAGTGTACATCTTACATCTGATAATGAGTGCCACAAACTCTGCAAATATTTTTGCATTGGCTGTCTCGTCTGACTGTACTCTTAATGCACCGTTTCCCAGATACGACTTGTCTCCCAAAAAGAGCTTTTCAGAAGTATCTCTGCTCTTGTATAGTTCCAAGGCATCTTTCGCAGTCATTTTTCTTGATGTGACGATGACAAAATAGCCTCCTAAATCGATTTCACGTTGCACAGCTTCTGTCTTCTCCCTGGCATAAAGAAATGTTCCATCCGGTTCATATATTTCAAGGTGGAAATATTCTTTATATCCTTCTGATATCGTTACTGCCTTTCCCTTAATGCTATCAAGGTACTTTTTCATACGGTCAATCTTACTTTCCGTCTTCTCGTGTTCCGCAGTCGCTCTCGCATCCGAATAATAAATATGGAAATATCTTTCTTCTTTATCTGATGCATACAGCTGTTTCTTTACCGTCATTCCGAATGCTTTATACTGTCTGATACCATACTCTCTGACATTTTCAAACTTTCCTCTGTTTTCAAGGATCAATTCACTTACAAAGGAAGACATTCCTTTGACCATGATAACAAAATCATAACCACACCGGTCCATGTACTGGATATTTTCTTTGCTGAAATATCCTCTGTCGAGGATAAAACCAACCTTCTTATATCCATAGCCCATCGCCTTTTCAAGCATGAACTGCAGCTGTGATACATCTACAACACTTCCGGGATACTGCTCATAAAAGAGCGGCTCCTTATTTCCAGTGTCATATGCGATTGAATAATTGAATACCGGAAGGCCTTTATCATCCTTCGGATGTCCATACTCTACCAGTTCAATCTCTCCAGCCTGACAATTCTTATTGGTAGAGTCATAAGATATATAAATCTTTTCTCTATGATCCCTTTTTTCATTCCATTCATTTAAGAAACCTATTCTTGCATCATCGGATACTGATGCAAGGAAATCTGAAATTTTAGAATCACTATATATGTGCATCTTCTCTGTAAAGAGAGGATGATTATAAGCATACGTAGGATAATGCTGTGCCGCATTTCCTTCTGTAATAATGGAATATGTCGCTAGGTCCAAAAACAAACCTGCGTCCTTGGATCCAAGATATTTTGTAATCATATGTGGAAGATTATATTCTTCCATGATTTTTCTTACAACCAGAAATGCTCCTATCTTCAAGCAGCTACTTCTGTCTACTCCGGTTTTGATTTCAGGAAGTTCGACATCACCAAAGTACTTCAAGAAGTTTTCATTCGGAATCATCATCATAGATTCTTCCGAAACGAGCTTACCTATCGTCTTATGATCAGGTACATTGTACTTCTTTTCGGCATTATAAATTCTCCCCGCTGCATACCTGATATAGGTTGCTTTACCCTTCCTGAATCGGGTAATTTTCCCGGGTTCATTTGGTATTTCCACCTGGTAATCTAAATACACGATATTCTCCTTTTGTAATAAATATTGAGTGATACTTCTCACTTAATATTATATCGTATATTCATCACTTTTACAACCAGATTTTGCCAAAAATCCTTGATTTTCTGCGGTTTTCGGATGTCACACTCAATTGTCGGCCGGTTGAGTGATACTTCTCACAGGAAGTTCACACTTAACAAAAAACACCTGTTTCCTCATTGTGAACAAGCGAATACTCTGCTATAATAAACATGGTTTTTACCAGATCTCAGAGTACACAACTTGTCACGGAGGGTGCTCTGAGATTTTTTCTTTCTGTAACATAATGACAGTATACAGAGCAACCTGGCGATAGGCAATAAAATCTAAACTATGCTATTTAAACAGAGCATAAACAATTTGTCATGAAATTAATTGTTACATCTTGAATTATCAAATATAACATGATAATATCTAAGTAAACAAAAAGCACCCACTCCAAAGGTGGATGCTCCGAGTTTAGGCTAAAGAAATGTCCTTAGGGACACCGCCTATCCTGTGGGTCAGACAGGATAGGCATTTTTATTTTCGCTTGTTTCTCTTATCGAAAAAGGCAAGCAACGCTACAATCAAGCTACCAAAGGACATCTGCAAAGCTAATACCCCAATGAAAATCGAAATGATGTCATAAGCTGTCATCGGCGCCACCTCCCTTCCTATGTATTCCGGTAAACCGGTATCATAAACTCGGGAGGCTACCACCCTGTCATGGGTACTTTCCTTAAGCAGTATTCTAACACCAAAAATCTCTTTGGTGCAATATAGAACACACGATTTAATATTACAATTCTACTTTATATACACCTGCAATTTCGCCTTCAAATTCGAAGCTTCGTTCGTATATCCCTTCCTTCTTTCAGAAGGTCTTACACTGTATCCACTATTTCCAATATTCAAATATCACCTCTGAAAAGACAATAATACACTTGTCACATAAATGCTTTTGCTCGCCATAGAAATCTTTTGGTCCAAACAAAACCTCTGATTTATCAAATGCGTCTGTTATCATTTTCTTCAAATCTTCGTACTCTAATACCGTTTTTTACATAATCAACCAATGTCATCTTTTCATTTATTACTATATCCTCGCCAACTCTAACAAAGCCGCATTTTTCGTATAAATGGCAATTGCCTGTTTCCTGCTTTATCGTATCTAAACGCCATTCTATTGTATCCGGATAAATATCAAATAATTGTTCTATCACCGTGCTCGCAATCCCTTTATTTTGAAATTTGGGAATTGTGAAAATAGGAGATATCCAATTAACATTTTCATACACCTTTTTGCCTTGATGCCATCTGACTCTCACACCTCCAACTTTTTCTCCATGAAACACAATGAAGTAAAAATCTGAATTATCCTCAATAATCTTCTCTGTTACTCTTTTCAGGCTTTCTTTTGCCGGACTTGTATCATCATCTTGATATTTTTCATATAATGGCATAAACGCTTCTACCTGTAGCCTATGCAAACACTCTGCTTCATCTTCTGTTACCAATTTTAATTCAATTAAATCACTCATTCCATGCACCTCTAATTTGGGGAATAAGCATACTATCAATAATCTCTTGTGTCAATGAAATTTTTATTTCAAACCATAAGAAACTTTCCATTACTCCATTCACAAATAAAGCCAAAGTAGAGCCATTCGATAAAACAAATGCCGGAAACCCGCATAAATACAGGCTTTCGGCATTTTTGTCCGTTATCCAAACTCTTCCCGAGGTTTTTATCGACAACTCATTAATGCTGATATTTCCTGCATTTCAGCTATCTCTATTTCGCTAAATATCGCTCTTTTCGCATCGTTTTCAAAACATTTAGTAGCAAATTAGTTGCAGTATCTGCACCTTTAATTTTCCATCGGCTTGATATAATCTACTTTTTTATTACTCACAATGAATAAATTCTTGTGGCTGTCAGGTTATCTATTACGCCTGCTGCCACAGCCAAAACGAAAGGAGCATTACCATGAGTAACAAACATAAAAATCCAACCATCAGCTTCAGAATTACTGACGCTGAACGAAAACAAATCGAAGCTCGGATTCTTGCCAGTGGAATGATGAAGAAAGATTACTTTGTCCGTTCCTGCATCTATAACCGCATCTGTGTTGTTGGTAAGAAAGAAACTATATATCCTTTGGTGCAAACCGTGAATGCATTATATCTGCAATTACTTGAAATGCAGAAGGCATCAAGGAATTACAAATCGAATACACTAATATGCTAACAGCTATTATCCACCTGCTGGATGGTGCAAAATATCTGTGGGAAAGAGACTGCCATGAACAACAATCTTAATTTCCAGTTCGGTATGTACGAACCAGCCACAGACTCCGTTATCATCAATACCGGTGAGAACTCCATTCTTGTTATCTATTGCAAGGAATATAATTCCTCCGTTATCTTTGATGATCCGACTGATATTGTATATCTATACCGGCTGGCAGAGGATACCCCTCTGCTATATGCCAAACTGGCATTGAAAGAAAACGGATTACATGGTTATGTGGATGCGATGAATGAATTTAATTAATTGTTCCTCCACGTTTTTTCGTTAGTCTCATCTTAGTCTCACCAGTCTCATTATAATTTGAGACTGGTGAGACTATAATCATAATGTTCATTGCATCCTCGTTACAAATAGCCTAAGTATGTATCAGAGAAACCTCAGTACCTACCTTCCATCCACATACTTTTTCAATAATGTAAATTGCTTTGAGGATAGTTTATTTTTATCGCTCGAATTCACTACTACTTCAATCTCTGTCTTAAAATAGTTATCCGGGAGCGATTCTAAATATTCTTGTAAAGATGCCAATTCCAAAAATAAATAGTAATTTTTTTGTGCAAACCACTTGCATAGGAAATTGCATTTATCACTTGTACATTCTTTACCACACTTTATTTTTATTGTGGTTTTATCAATTGACTCTAACCCCATCATTTTACATCCATACGGTTTTTCATGTGTTAACTGTGGCAATTCAACATCTATACGTAGCATAATTTTTTCAATAATACTATTCTTTTCCAAAAAATCTACTTTTTTGCCCTTATCCAAGTAATAATCCGTTTCTATTTCATAACCCGTTGTAACCAGATGTGACAACCAATGAAATCTAGAAGTATCTCCCATATTATCTAAGTTGTGATTCAAAACCAATGCCGATACACGATAATTACTCATATCCAACAAATCTGCCAATCTCAGGATTATCTTTGTAAATTTTTGGCTCCATAACTTTGAACTGGCAGTTGATTTGATTTTATAAATATCATTTACGTTATATCCATGTGCTTCTGATACCTCTGCAACAATTTCTCTAAGTGCACTATCTATAAAACCTAGTTCATGTCGATTTCTTATTTCTGTAGCACTATTTTTTGCATGATTTTCTCGTACTAATTTTTCATAAAACGAATCAACTTTTAAATAATATTCTTTAAGCAATCTCTTCACGGGTCGTTTTGCTAAATTTGATTTTTTCAACTCTTCACGTATATTCTTAACAAAATCTGAGTATATTTTATTACTCTCGAAACCTCCGGATTGAATTGAATCTAAATCTGGAAATGTTACCATTGATATATCATGTAAATAACAGGCTATGAACAACACATAATAGTCATTTTTCGATATATTAATATAATCTATCGCCCTTATTATTTTTAATGAATTCTGAATTAGATCAACAGCATGTTCTTGATTGTGAAGGGTATAAAAATACAAATGTTTTGAACCATTTTTCCATACGTCACAAGTGTATTTATGAACTAATATAAGATTATCAATATATGCTGGAACACTCACGAATGTTTTAAACACTCCTAACACCTGTATGATTGAATAATCAATTGCATGCTGATACTCATCTTGAACAAAATCCTCTTTAATTTTTTCAAAATCTTCGAGTGTAAAATGATTATTCCTCAAATATATCAATATTCTTAACTCAGAATATGTAATTTTTCTATTATTATTTTTCTGCAAGACTACATCATCACTAATTTCTATTTGCATTAAACCTGACAAAACTGCATTTATACATCGCCTTTGTATTTCAGACGAATTGGATATTACCAGATTCGCAGTATTATAAAACTCCTGCCCCATAATATCCTTAACCGGATATTCACCATGTATTCTTTTCAATTCATTCTTTACAAAATTAGATTTAATGTTATCTGCTTTTTTTCTTACATAAGATGTCCTTTCTTTGACCAATCTTTTTAATGTTGTGTACGCTGACACTTCCGAAGCCTCATATTGAAACTGCTCGATATAATCCTTGTATACAACATACAGATAGGAACTATTTTTATTATTGTTTCCAAATAACAGCAGATTTAATTTAAGGATTTTTTCAGTTAATACAGAGTAATTCTCTCCCATTTCGCGCATTGCTTTCAATACAAAACTGATAGCCGCCCCCAATGTGTCTTCATTATACAGTTCAAAAAATTCCGAAAGATTACTCCTTTTATCACTATTATCATCCAAAAATTTCAAGTCGTTTAAAAGTTCTTCCTGTAATGATTGCGTATCGCTTTTCTCCCTGTACTGTAAATCCTTATATCGATATTTAAAGAACTTTTTATAACGAACCAATTTCTTTTTATAAGACTCTTTATATTTTTTATCATCTACCGTTAATTGCTGTTCATCCTTTATTTCTAAATCAATTTGTTCTAATTCTTTGTTTATTACCTTTAAAATACTTTCTGTTTTATTCAACAGTATTCTACTTTCTTCATCTGAAAAGCTTGTATTGATATCAAATGCAGTCTTTGATGTTTCTCTACCAATACAATGAATATATACTTCACCTTCTTTACTATCTGCAATATTGGAAATTGTACTCTTATCACCAGGTGGGTGAATGTTTATACCATACAAGTCTATTTTTTCTGCAACAAATGATAATAAATCTGACGAAATAAATTGATTCTCCTTTTCATACAACTCATTCATCCACACAGTTATTTCTTCATTGACATCCTTAATCTTTTGTCCAAAATCTTCAACATCTTTTATTTCATTTGTAAATACAGCAGAATCATCAACATAAAACACCATTTCACCTGGCAATACTTTTTTATAGAACTTTTCCACCTCTACCATAAGTAGATTTGCCAAAAAATAACTTTGAGGAAGCCCTTGGGGAAGTCCTATTGCAAATCTACAATTCCTGTGTTTTTTTCCACCTAAATATATCTCCAAATCTTTCTTACTGAGTTTTTCAATTTCAACAAAGATCAGTTTTTCTAATATCTTACAAAGCATATTTTTATCATCTTCGCTATATTCAACTGGTATTTGTTGAACTATATAGTTATATAAACAGACAGGATTTATTGAAGGGAAGAAATTCTCTAAATCAAGATTTACTTCCCATTTGTATTCTCCATTATCATGGAAATTTTTATAGTAATCATTTGCTTTAGATGTGTATTCTTTATATTGCTCTTGCCACGGTTTAAATAACTTCTCTGGTTCATATGCAACTCTATTTCCATAAAAATTATGAGGGATAAGTCTACTAAAATTTGACATAGATAATTTATTATCTGCATCAAAATCATATATAAGAATATTTAACATAGCAACTGCTGTAATCTGATCAAGAAGGCTTGATGAATGTAAAGGTCGAAATACAACCTTATCATTTTCTATATCATATTTTTTGGGTTTGAAAAATATTCTTGCATATAAATAATGGGACTCATCAATCAGTTGATATAAACGTTCTTGCACTTTTACAATCCATTTTTCAATATTTTTCTCATCGAATTTGTCCTTTAATCTACTGAGTTCCTCCTTATCCCGTTTGTCTAACAATTCTCTGTTTGAAATATACGACTCAACAGAATACAATGCCAAATATATATTCTGCTTACTAAACAATCTCTTGCGTATGCTTAATTCATTCTGTTTCATCCCCAAGTACTTCCTTTCTTCGTTCAAAAAAAGTTGCTATACACTCATCAATTATTTTCTCATAATTGTCCTCAATATTTATTTCTTCTGCAATCACAAATCCATTTTCATGTATAAATTCCAATTCAAGCTGCAATTTGTACCCTTTAACAATATAAGGATTAAATGTGTTGCTAAGATTTACTTTTCCCTTTTCAAATTTCCATACATCATCAATACTGATTATGCATTCTTGTTCAATACCTGCAGCAAAAATCTTAACCAAAATCTTATCTAAGAGTATCTGATATTTTAGTTTTAATGCTTTTTGACATTGAATAAAATCTTTCACATACGCGCTCAAATAAGTCTTATTATAGGCATATTCCGGATTAACTGCTACTAAATATTCAGAAAAAGCTCCTATCATTTGCTCTATATCTTTTTCTTTATCCGCTGATATTTCCTGACTTTCAATAAATTCCTGAAAACTCTTCGTATTTTGTATTCCCATTTACATTCTCCCTGTTAACATCATCCTATTAATATAAACTCAAATCCCAACTACACCCATTTATAGAACTATTCTTCTTCCTCTTCAATCCATTCATTCAATTTCTGTTGTAGCAACTTCTTATCCGGCAAATATAATTTGTACTCTGATGCATAAATATTTGCATCTTTGGGTAAAGTAATCTCAACTAAAGCATCATTCTTTTCTTTGCACAGAAGAATACCTATTGTGGGATTTTCATCTTCTAATTTTTCATATCTATCATAATAATTAACATACATCTGCATTTGACCGATATCCTGATGTGTCAGTTTATCCACTTTAAGGTCTATCAACACATAACAACGTAACAGACGATTATAGAATACTAAATCCACATAAAAATTTTCTTCGTCATATGTAAACCGTTTCTGTCTTGCCTCGAAAAGATAACCCTTTCCCAATTCCAATAAAAATTTCTGTAATTTATTAATAAGGGCTGTTTCCAAGTCTGTTTCTGAATACTTCGCTTTTTCTTCCATTCCCAGAAATTCCAAAACTGTAGGTTGCTTTATAATATCTTCCGGCTTCGTAATAACATTCCCCTCTGTTGCAAGGCGTAAAACACCTTCTTTATCTCTGCTCAACGCCAAACGCTCATATAGACTGGAATTATATTGTCGCTGCAAAGTACGAACTCCCCATCCTGTTTTTGCCGCTTCAATTTCATAAAAGCTACGTTCAGCTTCATTTTCTATGCGCATTAACTGTAAATAATGTGACCACGAAACAATAAAAGGTGGCTCTTTTTCAAAAAGGCTAAACACTGTTTCACTTTTTTCAATTGCAAAAAGGCTAAACACCGTTTCGCTTATTCGTTCTTTATATGTCAAATAAAATTTTCTGGCATTCTTTAAAGTATCTTCTGAAAATCCCTTACCAAACTCTTTCTGAAGCTTTTCTGATAATGTTTTAATAACTTTACTTCCATATTTTGCTCGCGATTCTCCCATTTGTTGTGTTTCCACAATCCATCTACCTAATGAATAATAAGTCATTATCTGCACTGTATTTACGTGATTCACAACAACATTTCTTGCATAATTTATTAATTCTACTGAATCTGTACATAATTTTTCAAGTTCAGCTTCATTTTGCATAATATCTAAATTAAAATCATCACTCATATTGAAAATTACTCCTTTCTCACTTACGACCTATCCTATATACTTCTATTATCTTTCCACAAAACAAAATCTATTCCGGCTTATCCACTTCCGTAAAGAAGTATTCCAATGTATCCACAAACATATTAACATCAAACAATTCTTTTATCTGTTCCCTGTTCATCCAAGCAACCTGTGCCACTTCATCCGTTGTAGCATTGCTTAAATCAACCTCTCCATCATATTCAAACAGCCAAACATCCATAATATCATTAAACCTGAATTATTCACGGAACAGCATCTGAACTAAAAACTGAGCCATGAATTAAA
>CALZGM010000043.1 GCA_945787015.1 uncultured Roseburia sp.
AGCAGCTGATTTGTAATCAGCAGGTTATCGGTTCGAGTCCGATCATCGGCTTTATACAGCTTATGATAAGTTGTATTACAATTTAAAAATGGGTGGATTCCCGAGTGGCCAAAGGGGACAGACTGTAAATCTGCTGCAAATTGCTTCGGTGGTTCGAATCCACCTCCGCCCATTCTTCTTTATAGAAGACTTAACAGAATATCGCGGGATGGAGCAGTCTGGAAGCTCGTCGGGCTCATAACCCGAAGGTCATAGGTTCAAATCCTATTCCCGCAACTCAATGCGAAAGCATTATGCCCAGTTAGCTCAGTTGGTAGAGCAAGGGACTGAAAATCCCTGTGTCTCTGGTTCGATTCCGGAACTGGGCATTTACTCGCTAAAAGAGTATGGGATATTAGCTCAGTCGGTAGAGCACTTGACTTTTAATCAAGTTGTCCGGGGTTCGAATCCCCGATGTCTCATTGGAATAAAGATTGGAAGTGTTGAAAAATCAACACTTCCGATTTTTTTTGTTTTAATTCTTTGAGTAAGTAGTGAGTAAGTAATTTTTTACTTACAAACAAGCACACATGCCGATTATTAAATCATCATCATCGCTTATATTTTTATAATAAGAGTTGAAAGTTGTTTCAATGTTTTCATGTCCTGCAAATTCCTGCACCGCCTTTTTATTGGCGAGATTATCCAACAAATTGGAAATAACAGAACGTCTAATTTTGTGAGATGATTTTTTGATAATGTCTACTTTTTCACAGTATGAATATAAGCAGGTGTTAATTCGTTGTCTGTTAAAGTTGCGCTTCTTTGTATTTACAAAGATGAAATCACTTTTTAACTTGTGGATAGCATTCCATTCCTTGATTTTATCTAAAATGTGTTTTGCTTCTGGTGTAAGTGGTAAAATTCGATCGCCTGCTTCTGTCTTTGTATATTCAACAATTTCATGCACAGAGGATTTTATTTTATTTAAGTCATCATCATATACATCGTAAATAATTTCCTGCCTTTGAATGTGAATAGTGTCTTTTGTGATGTCTGACCATTTTAGAGCAATCAATTCAGAAACTCGTAAGCCCAACTGAAAACTTAACAGAATAGCATATGGTGCAGTATCGGTATAGTTAGCACTGTCCTTTTTGATATAGTTACGAAGTAAATCACGCTCTTTGTTTGTGAAAACAACTTCTTCTTTTGCTTTCTTCTTAGGTTTTTCCGCATTAGCCGTAGCTGCTTTTAAACCAATCATCGGGTTAATGCTGATGTATTTGTGTTCAAGTGCATAAGCAAAAGTTCCATTGAAAACGGTTTTTAAGTTCTTGCAAGCCTGCTTGCCAAGTTTTTCATCAGTAGTAGCTTTATGTAAGTATTCTTTTACTTCAAATGCTTCAATACTTTTGATTGACTTTTTGGCTAAACAGCATTTGGGGATAAAGCGGTTATAATCGCTCATAAGACGTGGAAAAGTTGTTACTTTCACTTCGTTCTTATGAACCTTTAACCATTCTTTACATACCATATCAAAAGTGAGAGTTGTTTTCTGCTTATAATCTTCATATATTTTGTTTTCAAGGTGCTCTCGCTTTTGGGCTGAAATCTTTCTTCGTCCGTCCTTTTTGGAATCATCTGCAACATAGGTTGTATAGTATGGTTTTCCGTCTATCTGTATTACAGAGATTGCATAAGGGTGGTTTTCTATAACTTTTCTTTTGTTCATTTTTTCAACTAAATCAGCGAGTTCTTGTTTCTCGTCTGCTCCGAGTGTAACTCCGCTTTCAAGAATTTTCAAGAGTTCATTTTTCTCAAGTTCAGTTATAGAAATTACCACCTTTCATTTTAGGATTGTTTTTGTCTTACATATATAGCATGCAAGATAGAAAGAAAGTGTGTGGCGTCTGTATAGCCAAAATGAAGCAATTTTGCCGAAATACTTCGATAGAATAGAAAGTGAATCCGACAAGGACAAGCCTTGTCCTACCGCCTGAAAAATGTACCGAGCCACTTCGTGCCATGCTACATTTTTCAGTTGGTGCAAAGTATGGGAATTTATGATATAATCACTCTGATGGAGGTGGGATTGATGAAATACGATGGAAAAAGACAAAGACTAAATGCAATCTTTAAACAAATAGAGAAAGATATACATGGTGGTATTTTTCACAAAGTAGTTATTTTACATGATAAAACAGAAATGTTAAGAGTTTATGTGCAAAGAACGGATATGACCCCAATTCATTGGTATTCAGTACATAGCACAGGGAATTTAAACTTTAAAGTCAGTAAACTCACTTTAAAGGAAACTAAAATAGAAGATTATGACGATTTTAAAATGATATATCATGGTAAGCCATATACATTTATTTATGATGATATGGATTTACAACAGATTTACGATAAACATTTACAAGATTATAAAGATTATCTAGCAAAATAGGAATTGGTTGCCCAATTCCTATTTGTCTTTTATCGGCTTCGTTCCATTTCTTCAAGAATGGCTCTTGCCTTTTGAATGTTTCTTTCTTTTAATATAACCGCTTAGGCTAGTAGTTTATTATAGAGTTCTACAAGGCGGTTATATTCTGCTGCTAACTTATTGATTTTATCATTAAGTTCTTTTTTTTCTCGTTCCTTTACTTTTTTGTAGTCCGCAGGGTTTAAGTTTCCCTGTTTTTGTGGAATGGATTCTCCCCTTTGTACATCAAAATTATGATGTTGTAATACAAGAGGGAGTTTGTCATGTATGGACTTAATGAAATCTCTTGTAATAAGTGTTTTGGAAGATAATCGGTTGTCAGAAGTTATTACGCAATAGTCAGCGTGTAGATGAGGTCTTCCCATTTCATCGACATGGCACACCGCTTCAATTAGATTTTCATTACCACCTAAACGAGAATCCATATAAGAAAGCACAAGTGTATTATAACTATCGAGTAATTCCAATGGCAAATCTTCGGGAAATGTAAAGATACATTCAACAATCCAATTACTGTCTTTTCTTACTCGGTTTCCGTTTGCTATCACTTTCTTTTGTATTAAGGCTTTACAATCGGCATATAAGGACTTTTCGGGTGCTTTATATATTCGGTTATTACATGATAAGTCATTATCAATATCGGGATTGCTTATGTGGTTTTTGTGTAATCGTCTGTTATGTGCGTCAATTCCTTTTAATGCACCTGCTTTATAACATTGGCAATGAAAAGATAAAACGGCCATAATTCTCCCTCCTTTCATCTGCGACCTTACAAGACCGCCTATGCTTCTAAATCTTGTAAAGGTCTAACCCGCTATACCTTGGCAAGCAAGGTCGCGGGTAAAATCATCTTTCTTCATCATCAAAAGTGTATGGTTTGTATTTTTCTGCCAATTCTGTGAATTGTTCCATATCATCGGAAGAACTGGAAGAAGTCTTTCTTTTACATTCTTCACGATAGCGGTTAATTTTACTGTCTAAACTTTCTTTATCTTCGTTCATTCTTGTCACCTCCTCGCTCTAAATATGATTGTTGGCTAGTGGTGTAAGTATAAAAATTTACACTTTTGAAAATTTTTCTCACATTTCAAATGAAATCGAGCATATTGTGAGTAGAAAGTCAAAATTCATAAACGCCTCGGCTTTGATTAGGCAGTTTCATCACTGGACTTTCTCAGGGGAAGAACTGGCACACGAAAAACAGTAATTCGGTTTCTTTGTTTCCCAGTGTGCATTTATTTGATTGCTGGCAATTTTATATTTAATTCATTTGGTTATTAAAGATATACAACTTAATAGCTTATTTTCTGCTGTTCTTTTTTTGTCAAAAAGTACCTTGAGAGCTCTAGAGCGTACAAGAGCGAGCAGAGGAAGATGAGCGAGAGAGCATGAGAAACAATAAACGCTTGAGAGATTGAGTAGTTAAAAGAAAATGATTGCGTTAAGCCCGTTAGGGCTTCGCTTGATATCAAGACCTTTCTTTTTGCTTCTTTTTCTTTAAGCATAAGAATTTATGGAGGTATAGAAATGCACGGAATAGAAAGAGCAGAAATAGAAGAACTTAAACAAATCAATTTAAAGGAGTATTTACTCCAGTATGATAGAGCAAGTTATAGGGTGCGTAATAATGGAACAATGGTAAAAAAGGACAAATCGCACATCGTGATATATGATGACCATAGCTATCAATTCAACACCACCACGAAAGCATATAAGGACAATATCGGAACACTTCAAATTTTATATGGTTGGGGTTTCATGGAAGCAGTAAATCATTTAAGAGATTACAGAGATAAAAAAGAGATTCCAAAGTTTAATCTATTTGATTGATGAAATGTTTTGGGGAATGTGGTAAAATGGAATCAATTAAACAAACTTGAATTTAAGAAAGGAAATGTTTCATATGCTGAAGTTCTTAAAAAAGGCATTCTGGGTTCCCTACGAAAACAGTACCGCCTATCCCACTGTAGAGAAAGCACATCAGGCAATTGCAGAATACTGTGACGAAAATGGTCACACCTGCGTTTTTTCCAGTGCCGATACAGTAATTATCGATGACGTGGAATACGAAATATACCGTGGTTTAGAGCCTGGTAGCCGAGGCAACTACGGCATCAAATGCAGGGAGAAGTAATCATACCAATTCCAATTTGTCGAACAGATAAGTATTAGTTTTGGGCGTTGAGTAAGTGATGAGTAAGTCGAGAAAAAGAACCGCTGAACTCCTTTCTTTATGCGGGTTCTAGGAATTCGTAAAACTTCGAATCCCCGATGTCTCATTGAAAAAGCATCACGAATTGATGTGGTGCTTTTTTTGCGTGCCTAGCGGCACGCTTTTGCATAAAAGATGTAAGCATTCATTGATTTAGAAAAGGCATTTGGTCAGAAAGACAGAACGTGTTATAATTTCAGATAGATGAAAGATGCGGAATTTTATGAATTCTGGAAGAAGGGGACAAACAAAATGAGAGTTTACATATATCATACAAATGACATTCATAGTAACTATGAGTTTTTGAAAAGAGTTCATCACTATCTGAGAGTAAATAAAAGCGAAAATGACCTTTATTTTGATAGTGGTGACTATACAGATTTGAAAAATGTAATCGTGCAGGCAGATCAGGGGCAATCAGCAATGGAAATGCTTATGAGCTGTGGCCTTGACGGGATGACATTAGGTAATAACGAAGTTGATATGGGATATGAGGCAGTCTCACAGCTTGTAAATCAAGGTGCTCCAATGATTGTTGCTAATGTAACAGATAATCAGGATAATTTAATTGAAAATATGCCGGTATCAAAACTTTTTGTTAGAGCAGGAAAGAGATTTCTCGTCATTGGAATTGCACCGTATTATAAAGAGGATATGACACCTTCCGGGTATAATGTATTTTCCATGATGGGGAACTTGAAGTTCCATCCGCCTGTGGAACTTGTGCGAAAAGAACTGGATAAAGAGAAAGGAAATTATGATTATTGTATTCTTCTTTCACATAGCGGATATATCGTTGATGAAAAGATGCGGAAGGAATTGCCTGAGGTGGATCTTTGGCTGGGAGGACATTCCCACGAGGTTAAAAGTCAGAAAGGGTATTCGCAATCCGGAATGGGCGAATTTCTAGGGAAAATCACATTAGAGATCAATGGTGATGAAATTACAGAAGTGGAAAATGAGCAGCTTACATTACCGGAAGCCCAGAATAAAGAGTTTGAGGAACTTCTTCAGCAAAAGGAAAAACTGGCAGACAAGATTTTATCCAAGGAACTTCCGGTAATCAGAGATTTGGAATTTAATCCGTTCCGTGAAAGTGAGTTGATAAATTATGTTTGTGATTGCCTTTTGAAAAAGTTTGGGGGAGACCTTGCTATTATGCATTGCGGAATCGCAGAAAATAGTATGGCAAGACCGGTTTCGAGAAAAAGTCTGGTGGCGACTTTCCCATCAAAACTGAATCCAACTTTTTATACGATAAAGGGAGAAGGTATTATAGAAGCAATAAAGCTTTCATTTGATGAAGCGCATATCAGAGAGGATGGAAGAGGGCCGGGATTTCGGGGACATGTTCTTGGAACATTAGGGTTTAGCGCTAATGTGAGGATTTCAAGAAATCCTTTTTATGTAGAGGTGGATGGAAAACGAGTGGAGAAGGATAGAGAATACAAGATTGTCACAGATGATTATCTGCAAAGAGGCACCGGATATCCATCACTTCGAGTGCCTAATGAAAGGGCACAATACCATAAGTGGTTCATTCGGGATTTGGCACAGCATTATTTAATGGATTCTGAAGTATTTGAGATGTCGAAAATAAAGAGAGAAGTAAATGGAGCGAGTGATATTATAGCAAACAATTTGCCTGGATTGGAGAAAAGCAGATGAAAATCGGTGTGATATCAGACATACATAGTAACATCATTGCTTTCAAAGCATGCACAACATTTTTAGAAAACGAAGGATGCGATGAATATTTATTTCTGGGGGATTATGTATCAGATACCCCTTATGCAAGAGAGACAATGGATTACCTTTATGAGTTTATAGAGAAACATCCGTGTCACTTGCTTAGAGGAAATAGGGAAGAATATATGATTTCACAACGCAGTATTAGAAAAAATGATATTTCTAATCAGATGTGGATTTACAATTCTGCAAGCGGAAATCTGCTTTATACTTATGAACGATTGACAGAAGAGGATTTGGATTTTTTTGAGCAATTACCGATTTCTTTTGTATTTGAGAAGAAAGGATATCCTGCAATCACTTGTTGCCATGGCTCTCCTGAAAATGCTCGAGAACTGCTACAGTTAGAGAGCGATAGGGCAAAAGACTGGCTCGATAGAATTGATACGGACTATATGATATGCGCACATACACATTATCCGGGTGAATGCACATATAATGGGAAACACTATTATAATTCAGGTTGTGTCGGTATCGCAATTGAAGACTATGGACATGCACAATGCATGATTCTGGAAAGCTGTTTAATGGATGGCAAGGCTGTATGGCGACCGGAATTTCTGAAAATTCCATATGATAATAAGAAAGTTGTAGAGGATATTTGTAAATCCGGGCTATTAGAAATGGCACCATGGTTTATCAATAGTAATATCCAGATTTTACTTACAGGGATTGATAATTCGGCAAAAATGGTAATGCTGGCATCAGAATTGGCACGTGAGGCGGGGGAGAAGACAGAATGGCCGTTGATAGCCGAAGAATATTTTGAGAAGGCTGCGAAGCAGCTTGAAATTCCGGATTACAGAAAGTTGCGCTAAAGCAAGGAAAAGGGAGATATTTTTAAAATGGAAGATGATAAAAGGTTGGAAGCATTTGAAAAAATGCTATCAGAAATACAAAAAATGTGTGTTGACGCAGAGGAGAAAATGAAGCATCTGAAAGCGGAAGGAAAAGAAAAAACAGCAACGTACCGGCAGTTAATGGGAAATAAGCTACAGTACCAGAATATGTTGTCCTTATATAAACTGTATGGATTATTGGATGAATAGTGCAGTTGATTTGCACTCTACTTTTCGTAGGTTGTAGTGTCATAAACCGAGGCTTACAATGAACTCATAAAAAAGAAAAGAGGTATTTGTTATGAGTTATGTAACAGGAAGTACAATCAAACAATTAAGAGAAAAAAGAAAAATCACACAAAAAGAATTGGCAGAGCAGATAAGTGTAAGTGATAAGGCTGTTTCGAAATGGGAAACAGGAAAAGGTTTGCCGGACATTGCGATTTTGGAAGACTTGTCGAAGGCTTTGGGTGTTTCTGTATCGGAGCTGTTAACCGGCGATTTAAAAGAAAATGAAAATCAAGCGGGAAATATGAAGAAAATACTCTTTTATATGTGCCCGATTTGTGGTAACATTATTACTTCCGTAGGGCAGGGCAACTTTTCGTGTTGTGGTATCACCTTGCCCGTACAGGAGGCTGAGAAATGCGATGAAGGTCATATGATTGAGGTGGAGACCATTGAGAATGAATATTGTGTAACCGTAAGACATCCGATGACAAAAGGGCACTATCTGTCATTCATTGCATATGTAACATCAGATACATTTGAACTGGTGAAACTCTATCCGGAGCAGGATGTGTCGGTGCGATTTCGAAGAAAAGGGCATGGAATGTTTTATGCTTATTGTAATAAACATGGGATGTTTCAGCAGCCGGTATAAAAAGAGGCACTATAAATGACAAAGGATTTTACAATAGGTAAAATAACACCCATATTAATCCGTTTTACTATTCCACTTGTGTTAGGAAATCTTTTTCAGATGACGTACAATGCCGTGGACAGTATCATAGTCGGAAGATATGTGGGAAAGGAAGCCCTTGCAGCGGTAGGAGTTTGTAATCCGATTATGACGATGGTGCTGCTTTTTATGAACGGATTGTGTATCGGAGCAGGAATTCTCATGGGAAACCAGTATGGAGCCAAGGATTATGAAATGCTTCACAGGCAGATAAGTACGACGATGATAGCGGGCATTGTGTTTGTAACAGTGATTTCGTGTGTGGGTGCTGTTTTTTCTCCGCAGATACTACGGCTGCTGCAGATTGATGTGACGATTTTAGAAATAACGACGGAATATTTGAGAATCATCATGCTTGGAATGATTTTTTCCTTTATTTATAATTTTTATGCCGCAGTATTCCGGGCATTAGGCGACAGCAAAACACCGTTGCTTTTTTTGGTAATGAGTTCACTGATTAATATAGCCGGGGATTTGTTTTTTGTCATTGTATTAAGGATGGGAAGCTTAGGCTGCGCACTGGCTACGGTTTTCAGTGAGTTTTTATGTGCAGTGGCATGTGCTGTCTATGTACAAAAAAGATTTGAATTTTTAAAGATAAAAAAGGGCTGGTTTGTTTTTGACCAATCTCTTTTGAAAAAGACAGTCAGCTATGGTTGGGTATCAGCGATGCAGCAAGCGGTACCACCTTTGGGGAAAATATTCATGCAAAGTGCAGTAAACACAATGGGAGTATCAGTAATTGCTGCATTTGCTGCTGCGTCAAGAATAGACGATTTCTGCTATACACCGGAACAGAATATTGCACATGCGATGACATCATTCATGGCACAAAATAGGGGCGCCGGGCGTACTGACAGGATGAAGGCGGGCTTTAAAGAAGGCATGATGATTGAACTTTGTTATGGGTTCATAGTTTTACTGATTGGATTTTTTTGTGCTGAATGGATTATGGGCTTGTTTTCAACAGATGAAGCGGTTGTAGCGGAAGGCGTGAAATATATGCACATTATAGCATTTGCATATTTACTGCCGGCAGCAACCAATGGCATTCAGGGCTTCTTCCGAGGGATTGGTGATTTAAAGGTAACTCTGGTAAGCAGCATGGTAAATGTCATCGTGCGCTGTATTGTAATCTATCCGTTCTTAAAATATGTGTATAGCGGAATAGAAGCATTCCCGATTACTTATATCATAGGATGGACTTGCATGTTAATCGTAGAACTTCCGTTATTGATAAAGACTTATCGGGCGTTTGAGTGTGGAAAAAGACAATCTTAATAAATTCTTTCGTTTCGCTTAAAAAAATTTATAAATCATATTGCTATAATAAAATCGGAGTTAGAAACATTTTTGCGCGGGGTGGCGGTATGAGAAAAATTAGGGCGAGAGTATTTATAGGGATTGCAATCGTAATAATGGCTGCATTCGTTGGCAGATATTTTTTAAATCCGGAACGCCGCATTTTTTCTATGGTAGAAAAGAATCAGGAAGAGTATCACAGGGCAGCGGTGCTGCTGTTAGAAGAAGGTGAAGAACCGGAAGTGGGCGGAGTTGATAGAGTGTCAGTATCGCAAGGGGATCATATGATGGTAGATTTTTATGTGACCGGTTTTGGAATTGCACCATCGTCAACATATTATGGCTTTTACTATTCGCCGGATGATGTGCCGCTTGCTTATCCGAATGCAGATGCGGCGCTGACACAATATGAAAGAAATTCCTGGGAATGGTCGGCAAATGGCGACAATAGGGGAGTTACCAAGAAGATAGCAGATTGCTGGTACTATTATGAGGCATCATTTTAGTATAGAGAAGAGAAAGAGGGAACCGCAGGTTAGCGGTTCCTTTTTAGTGGAGAAAATAGTATAATGAAGCAGCAGGAGGTTTCTGAGTTGATAAAAGGCTAAGGAGTCAGACATGTTTTGTTGGATTGTGGCAACGTTGTGCGCCTTTTTTATTAAAGGTTTATGTGGATTTGCAAATACGCTGATATTTTCAACGATATTGAGTTTTGGAAATAGTAATATCAATATTACTCCGGTGGAGTTATTGCTAGGATATCCGACAAACGCAATTTTGGCTTGGAAGGAACGGAAGTCTATTAATTGGGGTATGAGTATTCCACTTGCAATTTTAGTTTTAGCAGGCAGTATTCCGGGAGCACTTTTTTTAAAGACTGCGCATGAAGAAGTTGTAAAAATTGTTTTAGGCTTTGTGATTGTTTTTATCGGGTTGGAAATGCTACTGCGTGATAGACAGAGCGGACAGGCAAAGCAGTCTAAGGTGCTATTGTTTTTTATAGGACTTATATCAGGAATTTTGTGCGGTGTATATGGAATCGGAGCACTATTAAGTGCATATGTAAGCAGGACGGCAAAGGACAGTCACGCATTTAAAGGGAACATCTGCCTGGTTTTTTTCTTTGAAAATACTTTCCGTGTATTGATGTATATTTTTTGCGGGATTATTACTCTTGAAACGGCAAGACAGGCATTACTGCTGGCTCCGTGGATGCTGATAGGGCTTGGCGCCGGCATAGCGAGTAGCAGGGTGCTGAAAGAAAAAATTGTAAAAAAGCTTGTAATTGTGATGCTGATTGTGAGTGGCGTGGCGCTGATTATTAATAACTTGTAATGAATATATTGCTGCTGTAGCAATGAGAACAATATTATGTAAACTACTTCCGACCATATTGGAGTGTGTAGGGGCATAATGGAAATAAAATGCGCTTTAGTGCCCCGATTTATATGCATTTTTTCATAAAATGGGGCAGTAACAAGTAAAAAACGTTTTTTATGCCCTGCATTTGCTATTTCTGAAGGAAAAGCGGGGCAAAATTTTTAATAAAAGAATATTTAATGCCCCACAGCTGATATAAAATGCAAAAGAATGCTTAGCTATAGAAAGTAATGCCTGACAATTTTTTCAATCAATTCAGGACTCAGCGGCTGATCATCTGTTTCGTAGGTGGTAATGAGTTGGATGTTTGGTATAATATTATGGTCAATATATTGCTGAAGCCTTGCACCTGTTTTTTTCGAATAACGGTGAAAATCCATCATGCCAAAATGTTCCCAATAATAAGTATCACCAGTGCGGGGGTGACGGATGGTAAAATCCGGATAGACTATGCAATTCCCAAGATGAAGGGCACATTCATAGCGGAATGGAATCCGATTTGTGTGTAAAACCATGTCAATAAGTGCCTCGGATTTTGAACGAACCAGATGTCCGGAAACAGTTTTGATAATTAGTTTTTCGGGATTTAAGGGATTGGAATCAAAAGGAGCTTGTGCCCATTCATATAGTTCCTTTGAAAGAGGGGTAAAAGTAGGGGACAACAGTCTTCGAAACTCCGGTGATTTGATAAGTAGTTGTTCTGCTTGACCAGGTTCGGTATCGTGCTTTTCCAGATATGCTTGAATGGCTTCTTTTTCATGAAGTATGTCAGAAAAAAGGAGAGATAAATACTTCTTTCGAGCTAACTGTTCTCAAAGTGTTAAGTTACTTTTGGGGATATAATTGTAAGCGTGGTCCTTGCTTTGGTACCATTTATATCGATTGCCATTACGCGTACAGATAAGCGTTCCATCCGGAAGGGGTTCTAATTGCGTTTGTATGGTTTTAAGCTTTTGCTCAAGGAGCTTTTCCTGCTTAAGCATTTCTTCATAAATCAAGATGTGACCTCCTTTGATAGGTTATTAGATGTGTAATTCGATTAAATCATAGAAAAGGAAACTTGTAAAGAATTTTTTCAACCAGGAGGAAGAAAATGAAAAAAATACTGGTTACAGGTGGCACTGTTTTTGTGAGCCGCTATGTTGCAGAATATTATGCAGCAAAGGGCTATGAGGTTTATGTATTAAACCGCAATACGAAACTGCAGTCTGCAGATGTGCATCTGATTGAGGCAGACAGACATCAATTAGGGAATAAACTAAAACAGCTGTATTTTGATGTGGTGATAGATGTGACGGCTTATACTAAGCAGGACATCGAAGATTTGTTGGATGGACTGGGTAGCTTTGGACAATATATCATGATAAGTTCCAGCGCTGTATATCCGGAAACGGAGCCACAGCCATTTAAAGAAGAAAGCGTGCTTGGAAAAAACTGCTACTGGGGAAACTATGGAACGGATAAAATCGCTGCGGAGCAGGCACTTCTTACACGAGTGCAGGATGCGTACATCCTTAGACCTCCTTATTTGTACGGACCGATGAATAATGTATATCGTGAGGCCTTTGTGTTTGATTGCGCATTGGCAGACCGTCAGTTTTATTTGCCAAAGGATGGCTCCATGAAGTTACAGTTTTTCCATGTGAAGGATCTGTGTAAGTTTATTGACCGCATCATAGAAATGTCTCCGGACAACCATATTTTTAATGTGGGGAATCGGACTTCCGTTACGGTAAAAGAGTGGGCAGAGCTTTGCTATCTGGCTGCAGGGAAAAAACCGGAATTTGTAAATGTATATAAGGATATTGAGCAAAGGAACTATTTTAGCTTTTATGATTATGAATATTATTTGGATGTGGAGAAACAGCACGCTATGATGCCTGATACGATTCCGCTAGAAGAAGGCATAAAAGAGTCATATGAGTGGTATTGTGGCAACCGCGATGTGGTGAGGCGGAAACCATTTATAGAGTATATAGATACGAAATTATAATGTATCAATATGTATTGAACAAATTTTGAAATTAGTATACAGCAATAAGGAGGCATCATGTATAACTACATTTTATTTGATTTGGATGGCACTCTTACAGATCCGGGAATCGGAATTACCAATTCGGTCATGTATGCGTTGAAAAAATTCAACATTGATGTGGAAGACAGAGCAACACTATATAAATTTATTGGGCCGCCACTTCTGGAATCCTTTGAGAAGTATTATGGATTTTCGAAAGAGGAAAGCGAATTGGCTTTGAAATACTACCGCGAATATTTTAAACCAAAGGGCTTATATGAAAATGAAGTTTATGAGGGAATTGAAGAGTTGTTGGCAGAGTTAAAGAATCGTGAAAAAGTCCTAATTGTAGCTACTTCAAAACCGGAAGCATTTGCAGTAGAGATTTTAAAACATTTTCATTTGAATCATTTTTTTGATTTTATTGCAGGTGCTACCATGGATGAAAAGCGGACGAAAAAGGCAGATGTCATAGCCTATGCGTTAGAACAGTGTAAGATAACAGATAAGGCCTCAGCAATTATGATTGGTGACAGAGAGCATGATGTGTTGGGAGCAAAGCGGGTCGGCTTAGACGCCATTGGAGTGTTGTATGGATATGGTAATTATGAAGAGTTAAAAAATGCCGGGGCGACTTATATAGTAGAGAATCCGGAAGAAATTTTGAAAATCATTGAATGACCTTACTCTTTTCTTGCATCTTTCTGTAGAACAGGGAGAACTGGTGTGGGAGACGGGGCAGGATTTCTGCCCCAATACCCTTTATGAAAATAGTGTGACAATCTAAGAAACCCACTCAAAAGGCTCCCCCGCAGCTCCGACTTCAAAGTGATATTTTACAATTCCCAGGTCAAGTTTCGTGTAGAATCCCATTCCGGCTTTTGCAGATACTTGGTTTCCTTGTAATGTGAAGACAAATTTTTGCTGGTTCATTGCGGTCGGGGCAAGCAGGGCTGCCTTGACACCATTTTTGAACCAATCCGGCATTTGTGCATCTGATTTTGCTACTTCTTCGAAAGACTTGGACTTATGTGGAATACCCTGCGTTTTGCCATAACCCAGTGCAATGACAATACAGAGTTTCTCCCCTTTATCAACGACAAAAGCGGTCTTTATTTTACTGTAAGACATTGCTACCCAGCAGGTATTGAGGCCCAGCTGCTGTGCTAAGAGTACAAGGCGTTCGCCGTAATAGCCACAGGTCTCATCCAGATTGTCACTTTTTTTTCCAATCATTGCGATATAGTTGGTTACGCCGCTAAACTTTCCATAATGTGCCATAAAACTATCAAAGGCTTTAGGCTCATTCATGACAAGCTGGATATGCAATCCGCTTTTTTTATTACAGGCTTCAATTTCCTCCTGTAATGTCAAAATAGCATCTTTTTCCAAAGGTTTGTTTTGATATTGACGGACACTATGTCTTTCTTCCATTGCTTTTGTTAAGTTCATATATGTTTCCTCCTCCTTCGTTTATCTGTTCAAACCATTATACCACTTTAATTGAAAAATTTTTCATTGGGAAAGAAAATCGAGACGATTTAATTTTAATGATAATGTAAATTTCAAAAAAGTGCGCATTATGGTAAAATAAGAAAAAACGAAAAGTGGAGGATACCATGGAATATTCAGCAATTCGTCATGAGGCAGACAAGCATTACTGTTTTGCACTTGAAAAGGGCAGATTTTTATTCCGTATTCAGGCCAAACGGGATGATATAGAAAAAGTAGTGTTACATAGCAGGGATAAGTATATTCCGTTAGAGCGGTTTGACAGCAGGCAGAAAACTGTGATGGAAAAGGTGGCAAGTGACCGGTTTCATGATTATTTTGAGGCAGAGCTAAAGATGGATGTGATTTGCCTGCGGTACTTTTTTGAATTAACAGATAAAGAGGGTAAGACGGTTCATTTTGGAAATGGGGAGTTCTATCAGGAGGAGATAGAAAGTATCCATGATATGTTTGACTGCCCGCAGAATTTGAGAGAGGAAGAACGGTTTTCGGTTCCGAAGTGGGCAAAAAATAAAATTGTGTATCAGATTTTTCCATCCCGGTTTGCAAGCAGTAAAGCGGTACCGGAAGAAAAGTGGTATCGGACCCCGATTGGGCATATGGACGATTTACAGGGGGACTTACGAGGAATCATGGAACATATGGACCACTTTAAAGAACTCGGGGTGGACGTGCTTTATCTGACACCGATTTTCAAATCGGATTCGACGCATAAATACGATACGATTGATTATTATCAGATTGATCCGTCGTTTGGAACGGAGGCAGATCTTAAGGAACTGGTAGAAAAGGCGCATGTGTTTGGCATGAAAGTGATTCTGGACGGTGTATTTAACCATACCTCGCCGAAGTTTTTTGCGTTTGCGGATGTGATAGAAAAGGGAAAGGAATCACCTTATTGGGACTGGTACTATATCGAAGATTATCCGCCGGTAGCAAAACGCTATGAAAAGCCGAATTTTAAATGCTTTGCTTATTATGGCGGTATGCCAAAATTAAATTTGCAGAATCCGGAAACTGCAGACTATGTGACAAAGATCGGACAGTATTGGATGAAAGCCTGTGGTATTGACGGATGGCGGCTTGATGTAGGAGATGAGATTAGCCATATTTTTTGGAAAAAGTTTCGTAAGGCAATCCGGGAAGTGAATCCTGAGGCTATTTTAATAGGTGAGATTTGGCACTTCGCAGGAGATTTCCTGGAGGGGGATGAATGGGACTCCGTTATGAATTATGATTTTTTTACTGCCACACAAAAGCTGGTTGCTAAAGAAAGCATCACGGTTTCTCAGTTTATGGAGAGCTTAGAGCATTTGCGCGGAAATCTGCATAATGACGTCTATCCGATTCTGTGGAATCTGATCGATAGCCATGATACAGCGCGGTTTTTACATGTCTGTGGAGAGAAAAAAGAAAAGCTGAAGTTAGCAGCAGCATTGCAGTTGTTGTTACCGGGAATGCCATTTATCTATTATGGCGATGAATATGGTATGACAGGCGGAGACGACCCGGATTGCAGACGCGGTATGGTCTGGGATGCAAAATATCAGGATGCGGATATGTACGAGTGGTACCGGAAATTGATACAGCTTCGTAAGGCACATCCGACACTCACCGAAGGAAAAGAAGTTGCAAGATGGTGTGATGACGAAAAGGGAGTTCTGGTTTGGACGAGGAAACTGGAAGGAGAAAAAGTGACGGTTTTAGTGCATGCCAAGGATGGGGAGACGGAACTTTCAGAGGTGGTAATGGATACTGTTGGAACGAGTTTGGTAGGAAAGATAAATGTGCTGACAGGCAATGTTTTTGATGGTTCGCTTGGTGCTTATGGGGCAGCTGTAATAATTGAATAAAGGAGACATCACATTACATTGAAAAAACAGTACTTTTTATTAAAAAACATATTGAAAAAACGGTACTTTTTGAATAAAAACAAGTTGAAATAACAATAATATCATATATAATAAGAGTATAATATTAGAAAAGGGTCGGGTTTATGTTTAAAAGAAAAGTATATGATAAGTTACTTGAATGGAAAAATGAATGGAACGGAGCATATGCCTGCTTGCTTGAGGGAACAAGACGAGTTGGAAAAACAACAATTGCTGAAGAATTTGCACGCAATGAATATGAGTCTTATATATTGATTGATTTTTCGAATGTAAGTAGGGAAATCATTGATATATTTGATGATATCTCAAAATTAGATGTATTTTTTTTGAGATTACAGATGGAAACAGGAGTTACTCTTATAGATAGAAAATCAGTAATCATTCTTGATGAGATTCAATTATTTCCAAAGGCAAGACAAGCAATTAAACACTTGGTAAAAGATGGAAGATACGATTACATAGAAACCGGTTCCCTTATATCTATTAAAAAAAATGTAAAGGATATCTTAATCCCATCGGAAGAACATAAAATACATGTCTATCCGATGGACTATGAAGAGTTTTTATGGGCAACAGGTGGCAACCCTAATGTAATCAGAAAAGCATATGAAAGTAATATTGCATTAGGAAATGCGATTAACCGCAGTGCTATGCGTGATTTTCGCATCTATATGGCTGTCGGAGGGATGCCACAAGCTGTTGCGGCTTATATCAGAAGTAATAATTTTGAACAGGTAGACAAAGTAAAGCGAGAAATAATTGAGTTGTACTATGATGATTTAAAGAAAATTGACTCCTCCGGGAGATTATCAGATATCTATAAATCTATTCCCTCCCAGTTGGCGCAGAAGAAGAAACGCTTTGTCATTTCAGCAGCAACGGGAAAACAAAAGACAAGAAAAGATGAAGAGCGTCTGTATGAGCTGATAGAGTCTAAAATGGTTTTACCGTGTTACAATGTCAGCAAACCCGGTATTTCATTATCACAAACAAAGGACATAAATAACTTTAAGCTGTATTTGTCGGATATAGGTCTATTTACTACGATGTTGTTCAATGATACAGAAAATGGAAGGGAAGATATTTATAAGAAATTGTTAAGTGACAAACTGGATGCGGATTTAGGCTATTTGTATGAAAATGCAGTTGCGCAGATTATTAAGTCCTACGACAAAGAGCTGTATTATCATACATGGAAAAAGAAGGACAGTACACATTATTATGAAATTGATTTTCTTTTAACCTCAAAAAATAAAATTATTCCCATCGAGGTGAAGTCTTCCGCTATAAGAAATCATGAGTCTATTGATGAATTTGCTATTAAGTATTCCCAAAATGTAGGAGACAGATATTTGGTATCACAAAAAGATGTAGGGACAAAGGGGATGCTTAAATTGAAACCAATTTATATGATGCCTAATATAGTGGAACAGTTATAAAGGAAACGGAGGGTTTTAAAATGCAGATAGAGACAATTATATTAAACGAAAAAAGAAATGTAACCTTAACCGCATATATACAAAAAGCGGGTGAAGAGTTCCGCCATGTAACGAAACGGCCGGCGATTCTGATTCTGCCCGGCGGGGGTTATCAATATTGCTCAGGCAGAGAAGCAGACCCGGTGGCAATGGCTTACTTAAAGGCCGGTTATCAGGCTTTTATCCTCCGCTATTCCGTAAAAGAAGATTCTGTCTGGCCAAATCCGCTAGACGATTATGAACAGGCAATGGAACTGATTCGTTCGAAAGCAGAAGAGTGGAAGCTTTATCCGAATAAAATTGCGGTCATCGGATTTTCTGCAGGCGGACACTTGGCAGCAGCTGCTGCAACAATGTCAAAAAACCGTCCGAACGCAGCTATTTTAGGATATGCAGTCGCCGGAAATGATGTAAAAGGCTGCAATGAAAGTGCTCCGGATACGATTGCAGCAGTTGACGAAAAAACCTGCCCGTGCTTTCTTTTTTCATCCAGAACGGATAACGTGGTACCGGTAGAAAACTCAGTCCGTTTTATGGAAGCCTTAGTGAAAGCGGATGTAGCATTTGAAAGCCATATTTATTCCTTTGGTCCACATGGTTTCTCAACCTGCGACAGCTCAATCCAGGAAAGAGATACCAAAATATGTGCCCGTATACCAAATTGGGTACCTGACAGCATTGGCTGGCTTAAAGATGTGTTTGGTGACTTTGGAAATGAATGTATGACAGAGCCGGAGTGTAAGGCGCATGTCAATGGAAATTATGAGGAATACTTATCCGTTGACTGTACCATGAAGTACTTGCTGAGCAAACCGGAGGCGGCCGCTTTTGTAGGCGAACTTATGAAAAATGCAGCAGCGGCGGCAGGTCAGGAGAATATGGATGCTGCTATGGCTGAATACATAAATAAGATGCGCCTTAGGGATGTGTTGGAATTTGGCGGAGTGCCAAAAGAACAGGTAGAAGAAATTGATAGCAAATTGCAGACCATAAAAAATAATTAGAATAAAACTTGACATAAGTCCGAAATCAGACTACAATACATGATTGCAAGTCTGATTTCGGACTTATTTTATTATTGGAAGTTCGCAAAGCGTATTTCCTAATTATAGGAAGGTGAAGCAATGAATATAACAGTTATGGAAGAACTTAGAATGTTTAATCAGGTCTATCGGGAGATGGATGCGTTTTATCATATGCTTGCGGTGAAAAGCGGCTTATCAGATAGTGCCCTTTGGATTTTATATTCTATTTGTGAGGATGGTGACGGGTGCTCACAGAAGAAACTTTGCGAGAAACTTTCGACCAGTAAGCAGACGATACATTCTGCTATTCATAAATTAGAACAGGATGGCATTCTATATTTGGAAGCAGGAACGGGCAGGGATAAAAATATCTGTTTGACGGAAAGTGGAAAGCAGTTGATGGAGCAAGTAATTTTGCCGATTATTGCGGTGGAAAATGAAGCATTTGCAATGATGGGTGAAACTGAGGCAAAAGAATTGCTACGCTTAAGTGAACGATATGGAAGATTAATCAGGGAGGTTTATGAGGCAGGAAATGAACATACAGATTTCAGAACACTTTAATTATAGAAAACTAATCCGTTTCACCATACCGACCATTGCAATGATGATTTTCACGTCTATTTATGGAGTGGTCGATGGTATCTTTGTATCAAACTGTGTAGGAAGCGAAGCCTTTGCAGCAGTAAATATGATTATGCCGGCACTGATGATTCTTGGTTCTTTTGGTTTTATGATTGGAACTGGCGGAAGTGCGTTAGTATCAAAGACGTTAGGCGAAGGAAAAGAGAAAAAGGCAAATGAGATTTTTTCCATGTTGATTGCAGTTATAATTGTATTGGGAATGGCACTTGCGATAATTGGGATACTGTTGGTTCGCCATATCTCAATCTGGCTTGGTGCAGACAGTGAGATGTTAGAGTACTGTGTGATATATGGCAGCATTTTGCTGCTAGGTGATGTACCATTTATGTTACAAAATGCATTCCAGAGCTTTCTTGTGGTGGCAGAACGCCCACAGATGGGACTAAAAATTTCCATTACGGCAGGTGTAACAAACATGATTTTAGACTTTATATTGGTATATCTATTCCGGTGGGGTGTAGTTGGTGCAGCAGTCGCAACGGTTTTGAGTCAGATATTGGGAAGTGTAATACCGTTGGTTTATTTTATGAGTAATAATTCGAGCCAGCTTCGCTTAGTAAGATTTCATTTTGATGGAAGTGCACTGATGAAAAGCTGCACGAATGGTTCTTCCGAGATGCTTACAAATTTATCTATGTCGTTAGTCAGTATGCTTTACAATTTTCAATTGATGAAGTTTGCAGGCTCAGACGGTGTCGCTGCATATGGAATTATTATGTATGTGTCCTTTATTTTTTCGGGAACATACATTGGGTATTCTATCGGCGCAGCTCCGATTGTAAGCTATCATTATGGAGCAGGAAATCGGGATGAACTTAAGAATCTTTTTAAGAAGAGCCTGGTTTTGATGAGTTTGACATCCGTTATTTTAACGTTGGCAGCTGAAATGACGGCGGGCATTTTGGCGGGAGTGTTTGTATCTTATGATGACAAGTTGCTTGCGATGACAAAACTTGCTATTCAGATGTATTCCATTTCCTATCTGTTTAATGGCATCAATGTGTTTGCTTCGGCTTTTTTTACAGCGTTAAACGATGGTGCGGTTTCAGCACTGATTTCATTTCTTAGAACACTGGCATTTCAAGTGGTGATGATTTTTCTACTGCCGGCATTGCTTGGTTTGGAAGGAATCTGGCTGGCAATTGTGGCAGCAGAATTTTTTGCGCTTCTTGTGTCAATTGTGTGCTTTGTGAAGAACGGGAAACGCTACCATTATGTATAGGGCTATGCTATAATGTAAGACAGAAGCAGAAGTGCTTAACATCACAAAGGAGAGGGAAATAGTATGAAATACGATTTTACAACCATTATGGACCGTGAAGGCAAAGATGCAATTGCAATAGATATCATTCCGATTCCGGACGCAGAGATTAAGGAAGGTTTTTCAAAGATTCCGATGTGGGTTGCTGATATGAACTTTCCGACGGTTCCAACCATTCAGGAAGCGGTTATCCGGCGTATGAACCACCCGGCTTATGGATACTTTTCACCTACAGATGCTTACTATCAGGCAATTATGGACTGGCAGAGGGATAGAAATGGTGTGACCGGCATAAAGAAGGAGCATATTGGTTATGAAAATGGCGTGTTGGGTTGCGTTTCTTCTGCGTTGAGGGCATTTACCTCGCAGGGAGAGCCGATTCTGGTGCACAGACCATGCTATGTCGGCTTTTTACATGTGCTGGAGAATCTGGGAAGAAAGATCATCTACAGTGATTTGGTAAAAGATGAAAATGGTACCTGGCGCATGGATTATGCGGACATGGATAAAAAACTCAAGGAGAACAAAATTCATTTCGCCATCTTTTGTACGCCTCACAATCCAACCGGGCGTGTATGGGAGCGGGAGGAAATCGAGGCTGCAATGCAGGTCTACAAAGAGAATGACTGTATTGTGATTTCCGATGAAATCTGGTCCGACCTTATCCTGGAAGGACATGAACATATACCGACGCAGACGATTTCGGAAGATGCCAAGCAGCGTACCATTGCGATTTACGCACCTTCAAAGACCTTCAATCTGGCTGGGTTGATTGGTTCTTATCATATTATTTATAATAAATATTTGAGAGACAAGGTAGAACGGGAAGGAGCATTGACACATTACAATTCAATGAATGTGTTATCCATGCATGCGCTAATCGGTGCCTACTCCAAAGAAGGGCAGGAATGGCTGACAGAGCTTCGCGAGGTGCTGACAGAGAATGCGAATTATGCATACGACTTTATTACAAAGAATTTTAAGGGTGTGAAGCTTTCGAAACCGCAGGGAACCTATATGCTGTATTTGGATTGCACAGAGTGGTTAGAGGCACACGGAAAAACAATTGACGAGCTGCTTAAGGCAGGTGTAGAAGTTGGTGTGATATGGCAGGATGGAAGAGGCTTTGCAGTAGATAATACAATTCGTTTAAATTTGGCGGTTCCGCATAGCCTTGTCATTGAGGCAATGGAACGGTTGAAAAAATATGTTTTTTAAGGGGATTCTATGAGTAAAAAATCAGACCAATATCAGTTAATGAATGCACAGTTAGAAGCACTGATTCATGATGTACCGCACCATATTGCGAATATGGCAAATGCAGCTGCACTGCTTTATCATACGTTAGAGGATATTAACTGGGCAGGGTTTTATCTAATGGAAAATGGAATGCTTGTGTTGGGACCGTTTCAGGGGAAAACTGCCTGTATTGAAATCCGTGTTGGAAAAGGGGTGTGTGGCACCGCAGTAGAGCGGGATGAGATTCTGTTAGTAGAAGATGTACATCAATTTCCGGGGCACATCGCCTGCGATTCGGCTTCCAATTCAGAAATCGTTTTGCCGATTCATGTAAATGGTGAAATCATCGGTGTGCTGGATATTGATAGCCCGAGTCTGGCACGCTTTGACAAAGAAGATCAGGCAGGCTTAGCAGAATTTGTGAAAATTTTTGAAAAAGAGTGGTGAAATTTCCCAAATTGACGCTTTAAAGTAAAAAAGTGTTGACGTGAACGCCGGAAACGATTATGATATGAAAATAACGTTGATGAAATGAAGATAACAACGTTGAAATCTAGAAATGCGAGGAAGAAAAAGATGGAAATGAATATGGAGTTTATTAGAAAACTTCCTACCCCGGCAGAGTTAAAAGAAGAGTTTCCGGTAAGTAAAAAGATTGCAGAGATAAAAGAAGCGCGTGACAGTGAAATTAAAGATATATTTGAGGGCAAAGAGGACAAGCTGATTTTAGTCATTGGCCCGTGCTCCGCAGATAATGAGGATGCGGTTATTGATTATATTTCAAGATTGCGTGAGGTTCAGGAAAAGGTTGCGGAGAAGATATTTATCATTCCGCGCATTTACACAAATAAGCCAAGGACCATTGGTGTGGGTTATAAGGGCATGCTGCATCAGCCGGACCCGGAGAAAAAAGAGGATATGTTAAAGGGAATCATCGCAATCCGTGAACTTCATACCAGAGCGGTAGAAGAGACCGGTTTTACCTGTGCGGATGAGATGCTTTATCCGGAAAACCATAGATATTTATCGGACTTATTGTCTTATGTGGCAGTAGGTGCACGCTCGGTAGAAGACCAGCAGCACAGACTGACAGCCAGCGGTATCGGTATTCCGGTCGGAATGAAAAACCCAACCGGCGGCGATATTTCGGTTATGATGAATTCTATTACGGCAGCGCAGAGCAGTCATATGTTTTTGTATCGTGGCTGGGAGGTAAAGACCCCGGGTAATCCGTTGGCGCATGCGATTTTACGCGGTTATGTAGATAAGTTCGGACGTAACATGCCAAACTATCATTATGAAGATTTACAGCATCTTTTGGAAGCCTATGCAGAAAAAGACTATGAAAATCCGGCAGTTATCATTGACACCAATCATTCGAATTCCGGCAAGAAGTTCTTAGAACAGATTCGTATCAGCAAGGATATTATGCACAGTTGTAAAGTGTCATCAGATATTCATAAATTAGTTAAGGGACTCATGATTGAAAGTTACATCGAAGATGGGGCACAAAAGATTGGTGAGGGATGTTATGGTAAATCCATTACGGATCCGTGCCTTGGATGGGAGAAAACAGAGCGGTTGATTTATGAACTGGCGGAGCTGTGGTAAGGGGTATCTAGTACAAAATTTCATTTTTTTCAATTTTTTTGAATTTCCGGTATTATTTTAAATCCGCTTACTTCGGGTTTTTCACTGTATTGGGCATATATAAGACCGATACAAGTCCTACGCCCATTTTAAGCGCACAATAGAAAGAAAGTAGATGCTAAATGGGCGTGGAAAATTTTTCTGATTTTCTACGCCCTCATTTATGGCAATTACAGGGCGTAGTAGAAATATTTTTCTCAATACACCCATACAGTAAGCAGTTTAACATAGTTTCGTTAGCTAATTGGGCATTGCCGGATTTTTTTCTCATATACGCCCATGCATTAATGATTTTTCCAGTTGGAAGTTCTTGTATTTTGTCCCTATTGGGCATACGCGACTTAAAATCTGTTCTATACCCCAAAAACTCTCTTTTTTGGGTATCAGCTATTATTTATGTTCTCAATACCCAAGATTTTGTAAAATATCGTCATTTTTATGTAAAATGCGATTATTTTTGGGTATTGAAAACAATATTTAGCTCTGTATACCCAATCCCTCCAGTAAAAGGTATGCAGTGCCAGCTCTTTAGCTACAGTAATTGTTTTTCAAAGTGATATGCATTTTTAAAAATCCAATTACTGAGCTAAATATCTATAACGTTACCTCATCAATTCGTTTCAATTCATCCTCACTAAACTTTGTATTTTCCAAAGCCTTAATATTATCCAAAATCTGTGCCGGTTTTGACGCACCGATTAGAACGCTGGTTACGATGCCGTCGCGGAGAATCCAGCTTAATGCCATTTCGGCAAGGGTCTGACCACGTTCTGAGGCAATACCATTTAATGCACGAATCTGGTTTAAACGTTCTTCTGTCAGGGCGTTTTCTTTTAAGAAGCGTCCGTCCGTTTTCACACGACTGTCTGCTGGAATACCATTTAAATAGCGGTCTGTTAACATACCCTGTGCTAATGGACTGAAAGCAATAATGCCTTTCTTAAGTTTGGCAGCAGTTTCTTTTAATCCATTATTTTCAATCGTTCGGTCAAAAATAGAATAGCGGTTCTGGTTAATCACGAATGGACAATGAAGCTCGCTTAAGATGGCGGTGGCTTTTTCTAAGGTTTCCCCATTGTAATTAGAAAGTCCGACATAAAGAGCTTTTCCACTGGAAACAGCAGTTGCTAACGCACCCATGGTTTCTTCTAATGGAGTATTCGGGTCCATGCGATGATGATAGTAAATATCCACATAGTCTAAGCCCATACGGGATAAACTCTGGTCAAGGCTTGCCAACAAATATTTGCGGCTACCCCAGTCGCCATAAGGACCATCCCACATGGTGTATCCGGCTTTTGTGCTGATGATGAGCTCGTCCCTGTAAGGATGTAAATTCTCTTTTAAAATACGGCCAAAGTTTTTTTCGGCACTTCCCGGCTCCGGGCCATAATTGTTTGCTAAGTCAAAATGAGTGATGCCATTGTCAAAAGCAGTAAAGCAGAGCTGTTTCATATTCTCAAAATTGGCTGTATCGCCGAAATTATGCCATAGTCCAAGGGATACACCCGGTAACAAAAGCCCGCTATTACCGCAACGGTTGTAGGTCATGGATTCGTAACGTGATGAAGATGCAGTATACATATAATCCTCTCTATACTTTCTTATTTATTTTGCACAAAAAAGCCTTTATTTTAGCCAT
>CALZGM010000044.1 GCA_945787015.1 uncultured Roseburia sp.
CATTTTCAGCATCGTGCGGAATGGACTCCGCTACGATGCGGCGCGTAAACATGAAACAACTTATCTATATGGATAATTGAACTTCTTATATGCGTACATCCGAATAGAAAAAAGTCAGTCTCTTCCTCTCTTCTGCAATATACGAAACTATAAATTCAAATTCTGCACTAAATACCTATTTATTCTTCTCCTCTTCCGGCAGCTCTACACGAATCTCCTTTGTACGGATTTCCTTGCAGATTGCATCAATAAATTCTGACAACGGTTTGGTACCTTCGCTTCCGGCAAAACGGCTTCTTACTGATACGGTATGATCAGCTTCTTCCTGCTGTCCGACAACAAGCATATATGGAAGCTTATCCAGTCTGGCTTCACGAATCTTAAAGCCAATCTTTTCAGAACGGTTATCAACGGTTGCATCGATTCCGTTTGCTTTTAATTCTTTTAATACCTCGTTTGCATATGCTTCGTATTTATCAGAAATTGGAAGTACACGAACCTGTTCCGGGCAGAGCCATGTCGGGAACTTGCCTGCATATTTTTCAATCAACCATGCAAGTGTTCTTTCATAACAGCCTAATGAGGTTCTGTGAATGATATATGGGCGAACCTTTTCCCCATTCTGGTCAATATAGTACATATCGAAATTCTCTGCGATTGCACAGTCTAACTGAATGGTAATCATGGTGTCTTCTTTTCCATATACGTTTTTCGCCTGGATGTCAATCTTTGGTCCATAGAATGCTGCTTCTCCGTCTGCCTCTGTGAATGCAACGCCTTTTTCGATTAATACCTGACGAAGGGCATCCTGTGTAGAGTTCCAATATGCATCATCACCAAGATATTTCTCCTTATTGTTCGGATCCCATTTTGACAAACGGAAAGTTACATCATTCTGAAGTCCTAAGGTTGATAATACATAGTAAGCAAGGTCCAAACAGTTCTTTAATTCCTCTTCTGCCTGGTCCGGACGGATAACATTGTGGCCTTCTGAAATTGTGAACTGGCGAACACGTGTCAGACCATGCATCTCACCGGAATCCTCCGCGCGGAATAAGGTAGATGTCTCACCCATTCTGTATGGCAAATCACGGTAAGATTTCTGTGTATTTTTGTATACAAAATACTGGAATGGGCAGGTCATTGGGCGAAGGGCAAATACTTCCTTATCCACCTCTTCATCTCCTAAAACGAACATACCATCCTTGTAGTGATCCCAGTGTCCTGAAATCTTGTAAAGATCTGATTTTGCCATAAGCGGTGTTCTGGTACGCACATAACCCCACTCATTGTCCTCGAGATCTTCAATCCATCTCTGGAGTTTCATGATCATCTTTGTTCCCTTTGGTGTAAAGAGTGGAAGTCCCTGACCAATGACATCAACTGTTGTAAATAATTCCATTTCACGGCCTAATTTATTATGATCACGGCGCTTTGCATCTTCCATCCGTTCCAAATGCGCTGCCAAATCTTCTTTTTTATTGTATGCAGTTCCATAAATTCTCTGCAAACGGGCTTTATTAGAATCGCCTCTCCAGTAAGCCATGGAGGAAGAGGTAAGCTTGAATGCTTTTACACCCTTTGTGCTCATTAAATGAGGACCTGCACAGAGATCTACAAAATCACCCTGGTCATAGAATGAAATCTCAGAACCTTCCGGAAGATCTTCAATCAGCTCTACCTTAAATGGTTCGCCTTTTTCCTGCATAAATTTAATGGCTTCTTCTCTCGGAAGGGTAAAACGTTCAATTTTATGTCCTTCTTTGATAATTTTTTTCATTTCGGCTTCAATGTTATCTAAGTCTTCTCTTGAAAATGGTGCATCTACATCAAAATCATAATAGAAACCTTCATCAATTGCCGGTCCGATTGTAACTTTTGCATTCGGAAATAATTTTTTCACTGCTTCTGCCAAGACATGAGATGCGGTGTGACGGATGACTCTTAATCCTTCTGCATCGTTTACAGTTACGATGTTTAATTCACAGTCGGAATCTAAAACGGTTCTTAAATCCACGATTTCTCCGTTTACCTCGCCTGCTGCTGCTACTCTTGCAAGGCCTTCACTGATATCAAGTGCGATATCAAATACTGATTTTGCTTCACTGTACTCTTTTACTGAGCCGTCTTTTAATGTGATTTTCATGTTCTCTCTCCTTTACTAACAAACAAAAAAATCCCTGACACTACGAAAAATAGTGTCAGGGACGATATACATAGTTACCGTGGTTCCACCCGGATTTATCCTTTTGCTTAACAATTGCCCTGTAATGAGCATCCTGATAAGTCTTACAAAAGACCTCAAACTGATGATAACGGAATCACCGGGCCGGATTGGGGCCACTCAGAGGTAGTTTTCAATTGCTTCCCGAAAAGATGCTTTCAGCCCACACAATAAAGTGCGGCATCTCTCTCTGATACGTTCCACAATTTACTCGTCTCGTCAACGTGTTATCTTATCCTTTAAGATTGTAGTCCTAAATCTGCAATCTGTAAAGTCCTATTTTCCACAACAGTGTTTATATTTCTTACCGCTTCCGCATGGACATGGCTCGTTACGTCCAACCTTTTTGCCAACGATTACAGTACCGGACTTCTTCTGCTCTAAGTATAACGCTTTCTTTGTCTCAGCATCGAAAATATTATCCCACATTGGCAGGTCATATAACCAGTCTGCCTTCGCATCAACCATGTTCTTGTACAATTTTACTTTATCAAATGCAAGACTGACCTTTGTATCCTCTTCCATTGTATCAATTGGATTCGGAGTAACCAGACTATCATTGATACCATCCAAAAATCCTGCCATCTCTAAAATATCAAGATTATATTTTTCAGCAAGTTCCTTTACGGTACCTTCTACTGCTTCGTCCGGATTTGTCAAAAGCTGTTCGTAAACACCCTTCTCTAAAAGGAAGTATCGCTGCCAGAATCTCTGAAGCTCTCCCTGATCTTTGTTCTCATCATAGGCAATCTTCTGCCACTCTTGTAATAATGCCATTATTCATTCCTCTATTTCGTATCTTATTTATAGGTTTTCTTTCGTCTATGTGTCATAGACTATACAATTATAGCAGACAATTGCGTATTTGACAAAGACTTTTTTCAACACTGTTTGTAAAAATTACAACAGAGTTGTAAAAATTACAACAGAGTTGTAAAAATTACAACAGAGTTGTAATTACAAAAAAATTCTCTTATAATACCTTTATGTATCATAAGAGAAAGGAATCATCCATATTATGAAAAAAGTTAGACAGATTCTAGCCATCCTTGGTATTGTTTTATTAGCCGGTATGTATATTGCCACCATCGTTTGTGCCTTATCAGCCAGTGAAAATTTTATGAATATGCTTATGGCATCCATCTATGCAACGATTGTAATACCGGTGCTCATCTGGGCCATTACTTTTATCTATAAACTTGCAAAAAAAGAGGATAATAAAGAAGAAAAATAGTAGAAAGGGAGCCTTTTAGCTCCCTTCCCTATATTTCCAACTCTATGCCGATTTTCTTTAATTCTAATAGTGCATCGCAAAGCCCCGTAAACACAATTCCCTGCATACCAGCTGCTTTTGCGCCTTCAATATTGGCAGGAAGATCATCTATGAATACGCATTCCTCCGGTTTTAAATGAAAACGTTCACATAAGGCCTCATAGATTTTAACATCCGGCTTCACCATCTGGACTGTATACGAAAAAATATCGCCATCCACCATCGGGAGGAAATCTAACCCGTCCGCTCTGGTCTTACTATAGGTATGTTCTCCATAGTTTGATAAAATATAAACTCCATAACCGGCCGCCTTCATGGAACGAATCCAATCCTTCACATAAGAGAACTGCCAGATTGCCAGATGAATGTTATCCCAAAGAAGCTTTATCTGTTTCTGATAAGAAGGTGCCTCCTCATAAAAAGCTTCGAGGAGTTCCTCATTGCTTAAGACACCACGGTCCGTCTCTGCCCATTTTCCGGAAGTGAACAGGGCATCCGATACCGCTTTTATTTCCTCATCTGACATTCCTAGCTTTTTCATTGCTACATCCGGTTCCCATTGAACCAGAACTTTTCCAACATCCAACACGATATTTTTAATCATATGACTCCTTAGCGATAAATGATATCATCTCTTCCCGGTCCGTTTGAAACCATGGTGATTGGATAGCCAATCTGGGATTCAATAAACTCAATATAGTTTCTGCAGTTTTCCGGAAGATCTTCGTATTTTTTGATACCGCGGATATCGCATTTCCATCCCGGCAAATTCTTTAATACCGGTTTTGCCTTTTCCAGTTTTGCTGTAACAGGAAAATCAGTCGTCACTTCGCCATCAATTTCGTAGCCGACGCAAACCGGAATTTCATCTAAATATCCTAAAACATCCAATACCGTAAATGCAACATCCGTTGTTCCCTGCAAACGGCAGCCATATTTACTTGCCACACAGTCAAACCAGCCCATACGTCTTGGCCGTCCGGTGGTCGCACCATATTCACCGCCATCTCCACCACGGCGTCTTAATTCATCTGCTTCCTCACCAAAAATCTCGCTGACAAAGGCGCCTGCACCAACAGCGGAAGAATATGCTTTACATACGGTTACGATTTTCTTGATTTCGTATGGTGGAATACCTGCTCCGATTGCACCATAAGCTGCCAATGTTGAGGATGAAGTTACCATTGGGTAAATACCATGGTCCGGATCCTTTAAGGTTCCAAGCTGACCCTCCAATAAAATGTTTTTGCCTTCCTTCAGCGCCTTATCCAGGAATAGAGACACATCACAGACATACGGAGCTACCATATCGCGATACTCATGCAAGGTTGCCAGTAATTCTTCCTCTACAAGTAATGGTTTATGATACATATGCTCAAGCATAATATTCTTTGTTTCGCAGGTACGTTTCACTTTTGCCTGTAACAATTCTTCATCAAACAACTCACTTACCTGGAAACCGATTTTTGCATATTTATCTGAATAAAATGGTGCAATACCGGACTTTGTAGAGCCAAAAGAATTCTTGCCCAGACGTTCCTCTTCATACTGGTCAAACAACACATGATATGGCATAACAATCTGTGCACGGTCTGATACTAAAATTTTTGGTGCCGGCACATTACGATCTGTAATTGACTTAATTTCGTTAAAAAGCTTTGGAATATCAAGTGCTACACCATTTCCGATAATGCTTGTGGTATGATCATAAAATACACCGGATGGCAAAGTGTGCAATGCAAACTTACCATAATTATTTACGATGGTATGTCCTGCATTTGCTCCTCCCTGAAAACGGATAATAATATCCGCTTCCTTTGCAAGCATGTCTGTAATTTTACCTTTTCCTTCATCGCCCCAGTTGGCGCCCACTACTGCTGTAACCATTTTTTCTCTCCTTAAAAAAGTTTTTCTTAAAAACGATTTTTACACTCTGATTATATGCCAGAGTCCGCCATAAGTAAAGTCAATATTATTTATGTGCGGTATAAGTGATATTTATATTGTCTCTAATGTATCCAATAGCCGCTTTGCCGCTGCAGACACAGGAATCCGTTCATTTCGCACGATACAGATTTCTCTTGGTGGAATTTTTTCCTCAAACTTCAGTTGAAACAACTCTCCTCTTTCCAGACCTTCCGCGGCAAAATCCTCCACCACGCTGGCAATACCCAGGTTTCGCATTGCAAACTGCACCAGCATATCACTGGTTGCCAATTCAAATTCCGGATTTGTCACTACTCCATGCTTCGCAAGAAATTCCTCCACATAAGTTCTGGTTGAAGTATTTCCTTCTAAAGACATAAGTGGAAGCTGATTCAGTTCCTGATAGCTTAACGTTTTGTTCTTTAATCCGGCAAATGCTTTCCCGGCTACGAAAGTGTCCTGTATTTTCCGGACAGGTGTATAGGAAAAATCCTGTTTTTCCGCAACCGGAGTAGAAACGATGCCAAAATCAATTTTTCCATCCTGCAAATGCTGCAACGTCTCCGGAGTCGGAGCATTGGTTACAATGACCCTTATCTGCGGAAATTTTTCATGGAACTGCTCTAAATAGGGAAGCAAATAGTATTTCAAGGTCATATCGCTGGCACCCACACAGATTTCTCCCTCTTCTAAGTCTAACATCTCAGACAACTTCTTCTCGCCTGCAAGAAGTGTCTCATAACCACGTTTTACATATTCATATAGAACATTTCCCTCTTTTGTCTGGCGGACTCCCTTTGACGTGCGTACAAATAATGCGCATCCTAAATCAGCCTCCAGATGCTTGATTGCCTGGCTTACTGCGGGCTGTGTAATGGAAAGTTCCTCCGCTGCTTTTGAAATACTGCTGTATTTTGACACGAAATAAAAAATTTTGTAATACTCCAGATTTGTTTTCATTAAAATTTACCCTGTTCTAAAAATTTTTACATTGTTTTTTCACATTCATTGCCGTATAATGCATTATTGCAAAAAAAATATAACATATTTTTCATAGATTGACTATGGAGGAATTTTACATGACAAAAAATATGACTGAGGGCAATCCTCTCAAAATTATCCTTTTATTTTCCATTCCTGTCCTATTGGGCAACCTGTTCCAACAGTTTTATAATATGGTAGATACCATTATCGTCGGACAGTATCTTGGAGAAGAGGCACTTGCCGCCGTTGGTTCTACCGGATGTCTAATGTTTTTAGTATTAGGTTTTGCAAATGGTATTGCACAAGGTTTTGGTGTTATGATTTCCCATTCCTACGGAGCAAAAGACTACAAACTTCTGAAACACTATGTAGCACTTTCCCTAATCCTGACTGTTGCTATATCAGCTATCTTAACCGCCATTACAGTCAGTGGTTCCAGACAGCTTTTATTATGGATGAATACGCCGGAAAATATTTTTGAACTGGCAAATAATTACATACAGGTCATCTTTGCAGGCATTATATTAACGATGGGATATAACGTTGCTGCCGGTATTCTACGCGGAATCGGCGACAGCAAAACTCCACTTTACTTTTTGATATTATCATCCTTTTTAAATATTTTTTTAGATGTATTTTTAATTGTTGTGGTACCACTTGGAACCGCCGGAGCTGCTTATGCAACCATTATTTCGCAGGGTATTTCCGCTCTCCTTTGCTACATTTACATGTTTCGCAAGTTTGACGTTCTTAAAATCCATCGTGGCGATATCTATGTTGACCGCGTGGGAGTGGTAAATATTCTTTCCGTTGGTATCCCAATGGCATTAAACTACTCCATTACTGCAATTGGCACGATGATTTTCCAAAGCGCAGTAAACGTCTTCGGTTCCAGCGTAGTGGCTGCCTATACAGCTGCATCAAAGGTTTGCAATATTTCCACACAGACTTTGCCGACACTCGGTACTGCCATGGCAACCTATTGCGCGCAGAATCTCGGTGCCGGTAAGGTGCAACGAATCTTTGACGGTATGAAACAGGCTTTCTTCTTATGTCTGATAGCTGCAGGACTTGCTGCTGCTATCTGTACCCTCGGGGGGCGATTTATTGTCAGTTGGTTTATCAGCAACCCAACAGAAGAAGTCTTTTCCTATGCGATGCAATATCTTTATACTATCAGTTGGTTCATGCTTCCGCTTGCATGGATATTTGCGTATCGGAATGCGCTTCAGGGGCTCAACCAAGGCTTCGTACCAATGATTAGCGGTATCGTAGAGTTAGCAAGCCGTTACGTTGTTATTCTTCTTTTCGCCAAACCTTTTGGCTATGCCGGTGTCTGCTTCGCAGACCCTGCCGCATGGGTGACAACCGGAGTTCTTTTGATGGTTACCTATTTCGTATGGAAACGAAAAATCGAAAAGCGTATGGCGCAAGCATAAACATTACCACGCAAAAAAAGACGAATCATTTGACACTCTATTGTAACAAATGATTCGTCTTCTTATTTATCTTCCGAACAGTCCGGAAAAGGTATTTCCAATCTCCTGCAATTTGTCTGAGACATCATTGATGTTTTTAATTGCTTTTGACAATTCTTCTGTATCAAGTCCCTCCATTGCCTGATTCAATCCTTCCATGTCAAGCTGCTCAATTTTCTCATTCAGCATCTCTACATCAAGATTGTTAAGCTTTTCGACCACAGGCTGCATCTCCTGTAATGCTGTAACGGCAGGCGCCAATCGGTTTACCATATAAGCCCCACCTGCAATCACACAAACAAGTAATACTGCTGTAATCAGACTGCAATAGCGCGTCAGCTTTAATTCTTTTTTCAGCTTTTGAAGTTCCTCATCCATTCAAAGCCCTCCCTTCTTACCGAAAAAGAGTTTATTTATTGCTTAAGTATTCATCAATACCCTTAGCGGCTGCTTTTCCTGCTCCCATTGCAAGAATAACGGTTGCTGCACCTGTTACGGCATCACCACCGGCATAGACACCTTCTTTGGAAGTTGCACCGTTTGCTTCATCTGCTACAATACATTTCCATTTATTTACGTCTAAGCCCTTTGTGGTAGAAGAAATCAATGGGTTAGGTGATGTACCAAGAGACATGATGACAACGTCTGCTTCAATTTCATATTCGCTTCCAGGAACCTCAACCGGTCTTCTTCTTCCGGAAGCATCCGGCTCACCAAGTTCCATCTTGATAATCTTTGCACCTTTTACACATCCGGCATCATCTACTAATAACTCAACCGGATTCTGAAGAAGGTCAAAGATAACTCCTTCTTCTTTTGCATGATGTACTTCTTCTACTCGTGCAGGAAGTTCTTCTTCACTACGACGATAAACAATATGTACTTCTGCTCCGAGTCTCTTAGCAGTTCTTGCAGCATCCATAGCAACGTTACCACCACCGACAACGATTACCTTTTTACCTGCTTTAATCGGAGTATCATAACCCTCTAAGAAAGCCTTCATCAAGTTATTTCTTGTCAAAAATTCATTGGCTGAGAATACACCCATAGCCTGCTCGCCAGGGATTCCCATAAACTTCGGAAGTCCGGCACCGGAACCGATAAATACAGCTTCAAAGCCCTCTTCTTCCATTAATTCATCAATTGTAACAGACTTACCGATTACAACGTTTGTCTCAATCTTAACGCCTAAGGATTTTACATTTTCCACTTCTGCTGCAACAACCTTCTGCTTTGGAAGACGGAATTCCGGAATACCATAAATTAATACACCGCCAGCCTCATGTAATGCTTCAAAAATGGTAACATCATAACCCATTTTAGCCAGATCTCCGGCACAGGTAAGACCTGCAGGACCGGAACCGATAACAGCAACCTTATGACCGTTCATCTTTTCTGCTTTTGCTGGTTTGATTCCATGTTCTCTTGCCCAGTCAGCTACAAAACGCTCTAATTTACCAATTGCAACTGGTTCTCCCTTAATACCACGGATACATTTTCCTTCACACTGTGTCTCCTGTGGGCATACACGTCCACATACAGCAGGAAGTGCGGATGATTTGCTGATAATCTGATAAGCTTCTTCAAAATTGCCTTCTTTTACCTGACCGATGAATCCCGGAATATCAATAGATACCGGGCAGCCTTTCATACACTGCGCATTTTTACATCCTAAGCAGCGGGCAGCTTCTGCCATTGCTTCTTCTTCATTATATCCTAAACATACTTCTTCAAAATTCGCTGAACGGACAACTGCATCCTGTTCACGAACCGGCACTCTCTTTAATACGTCCATTGTTTCCCCCTCCTATTCGCAATGTCCACATCCGCCATGATGTGTATCGCCTTCTTCTAATGCAAGCATCGCACGGCCTTCTTCTGTCTTGTACTGTGCCTGTCTTCTCATGGCTTGATCAAAGTCTACTAAATGTCCATCGAACTCCGGTCCGTCTACACATGCAAACTTCACCTGATCACCAACTACTAAACGGCATGCACCACACATACCGGTTCCGTCTACCATGATTGGGTTCATAGAAACGATGGTAGGAATACCAAGTTCTTTTGTTAACTTACATACGAATTTCATCATAATCATCGGACCGATTGCCACACAGTGGTCATAACGGGCGCCTTCATCCCAAAGTGCCTGTAACTGTGCCGTACCGGTTCCCTTGAAACCATAAGAACCATCATCTGTAGTAACATATAAATTCTTACATACAGCACGCATCTCATCTTCTAAGATTAATAAGTCTTTGCTTCTTGAGCCCATGATGACATCGCAGTCTACTCCATGCTCATGTAACCATTTTACCTGTGGATATACCGGAGCGGTACCTACACCGCCTGCCACAAATAAAATTTTCTTTTTCTTTAATTCTTCGATATCCTCGCTGATTAAATCAGACGCGCATCCAAGTGGTCCGACAAAATCCTGGAATGCATCCCCAACCTGTAAATCTACCATTCTCTGTGTTGAAGCACCAACAACCTGGAATACAATTGTAATGGTTCCTTCTGCTCTGTTATAATCACAGATTGTCAATGGAATTCGTTCCCCAACTTCATCAATTTTCACAATTACGAACTGACCCGGTTCGCAGTACTGTGCCACACGCGGAGCTTTTACGTCCATCAGATAAATCTTATCTGCTAACTGCTCTCTTCTTACGATTGGATACATAGTTTTCCTCCTGAAATTAAATTTTTTATCCCCTTTTACGTGAATATAAATATTGTTATAAACTTAACGTTCAATAAACATAATAAAGGAAAAGACAATATTTTTCAATGTCTTTTCCTCTATTTTCTTAATTTTCCATGTTATTTTTCTTCCACCTTGGAAAAAAGAATCCGGTCATTATCCAGTTCTTTTCCTGCATGGATAGCAAACTGCTCTAAAAGACGATCCACGGTCATTTGCTGACGTTCTACTCCGACAATATCCAACACAATATTTCCGGCATCCATCATAAGCGTGCGGTTGCCAAGCTCTAATGCCTGATGCATATTGTGAGTTACCATAAGGCATGTAATATTGCGTTCTGCCACAATTCGTTTCGTAAGCTCCAACACCTTCTCTGCTGTAGCGGGGTCTAATGCTGCCGTATGTTCATCCAACAATAAAATCTTTGGTGTCACCATCGTCGCCATTAATAGTGTCAGTGCCTGACGCTGTCCTCCGGAAAGAAGCCCCACCGGCTGCTTCATGCGGTCCTCTAATCCCATATCTAAAAGTGCCAGCTGTTCTCTGAATTTCTTTTTATCTGCTGCCTTAATACGACTGAAATATGCGTTCTTCGAGGTTGTCGTACGAAGATACGCCAGTGCCATATTTTCTTCTATTGTCATATGAGGTGCTGTTCCCTTAAGCGGATCCTGAAACAGGTGACCGATTACTTTACTTCTTACATGCTCCTTTTGATAGGTAATATCCTCACCATCCAGCATAATAAGACCCTTATCTGCAAAAAAAGTACCTGTAATGGCATTAAACAAGGTAGATTTTCCTGCACCGTTACTTCCCACTATGGTTGCAAAATCTCCTGCCTTTAAAGTAAGACTTACATCCTTTAATGCACACTTTTCATTCACGGTTCCCGGATTGAAGGTCTTTGTGACATGCTTCATAATCAGCATATTTTTCTCTGCCATTAAGCCTTTCCTCCTTCTTTCGCAGCAATTTCTGCCTTAATTTCCTCAATATATTCCTGATTTTCTGCCCTTGCTTTCCGTTTCTGCTGATAAAACGCAGATTGTTTTTTCAGATACGGCAGGGCAATTGCAATTGCCACAATCAAAGCGGATACCAGTTTTAAACATTCCGCCGGTACATTTAGCCGGAGCGCAACCGCTACAATGAATCGGTACAAACAGCTTCCGAATATAACACCGAGTACTCTTTTTAGCATACTGCCTTTTCCGAGAATCGATTCGCCGATAATGAGGCTTGCCAAAGCAATCGTCACCATTCCGGTTCCTAAATTGATATCGCAGGACTTCTGGTACTGTGCCAAAAGTCCTCCGGATAAAGCGGTCAATGCATTCGATACACAAAGTCCGATGGTAATCATCAGTCCTGTATTAATGCTGGAAGCACGCACCATGTCCGGATTATCTCCTGTTGCCCGGATAGAAAGCCCCAGTCTGGTATTTAAGAAAAAGGAAATCACAATTCCTGCTAATACTACAATGCCTGCTGCCACAATCAATTTATACCAGGTTCCTCCAATGCTCTCCTTTGCCCAGGTAAAAATGGATTCACAGTTAAACAAATTGACGTTGGAAGCAAATCCCATGACTGCAATGTTAATCGTGTATAATCCGGTATTTACAATGATTCCTGCAAGAATCGACTGGATTCCCATTTTCGTCTGTAAAAATGCGGTCACAAATCCGGAACACATTCCTGCCGCCATTGCAGCAAACAGTGCCAGCACCGGATGTCCGGCTAACGTTACGGTTGCACAGACTGCACAGCCTAAGGTAAAGCACCCGTCTGTTGATAAATCAGCAATATTTAAAATTGAAAATGAGATAAATAACGCCAACGCAACCAACGCATAAATAAATCCCAGTTCTAATGCACTTTGTACAATGGACAACGTAATGATAGATCCCATACTGTTTTTCCTTTTTCTTTAAAATCTTTTTTGTTACTATTCAAATTCTTCTGCTGTAACAGTTTCCACTAATTCGGAACACAAATTCTTAAAAATAGAATAATCAATTCCAACAGCCTGTGCTGTTTCCGTGTTTACTGTAATAATACCATCCGCCAAAGTCTCTACTGCCATTTCTGCAGGCTTTGCTCCATTTACAAGGATTTCTACTGCCATATCTGCTGTCTTGGTTCCAAGGTTCTCATAATTAACACCAAAGCCTAAAAATGCACCATTCAATGCAAAAGAGTCAGCACCTGTATAATGTGGAATTCCTGCTTCTGTAAACTTTTCAAAAATGGCAAGCTCTGCTGTCATAACCGTATTATCCTGTGGAGTAAATACTGCATCCACACCTTCTGCTACAAGGGCATCCGCTGCTGCCTGCACCTCTGCAACTGTCGTACCTGTTTTTTCAACATATGCAATGTTGTTTGCTTCGCAATATGCCTTCGCATCTTCAATCGAACCTAAAGAAGATGCCTGACTCTTATCATATAAAAGTCCGATTTTTGCGGTATTCGGATTTGCGGTTACAATCAAATTCATAATTGCATCTGTATCAATTGCATCCGAAGTTCCTGTAATATTTGCACCCGGTGCTTCGTTTGTTGCTACAAGACCTGCACCAACCGGATCGGATACTGCCGAGAATACAATCGGAATCTGATTTTCTTCGGTTGCACTCTGCATGACTACTGCAGTTGGTGTTGCGATAGGAATGATAATATCTACTTCATCTGCAATTAAATCTGCTGCTATCTGCATCAGGATTGACTGATCAGCCTGGCCGTTAAAGGTATAATCCTGATAATCAAAGGTAATGCCCAGTTGTGCTCCCTTTGCATCTAATTCTGCCTGAATCGCTTTTTCAATCTGGTTAAGGGAGGCATCATCCACATACTGTACGATTCCTACTTTATAAACAGTATCGTTTGATGTACCGCTGTCTGCTGCGCCACATCCGCACATAGCTGCCACTGCCATTACCATTGTTAATACGATCGCCATTACTTTTCTTTTCATTGTCTTTTCCTCCAAAATTAAAAAATTAATATTTGTAAGAAAGACCGTTTTATAAGAGACAAACCTTGTCAAATCCCTGCTAATAAAAAACCGCCTCAAGCAATTGCTTGAGACGGTAATAAAATTCTTTATTATCGCGGTACCACTCATCTTGACAAATAATGTCCACTCATTCATGTACTATCATACATGCCGGATTGATAACGGGTTCGGTTCCCGGTGACTCCTACTATTAGTTCAGGCCACCCTCGAAAGTCCATTCAGTAAAACCTTCCATACTGCAATCCCACCGCCTGCAGCTCTCTGTGATATCAGTGAAATACCTACTACTCTTTCTCAACGGTTTTTCTTATGGGTTATACTTTAATACTTTAACGTAGTTTTGTCAAGAAGTTTTTTTAACATTTTCGATTCTTTCCAAAAATCAAATCGTAATTAATACTTTTATAGAAGATATCCTCCACATTTTCGTTTAATTCCCCTTTATTTCCGAGTATCCACATGAGCTTTGCAATCACAGATTCTAAAGTCATATCATAGGACTCTAAAATGCTGCATTCTGCTTTAATATCGCGTCCCACCTCGTAGACTGTCATATCGCTGCCTTCATGGGCAACCTGTGTCGCCATTACCACTAATTTCTCCGGGTACTGTTTACACAGACGGAAGAAATCCTCAGAAATAGACTTTGGAATACCACCCACGCCAAAGCTTTCTACCACAATACTGTCATACTGTGCAAAAATGCTCTCAAGTATTTTCGCACGAATGCCCGGGATCATTTTCATCAAATAGACGTTGTCATTCATCTCTTCAAAAAAATGTACTTCTTCCTTGAAAGGAATCATAGGAATATAACGCATGATATTCATATCCTGAATCATTGCAAGGCATGGATAATCAATGCTTGAAAATGCGTTGTAGCTTTTTGAACGCACTTTTTTGGCTCTGGTACCGGCAATGACTTTTCCGTCAAACACAATTTGCACACCCTGGGAGGCTTCATCTGAAGCATATAAAAAACTGTCAATCAGATTTGATTTTGCATCTGTAATCTCTAAATCGATTGGTTTTTGTGCACCTGTGATTACAATCGGCTTCCTCGAATTCTGAATCATATAAGACAACGCGGCTGCTGTATAAGCCATAGTGTCCGTTCCGTGGGCAATCACAAAGCCGTCATAAGCATCATAATGTTCTCTGATTGTATGCACCATCATCTTCCAATGCTTTGGCTCCATATTGGTGCTATCCAGATTCAAAAGCTGAATCGTATCCACCTCACAAAAAGACTGCACCTGGGGAATATAGCCAATCAGCTCTTCCGGTGTAATCTGTGGTTTTAATCCATGATGGGAACGCTTTGACGCAATTGTTCCACCTGTCGCAATGAAAAGTACTTTCTTCATATCTGCCCTTTAATCCTCTTACAGTAATTTTTTGATATCCGCAATCAGCGCATCAATATTTTCTTCCTTAGTCGCCCAACTGGTGCAGAAACGAACTGCACTATGGGTATCATCAATTTTCTTGTTAAATTCAAAGGCATAGTTTTCGCCAAGTTTTTCTAAAACCGTATTTGGAAGAATTGGAAATTGCTGGTTAGAAGGCGAATCTATCATAAATGTTACTCCCATCGCAGCAAGTTCATCTTTTAACTTCTCTGCCAGACGTGCTGCATGTCTGGAAATCTCCATATATCGGTCTTCTTCAAATAAGGTTTCAAACTGAATTCCAAGCAAACGTCCCTTAGCAAGCATTCCTCCATGCTGTTTGATGTTGTATCGGAAATCTGTTTTTAAAGCATCGTTGGTAATCACAACCGCCTCTCCAAACAAAGCCCCCACCTTGGTTCCTCCAATGTAGAAAACATCGGTCAATTCCGCCACATCAGCCAATGACAAATCATTCTCTCTGGATGCCAGTCCGTAGCCTAGTCTTGCTCCGTCTAAAAACAGATAAAGTCCGCGAGCCTTACATACATCAGAAATTGCCTTAAGCTCTGCCTTTTTATATATCGTTCCCACCTCTGTCGGGTTTGAAAGATATACCATTTTGGGTTGCACCGTATGTTCAAAGCTGTCATCTGCAAAATGTGCATCCGTATAAGCAGCAATCTGTTCTGCCGTAAGCTTGCCATCCGGTGTATCAATCACCAGACACTTATGCCCGCAGGCTTCCAGCGCTCCTGTCTCATGTACGTTAATATGCCCAGAATTGGCAGTAATGACACCCTGATAATGCTTTAATGCAGATGAAATGACAGTCACATTTGTCTGGGTACCTCCCACCAAAAAATGCACACTCGCATTTGGAGCAGAACAGGCTTCCTTAATCAACTCTGCTGCATGTTTACAATGCTCGTCCATGCCATATCCACCGGTCTGTTCCATATTTGTCGCTGCCAAACGTTCCAAAATAGCCGGATGACAGCCTTCGGTATAATCGCTGTTAAATCGAATCATCCGTATCCTTCCTCTTTTCTTCTATTCTTTCTATAAAATATAATCTAGATGAGAAATCCTGAAAATAGCGCACCTGCTCATTATAGCCCGTACCGCCAAAAGCAGGCTGTAAATGCACACCACTATACATTAACGCATCTCCATATGCTGTGTGTGCTTCTTTTTCACTATCCATCTTCACAAATTTTGCCACCAGATTATGCATCATGGAATCCTGCTTCAAATGCACCGGAGAAACCATATTTACCAGGCTGCCAAACTCTTTAATATTAAACTTTAATTCCCGGTTTGTAAAACGATACTCCATCTCAGAGTTTAGGCCGCGAGCTTTATAGTAATCAAACTGTACATTTGGTACTGCAAGCTTTTGCATAAGAAAACCCACTGCCTGTTCTTTATCTTCTGATACACAGGTCCATTCCGTAAGGTTTCCTGCACCGCCGTTCAGCACACTTGCCGCGCCTCTGCTACCATCTGCCTTTATAGCATCGCATATGGTTCTGCCACGATAAAAGCTGCCATATTGTAAAACCCTTCTCCACTTTTTATATAGCGCAATCTGCTCCTTAATGGCATCCAGCTCCTCTTTTTTCAATTCGCAGAAATTACATTCATAGCCCAGGTTTCCAAAAGCTGCCACCTGAAACCGGGTTTCAAGCGGCGTAACACGTAAGGTCTGATGATTCGGACACGCCGATACATGAGCACTTACCGCAGACATCGGATATCCATAACTATAGCCCGTCTGAATCTCCGCGCGACACATTGCATCTGTGTCATCACTCGCCCAAATTTGTGGAAAATAGCACAAAATTCCCAAATCAAACCGGTTTCCTCCGGACGCACAGCCTTCAAACAAAATCTTTGGGAAGTGCTCTGTCAAGGTCTTCATACAACGATATAGCCCCATAACATAACGGTGTGCGGTTTCTCCCTGGCGTTCCGGTGGCAAATCCTTTGCATAATAATCCGATACGATGCGGTTCATATCCCATTTCACATATGCAATATTACAGGAGCCAAAAAGCTTACTCATTTCTTCAATGACAAAATCCTGAACCTCCACTCTGCCCATATCTAATATTCTCTGGTTACGCCCTTCGGAATGCTCCCTGCCCGGAATATCCATCACCCACTCCGGATGAGCGCGGTACAAATTGCTGTCTACGTTCACCATTTCAGGCTCCACCCAGATACCAAACTCAAGTCCTAAGGCATTCACCTTCTCGCACAGACCTTTTACACCGTTAGGAAGTTTTTTAAAGTTCACATCCCAATCCCCAAGAGAAGACGTATCATCATTTCGTTTTCCAAACCAGCCGTCATCCATGACAAAGAGCTCGATTCCTGCCTCTTTACCTGCTTTGGCGAGATTTAACAATTTCCGTTCATCAATGTTAAAATAAGCTGCTTCCCAGCTGTTTAATAAAACAGGCCGTTCTTTTTTCTTCCAATAGCCTCTTACAATATGCTCGTTCACAAACCGGTGCATATTCTGGCTCATGCCATTAAAACCGGCATTCGAATAAGTCATCACTGCTTCCGGTGCTTCAAAAACTGCTCCTTCTTCCAACACATAGCAAAAAGACTGCGGATTGATACCTGCAACAAACCTTGTTTTATTGTAACTGTTTACTTCCACCGCTTCATAATGATTTCCACTATAAATCAGATTGCATGCATAACAGTCACCTACGTCTTCTGTCGTCTCTACGTGACTTAGCATCACAAATGGATTGGCACGGTTAGATGAAACACCTGCATAGGAACTGTTCACGTGGCGCCCTGCATAAATCGGAGTATCCACTCTGCGCATTTCCCTTGCCCATGCTCCGTTAAAAGTAGTGAAAATAAAGTCCACCATGTCAAAGTCCAACTGCGTACTCATCAGTCGTTTTAACTGAACGGTTTCCTTACTACTGTTAATAAGGCGTGCACTCCTTGTAATCACATCAAAGTCTTCATACACATAGTAATGTAATTCCAAACTTATACCGGAAGTTTTTTCCTTTAAGGTAATGCATAAATGTTCCACTTCATTCGTATCGTCATAGGAACCCGGGAGTGTCTCAAACGGTTCCTTTCCTGTATTCACGCAAAACCCGTCATAAATAAAATCGGAAGAATAACTGCCATCTGCATAAACCACCTCAACAAATGGCTCCCTAATGTCACCCCTGCCATAAGCAGACATTTCAAGACGCATATCTTCCAGCGAATAATTATTTTGCTCCTTACTGTAAGAATTTGTGTTTCCCGGTGTAAATGCATGCTTTTCCGTAAGCGCTGCTACACTATCTGCAGAAAGCGGCTCTTTGATTCGGATTCTACGTCCATAATATAAATGTTCCAAATGTCCGGATGGCAACACATGAAACGCATAAGTTGTAGTCTGTGTATGCAACACAAATATCTGGTTATTCTGTAAAATCATACTTTATTTCCTCTATTTTTCAATTTGAATTTCAAATGGAATGGTTACTTCTTCGGCTCCGGTCATACGTATGGTAAGAGTTGCCTCGCCCGCTTTAGCAAGTGTCTTTACATACGTACCTCCCATACCTCCCTTTAAGGAAGTAACGGAAGGTCCAATGAGCGCAATCGGACCACTCACTTCGAAAGTAACCGCATCATTGCAGACCGGAAGTATATTTCCATACTCATCCTTTGCTAAAATCCGGATTGCTGCCACATCATAACTCATTTTTTCTACCAATGCCGTATGATCTGCCTTTGCACAAAGCACAAGCTGTGTCATAGGCTTCTTCTGAACTGTTTTATAAACGGTCAAACCGTCACTGTCCATCGCTTCAAACCGATAAGTAGTTGCTTCTCCTCCCCAGTTGCCAACATACTTGGTATAAAGCGGAGTCACAGATTCCAGGCTTAAGCGATAGCGAATGATAAGCCAGACCGCTTTTAAATAGGACTTTTTCGGCATACCTGAAAAACCATATTTTGCATAATCGTTCAGCACCTGTTTAAGTAATGCTTCTTCTCTCTTAGGGAACTGCTCTTCTGATAATGCATCTCCGATAAAATCATCGATTTCAATCGGTCCATGTGACAGATTTTTAAATTTGGAATCTTTTTTTGTATATTCTTTGATCAAGTGATCATTTTTGTACATACGCACACGGTCTGCATTTGTAAAAATATAGATTTCGCCACGATTGGATGCCGGATGCTCACCAATGTCCATGGAAGAACTCACCTCAAGTACCGGAGTATTCTCCTGCTGGCTGGCATAAACTGCCGCTGCAAGCTTTGGATTACGGAACATGTCCATCACGCCATGATAGCAGATTCGGTCACCGCTGCCAAAATCCTTATGAGTATTATAGTCAAACATGCACCAGCCAAAGCTGCCTGCGATGTCCTCCTCTCCCGCAACGGCATCCAACACTCTTACATGCCGCATTGCATGTTCCAAGCGGTGTTCCTCATTATCAAAAGATTTCGTCGGAAACATATGCCCGTTATACTCACTCACCAGATATGCCTTCGATTCATCTGAAGTTACTGCTGTTTTTTTCTCACATCCCTTTGTTTTTCCGTCATGAAGGAAATCATTATAGGTATAGACGTCTTCTAACAGACTGCTCTTTTTATGGGCACGCACACCTCCGGTTGGTCTCGTATCATCCAGCTGATGAGCCGCTTCGTTCGTCCTTTTATAAAATTCATCATCATCTACAGACTCGTTAATTCGTACGCCCCACAGAATAATGGAGGTGTGATTACGATACTGTAAAATCATGTCCCGTACATTTTCTACCGCCTGGTTTTTCCATGCTTCGTCCCCGATATGCTGCCAGCCCGGTATCTCTGTAAATACCAGAAGTCCCAGTTCATCACACCGGTCCAGAAAATAATGAGACTGTGGATAATGTGAGGTTCTGACTACATTGACACCCAGTTCTTTCTTTAAAATGTCCGCATCCAGTTTCTGCATGGATTCCGGCATCGCATACCCCACATAGGGGTAGCTCTGATGACGGTTTAAACCGCGGATTTTCAATTTTTTCCCATTTAAGTAAAATCCGTCCGCTTTGAACTCTGCCATACGGAAACCAAACCGATGAAACTGGCTGTCAATTACAACTCCCCCCTGTAATAACTCAGTCTTTATTTCATACAGGTTCGGATGCTCTGTGTCCCAATATTCAATCTCTGTAACTGGATAATTAAGTGTCAGAGTACCGGTTCCACTTCCGCATTCGCCCAGCACCTCCCATTCTCCAGTCTTTTTATTTTTCATACTCTGTTTGATAAACAGTCCCTGACCTTCCTTGTTCAGGCTTATCTGTGAAATCAGGTCTGCCTTGTGCTCTGCAAAAGAACTAATTTTACTCGATAAGAAAATATCAGCGATATGCAGCGGTTCCTTCACCTCGATATAGGCATCGCGATAGATTCCACCAAAAGTCATATAATCAATTACAAAACCAAATGGCGGCACATTGAGCGACTCTCTGCTATCCACCCGTACTGTCAGCAGATTATCCTCTCCATAGTGCAGTTTTTCCGAAATATCCATGCTAAAAGCGGTATATCCGCAATGATGACTGCTTACTTCTTCCCCGTTTAAGTAAACAACTGCATCATGCCCTATCCCGTCAAAAGTCAGAACCACTGTCTTGCCTTCCCACTCAGTCTTGGCATAAATCATTCTCTGATAACCGCAAAGCATCTGATAACTCTGCTCATCAAAGTAATGAAACGGAGTTTCCTTACAGGTATGAGGAAGTCTGACTGCTGTCATTTTTCCCTCATCGCCCAAATTCTGTATCAGATTTTCTGTAAATTCTTCTGTAAAATGCCAATTGTCATTCAAATATAGTTTCATTTTGCCCCTCCTGCTAAACGTTTTTATTTTACCATTTTGTGATTAAACAGGCAAGGCTGCCTTGACACTATTAGCATTCTGCGTTAAAATAAATTTCCCATAGTTTACATGAAATAGAATTCTACTACCGAGTTTTTCGGTATCTGCTTGGACAAATCTGACATCATCGTCACCCGTTTCCGAGTATCTTTAACTAATTATTTTACAAAAGAAAGGCGATTTTATGAACAACACATACACCGGGTTTTGGAAAGCTACCGGTACGATTGACTACACTTTTACCAATAACTTTATGTTTCAAATGATTCTTAATAAAAACAATCTTGTTTTAAAAGGACTTATCAGTTCTTTATTACATCTTCCACCGGAAGAAATTAATTCTGTAATTATTGAAAATCCCATCGAGCTTGCAAAAGAGATTGACCAAAAGGACTTTATCCTTGATATTCGGATAAAACTGAATAATCATACCACTATCAATCTAGAAATGCAGGTTCTAAACGAATATAACTGGCCGGATCGTTCTCTTAGCTATCTTTGCAGAACCTTCGACCAACTGTGTAGCGGACAGGATTATTCCCTTACTCGACCGGTCATTCATATCGGTATTCTAGATTTTACTCTCTTTCCGCAAAGTCCGGAATTCTATGCAACCTATAAACTTCTAAACATAAAAAATCATGAAGTTTATAATGACAAATTCATCCTTAGTGTGCTATCCTTAAAGCAGATAAAACTTGCAACCGAAGATGACAAAGCCTGGCAAATAGATGCATGGTCTAAACTCTTTGCCGCAAAAACGTGGAGGGATATAAAAATGATTGCCGAAAACAATGAAATTCTTACATCTGCAGCTGAATCCTTATATCAATATAACTCCGACTGGCTCGTTCGGGAACGATGTCGCGCACGCGAAGACTATGAACGGCATGAGCAATATATGAGGGAAAAGTTTGCCCAAAACGAAGCTACTATAAAAGAGCAAGCGGCTGCTTTGAAAGAACAAGAGGCTGCTTTAATAAATAAAGATGCTGTAATTGAACAACAGCGAAAACTCCTTGAAGAACAGGAAGCCATCATAAACGCATTCAAGGGAAAAAATTAACTCCCTTTTCGGAAATGTGTTTCTGATGCTATTAGTCATAACTTATACCGCATATTTATACATGACTATAAGCTAATTTTTCGTTCTATTTCCTTTCAGTAGCTATTGCATTACATTTACCGGAAGGATTGGGTATATAGAGTTTAATATTGCTTCCAATACCCAAAGATAAGAGAATATTGAGTATGGAACAGATTTTTAATCATGTATGCCCGGCAGAGAAAAATAAACTGGTAAACTTGTATTATCCAATTGACCTTTAGTCAATAATCTAAAAACGCCTGGGCTTAACAGCTCAGGCGTAACTTTTTTATTATTTATACTATTATTCTGCTCTTGCCATAGCAGCTTCATAATCCTTAGTCCCAACGAAAATTTCTTCCTTATAAGGATTCTTTTTCTGCTCGAGAGAACGTTTGATAATCACTGCTAATACTAATACATTTACAACTAATGCAGCAATCGCAATCACACCCTGTGCAACCGGATCTGCGGCTGTCGGATGAACGGATGCATCCATATAGCCATCTGCATATAATCTTGGAATGACTGCGAAAATACCCTTATCCTGGAATAATGGGAATACCTGTGCAAACATACACCACAGTGCAAGGGTATTTGCACGGTTCTGAATCCAGCCACCCTTGTTCCATAATGCATTTGCAACGGTTGGAGCAAGCAGTAATGCAACACCACAATACCAAGCATGGGTAGGCAGATTGTTGTATGTATATTCAAAGTTCCAAATATCATAAGCAACGATATACAGCCATGTCATATCCGGCCATAGCATATCATCTTTTTTCTTTGAGGTATAAATTCCCCACCAGCCGGTCATACAAAGAATGTTAATGATACCTGCGATACCATTTACCACATTCCACCAGCCACCGTAAAGCCATACACCTTCAGAAGATAACCACCAGCGGGAACCGGTCTGTGCCAAAGCAATGCTTCCTTTAATTGCAGATTCAAAATCGCTGCCGACTGCAATTAAAATATTAATTGCAACAATCACAAATGGGAATGCTTTAAACCAATGTGTCTTACCAATCCCCCATTTATATTTCAGCATCATAAAGCCAATACATCCTGCTGTGGCAGCATATAATTTTGCATAATGGAACCAGCTGTTCATGTAAAGATAAGTCTGGTTGTTTAAAGCCCATGCCGCGCCGCTTGCTGCGCCAATGTAGATTGCGATGAAGTACACCGTGAGAATTGCCGGAAGTACCATAAGTAGCATGATACCGCCAAGTTTTGTACGTCTTGCAATTTCGTTTGCGATAATCAATCCGGCAAATACCATCAGCCAGCCTAAGAGCTGATATGCCGCCTGATCACCATAAATTTGGAATAACATAAGAACTCCTCCTCATTTTAGATTAACATTTTCTCCGGTCACACCGGTATGGAGTTATTATATCATGTTTCCTATCCTTATAGCAACTGCTAATCTTCAATTGTTAATGTTCCTCGAAGCACATCCAGATTCACACTGGTATGGTCTGCCTTATACTGTTGCAACAGTAATTCCCAAAGATTATGAATCTGATTTGCCAGCACATTGGATACCGGAATCGTATAAGGCAATAAGGTTTGTAAATGAAAAGCTCGAATTCCCATCGGTGGCATGAATAATAGATTGGTTGTCTGCACTCTGTTCCCTGCTGTCTTAATCAATTCATAAGTAATCATGCAAAAATCCTGTCCTCTATATTTGCATACATAGGAAGCATAGCACTCATCAATGGTCCATGACACTCCATCTTCTACTTCTACCGGTTTTTCCGATGCCTCATTATGCTCTGTTGTCTGAACCTGAAGGCTCCAGTGAAGTTTTCCCTCTTTTGTCTCCTTATACATTTCTGTCAACTGATGACTTAATTCTTCCGGCTTTTTCATAGCTTTTCTTTCCTTTCCTTTTGGGTAGTGTCAAAAACTACCCATTTTTATTGTTCTAAAATCCTTTATAACCTTGATTTATTGGAGACTTGCAAATTTTATCTGCAGATATATCCCGATTAAGCAGTGGGCTTTCGATGCTTCCCATTCTCCAAAGTACCAAAAGTTCATGATTGACCAGCTTCCCAAAATCATCAAGTTCTGTGCAAAGTCTGTCCCACCGCATTCTCTCCGGAAGAAAACCCCTTTTCAAAGTCCAACTCCCGGAAATGCCCTCACTGCAACCACTCACTGGTTCAGAAGAACTTTGACTCAGTTTTTCATAGGTCATTTGACACTATTATATTCTTCCTCCATTTTAACAAAAGCCGGGTATTCAAAGTTGTTGAGGGGCTGTCTTCGTGAGGGTACAACTTGAGGGTTTG
>CALZGM010000045.1 GCA_945787015.1 uncultured Roseburia sp.
AGAGTTATCTTAAATGAGAATGAGGAAATAATAGAATATCTTGTATATGACAGACTTTCGGAGAATGAAAAATGCGAATTATATGTTTTATACAGAAGTAAGAAAAACACAGATGGTTCATGGTATATCTCAGAGGCGGAGATCCTTGATATATTTGCATATAGTATGTCTACAAAAGATGTGGTCAGTAGTGGTAAAACATCATGGTCAGCGACTGGAAGTGAAGAGCATGAAATAAATTAAGATAAGCTTTTGATTTTAATTCGATTATCTACATGTGGAGTGAGGTGTTTTTATGAGAAAGTTTGTTAGAACGTATTCTCCATTTTTAGTATATTTTGTATGTGTGGCTTTGGCTTATTTTCTTTGTTTTTATTTATTTCCCAAATATAATGCGGCCTTAGCCTATTTGGGTTTTTTAATTATATATACATATATTGATATTGGGGTTTTTATTTTAGGTTTTTTTATGGGAAAAATCATTGTCAAACGCAGCATTGACATTAGCTTTTTGCTGTGCCTAATATATGCATTAATTTCTTTCGGGTTGATGCTCTTGATAGGTTCTCTGAAATACGTTTTTTATGATTATATGTATAGTAACTTTACGTTTACATTTTCAATCTTCATTGAATCATTAGGTGATAGAGATAGTTTGTTTGTTTCAATTGGGACATTTATATCTTTTTTTATTGGAGAAATTGTAGAATACATCAATGATAAATCTAATTCTTGACGTATAGAACTGGATAATTGAAACGCTTTTATGCATAAAGTGAAAATAAAAAAATCGGGCAAAGGATTATACGACTATGACCTTTACCCGATTTCTTTATTTCCAGATATTCATGTCTGACAAGATAGACGTGGTTATTTCAGTTGCGTTGCCTCCGGTAGCATTGCTGTCTGCACCAATGTTGGTAGCAAAAAAGTATGTATTATCTGCAGTCTCAATATAGCCGATAAACCATCCGTTCACATCCTGTCCATCCACACGGCCGGTTCCGGTCTTTCCGTAGAATGTTCCGGCATCGGAAGAGGAAAGGCAGATAGCATCTTTTACTGCATTGATATTTTCAGGGGCGAAGCCAAAACTGTTATCCTGCAGCTTGGTTAAAAGTTCGACCTGTTCTATTGGAGAAATCTCCAAGGATGATTCCATCCAATAAGTGGAGAAATCACCACTCATGTTTTCGTTACCATATCCGATTTCTTGAATATAGCTGTAAACGTCAGAGGCTCCAAGATGTTCATCTACTGTCTGGAAATACCAGTTCACGGAGGAGTTCATTGCAGACTGTAGGGTCTGATCCGCATTCCATGCTTCAAATGGATAGGTTTCGCCATTCCATGCAATGAACGAATTTTCCGGTGTAATGATATCTTCTTCCAATCCGAACAGGGCATCATATATCTTGTAGGTGGAGTTTGGAGCAACTCGTAAAGTGGCATGCTCCTTGTCGTGTATGCTCCATGCATCGTTTTCCAAATCGTATAAAACAAAGCTTCCTTCGTATTCTCCGAAGTATGTGGAGAGGTCTACATAGGAAACATTCTCAGAAGAGGAATCCCATTGGTAGTGGCTTCCATCTGCTGCGTATGTAGAAATAAAAGGTGCGAATCCAAGGAGAAGGACAGCAGTCAACATGAATGCAGTCATACCTTTTATTCTTTTCATAAATGTCGGTTTCTCATAAGAGGCAATGTTGATAATTCTCCGTTTCATCTGCTCCATGTTTCCACCAAGGCCGGCAGCAAACGGAAAAGGAGTAAGTGAAACCTTCTCTGCAAAGTTAATCAGTGTATTGCCATAATCTTCGTAAGCATCCTCTTCAAGCATTTTCAAAACGGAAGTGTCACAGGCAACCTCTCTGTCATTACGCATTTCTTTCAGTGCATACCAGACAAGAGGATTGAACCAATATACCACTCCGGCAAGGTTCATCAGATAGCTGGCAATAGCATCTTTGTGCTTATAGTGCTGAAGTTCGTGTAACAGCATATACCGCATATCGGATTCGTTGTAATCAGAGATCAAATGAATCGGCAGATAAATACATGGTTTCAAAAGTCCCACAATAATCGGGGATTTCAAAAATGCAGTACTGTAAACAGGGATATTTCTGTGAATTCCCATTTCCTCCAAACATCGATGATATAGTCTGCGTACCTCCGGGTTCTGAAGGGGAAGTGCAGATTTCTCCAAATTGCGTAGGCGGAGTGAGGATTTGATTACTAATATAATCATTGCAAAAATGCCTACAATCCATATCCCCAATAATATGTATCCGGCAATGGATGGTGTTTCGCTATTTACAGAAAGTGCGAAATCATTCATCCAGTCTGTATTTCCGACCGGATGAATTCCCACAGCTTCTCCCATAGCGGTTGCAGTGCCGGAAGCAGGGGAGCTTCTTAAGCTACCAAGCCACGAGAAGATTTGTGGAAATCCGATGAGACGGAACGGTATAAAGGGAACTGCCAGCAACCCAAGGAGCAGGAACCACAGATTATACTGCATCCGGCTGGACAGGTTGTTTTTGAATATCCGCTTGGCTATCAAAAGAATTCCGATGATACCGCTGATAAATACATTGCATATTAAAAAGCGTATCATAAAATTAGCCACGTTAATTTCCTCCTTTTTTTGACCTCTTGGAAAGAAGGGAACGTAGGGTGTCTATTTCTGTTTCAGACAGTCTGTCATTTTCTATATAGGCAGACAGCATGGCAGTGATATCCCCGTCATAGTATCGTTCCAGAAAAGAGTTGCTTTCCTGGCCGATGTATTCGCTTTCTTTCACGACTGGGGTATAAACAAACACTCGGCTCTGTTTTTCATAAGTCAGAACGCCTTTTGTTACGAGACGTTTAATTAAAGTCTGTATCGTCTTAGGACTCCAGCTTGTGGTCTGTAATAATTTATCTGTTATTTCATTGGTACTGATCGGCGCATGTTTCCATACGATTTTCATAACTTCAAATTCAGCTTCAGAAATCTGTGGTAAATCGCTCATTTCAAATCCCTCCTTAAATCTTACGGCTGTAATAAATATATTATAGACGTTATTTATGTGGTTGTCAATTTCAGAAAAAACATATTGACTTGAAATCTTACTTGTGTAATAATTGAAATATTACAAGAGTAAGATTTGGAGATGGCAACAAAAAGAAAAGAACCAGAATCACAACGGATTAGCTGGTTCCTTTACTCGTTTGAATTACCTCTTTTATGTATGAGTGCTAAGAGGTATTCAATTGCTGGAAGAATCTCGGCTGCCTCTTGCTCATCACATTCCTGTAGCATCAATAACAGTTTTTGTTTTTTCAACCCATCCGTAGCAGTGTCAGGGTGGAAAATCCGGTCTGCAGGAATGTGTAAATAAGCGATGATCTGGCACAATACTTCGAACTTGGGATTCCCACGGTCGTTTTCAATATTCAGTATTGTACGTTCATCACAACCTATTTGTTCAGCTAATGCTGCTTGAGATAGATGGGCTTCTTCTCTGGCAGCCCGAACTACCTTCGCAAGATTTTTTACATAGTCATGCATTACAATTCACCTCAGTGCTAGTTTACACTACAGGGTAAATATTATGAATTACAATAGAGTACAGGTATAAGATGAAACGAACTACACCATAAAAAGGAGAAATCACATGGAAGCAAGGAAACAGCACAGAATACGATGTTTGTTGAAGTTACTGAAATTTGCTCATGGATAAAAACGCATTGATAGGTGTATCGCAATTCACAGAACGATAGAATTGCGATGCACCTATTTTATATTTCAAGAGAAAACAAAAAGGAGGCTCATGATGAAAGAGATGGAAGCAAAGACAGAAAACAGATATGAGTACAGAAAACCACAGGAAAAGAGGAAACAGATGATAGCACCAGATTTATTTGAATTTGCATATGTACCGGATTGGTATGCAGAGTATTGAAAAGAAGAATAGCACAAAGAAACGTCCGTTGGGGATACTATCAACAGCGGATAAATTAGTACAGGAAGTGGTCAAAATGATTCTTGAGAGTATATATGAATGACATGAGACATTCAACCACTTCCGGTGCGTAATGAGAGAAAAAGAAGCTTTTTCCCTTGGCAAGAGCTTTGATGGCGGTTACATCTTCAGGTGATAGTGCGTTTTCAATGATTCAGCGAGAGTTCAGCTGAGTAGACCAGGGACCACTTCGGTAAAATGAAATGGATAGCATGGTGGCAACACACCATCCGATAGGCCATGCACACCAAATTCCTGTTGCACCAAGCAATGTTTTGGAAAAGCAGAATGCCAATACAACACGCAGAATTAAGTCTGTAAAGGTGGCAATCATAAAATACTTCATCAATCCGGCACCTCTTAAAATACCATCAGCTACCAGCTTTGCAGAAACTACGAAATAGAACGGTGACAGAATCTTTAAATAGATGATGCCTGTGTGCAGTGCAAGTTCTGTCGGTTCATCCATAAAGAGTTTCAAAACAATATTTCCTCCAAAGAAATAAAGCAAAAATAATGGTAAAGAAAGCATCCAGACTAGTTTTATCCCGACCGTAAATCCCTGTTTTATACGAGACAGCTTTTGTGCTCCAAGATTTTGTGCAGTGTAATTGGAAATTCCATTGCCAAGAGTGGTAAATGATGTGATTACTAAATTATTTAACTTGACAGCGGCGGAATATCCTGCCATAACCGGCGCACCAAATCCGTTGATGATGCTCTGAATCATTATGTTTCCGAGAGAAATGAAGCTTTGCTGTAAGGTACTCCAAACTGCAATCACCACAATCTGTTTTAGAATCTGTAAGTCAAAAATCGGTGCTTTTTCTTTCCCTTCAATTTTGGAAAGCCTTCGGAATACAACGGTCATTGCAAGAACACAACTAATCCCCTGACAGATGAATGTTGCCCATGCCACTCCTGCAACCCCCATATGAAAAACTTTAACAAACCATATATCTACAGCGATATTGGATATGGAAGACACGGCTAAAAAATAAAAGGGTGTTTTGGAATCGCCAAGTGCTGCGAAAATACCGGTTGCTATATTATAGAAAAATACGAAGGGTAATCCCCATGCATAGATGTCCAGATACAATTTGGAGTCTGCAAATACTTCATCGGGAGTCCTGATTAAATGAAGCAAAAGTCCGGAACCGGCTATTCCAATCAACATTAACAAAAGACAAATCGCACCGCTGAAAATACAGGCTGTATAAACTGCGGTTTTCATTCCTTTAAAATCTTTAGCACCAAACAATTTTGAAACGATGACGGAACATCCCATGTTACAGCCAAAGGCAAACGCAATAAAAATCAATGTGATTTCATAACTGTTTCCAACGGCTGCCAATGCATTTTCACCAACAAATTTGCCGGCGACAAGACTGTCTGCGATATTATATAATTGCTGGAATATGATACTGCCAAAGAGCGGCATACAGAATTTCCAGAGAACAGATTGTGGATTACCTACGGTCAGATCTTTATTCATTTTCGGATTCCTCCATTTTCCTGATGGCGTCTCCGCCATTTTTATACTGCCTGTCAATACAAATAGTATTTTTCAAAGGATCACTTCTTTCTTTGAATATTGTCTTTACTTACCATGTGTATTATAATCCAATATAAGATATATGTAAAATATCAATACTACAATTTAGATATATCAATATAATATGTTAGGAGCAGAAATGAACATTAGTTATGATTATTACAGGGTATTTTATTATGTTGCAAAATATAAAAGTTTTACGGGAGCGGCAGGCGCACTTCTGAATAATCAGCCCAATATTACCAGAATGATAAAAAAGCTGGAGGAGGAACTGGGATGTACATTGTTTGTAAGGCAAAGACGAGGCGTATCACTTACTCCGGAAGGAGAAAAATTGTATGCACATATTTCTATTGCATTTGAGCATATTTTGAGCGGTGAACAGGAAATTGCCAGAGATAAAAGTTTGCAATCAGGAATTGTTACGATTGCTGCCAGTGAAATTGCCTTACATTGTGTGTTACTTCCTGTGCTGAAAAAGTTTCGTAATGCTTATCCCGGCATCCGCATTAGAATACTAAACCATTCCACACCACAGGCGATAGATGTCTTGAAAAAAGGACTAGCGGATTTTGCAGTTGTTACGGAACCTTTTAGTTCTTCCGCAGGTATTTCCTCTAAAAGTTTAAGGGTGATTCAGGAAGTACCGGTATGCAGCAATGCGTTTTCACTTTCAACGGGGACAGTGATTACGAATGAGCAATTAAAACAGTATCCATTGATTTGTCTTGGGGAAAAGACGAGTTCCTTTAGCTTTTATTCTGATTTTTTCAGCAGCATAGGATTTTCGTTCTCTCCTGATGTGGAGGCTGCAACTGCCGACCAAATTTTACCGATGATAAAATCAGATCTGGGAATTGGGTTCGTTCCTACAGATTTTCTGGAAAAAGAAAATATGGAGCAACTGATTATTCTTAACATGAAGCCGACGATACCGAAAAGAAATATCTGTATTCTGAAAAGAAAGGATATATCACTTAGTATTGCTGCTTCTGAATTAGAGAAGCTGCTTCGGAAGGACAATAGTAAACAATAGAGAGCAGGTGAAAAGCAGTTTGCCATCTATTGAAGAAATCGAAAAAGAATTAGAATAAGAAGGTCATGATTTCAAAACAAAATTTAAACACAATTCCAAAAAATATGCCAAAAAGTCCTTTCTCATACGAAATTGAAAAAATTATTTTATAATAATATCCGAAGAAATTGTTCACGAATTGGGGGAATAGAGAGAAAATTAATTATATTAAATACACAATTATGCGTAATTATGCAAATATTCAAATTATCAGACAACATATAAAATAAATAGATAGACAGGAGCTTTCGGTTGTAGTATAGTAATTGATAACAACTATGAAAAAGACAAGTGTCTTTCTGGCAAAGACAGGAAAGGAATTGTGTATGAAACAGGAGAAGAAAGAGCAGGGCATGCTATCCAAAAAAATGGTTACACTGGATAAATTTGCACCAAAAGATTCCACAAAAAAAGCAGATGGAATGTATGATCCGGCGTTTGAGCATGATAACTGCGGTATCGGGTCTGTTGTCAATATTAAGGGTATTAAGACCCATGAGACAGTAGAGAATGCTTTAAAGATTGTTGAGAATTTAAAGCACAGGGCAGGAAAAGATGCCGAGGGAAAGACCGGTGATGGTGTCGGTATCCTTTTACAGATCTCCCATAAATTTTTCTCAAAGGCTGCAAAACAGCTTGGTATTGAACTTGGCAACGAGAGAGATTATGGTATCGGTATGTTTTTCTTCCCACAAGATGAGTTAAAACGCAATCAGGCAAAGAAGATGTTTGAGGTCATCGTTCAGAAGGAAGGCATGGAGTTTCTAGGCTGGAGAGAAGTGCCAATTGACCCGACAAAGCTTGGACAGAAGGCAGCCGACTGTATGCCGTACATTATGCAGGGTTTTGTAAAACGTCCGAAAAATGTGGAAAAGGGACTTCCGTTTGACAGGAAATTATTTGTGGCAAGACGTGTATTTGAACAGTCGAATGATGATACTTATGTTGTTTCCTTATCAAGTAGAACAATTGTATATAAAGGAATGTTTCTTGTGGAGCAGCTTCGCCTGTTCTTTTCTGATCTTCAGGATAAGGATTATGAATCAGCAATCGCTACCGTACACTCCCGTTTCTCTACCAACACGAATCCAAGCTGGGAAAGAGCACATCCAAACCGTTTTATCGTACATAACGGTGAGATCAACACGATAAAGGGTAATGCAGACAAGATGCTTGCCCGCGAGGAGACAATGGAATCGGAGTTCTTAAAGGGAGAACTGCAGAAAGTTCTTCCGGTTGTCAATACGGAAGGCTCTGACTCAGCAATGCTTGACAATACACTGGAATTCCTTGTTATGAGTGGAATGGATCTTCCGCTTGCAGTCATGATCACAATTCCGGAGCCATGGGCAAACAATAATCTGATGTCCCAGAAGAAGAAAGAGTTTTACCAGTATTACGCAACCATGATGGAGCCATGGGACGGACCGGCATCCATTCTTTTCTCTGACGGAGATATTATGGGAGCAGTTCTTGATCGTAACGGACTGCGTCCTTCCCGTTACTATATTACAGATGATGATTATTTGATCCTTTCATCTGAAGTAGGTGTCCTTGATATTGATCCGACGAAAATTGTGGTAAAAGAGAGGCTTCGTCCGGGGAAAATGCTCCTCGTTGACACGGTGCAAGGAAGGGTCATTGATGATGATGAACTGAAGGAGACTTATGCAGGCAAGCAGCCATATGGTGAGTGGATTGACCGCAATCTGTTGAGCTTAAAAGATTTAAAGATTCCAAACCAGCGCGTGCCGGAATATACCAAGGAAGAGCGCCAGAGAATGCAGAAAGCGTTTGGATATACTTATGAATCCCTGCGGGAGGCGATTTTACCAATGGCAAAGAATGGCGCTGAGGGCACCTCTGCAATGGGTATTGATACACCGCTTGCAGCGCTGTCAAGCGATCATCAGCCGTTATTTAATTATTTCAAACAGTTATTTGCGCAGGTAACAAACCCGCCGATTGATTCTATTCGTGAGAAGGTTGTAACATCCACGACAGTTTATATCGGAGAAGATGGCAACCTTTTGGAAGAAAAAGCCATCAACTGTCAGGTACTTAAGGTAAATAAACCAATCCTTACCAACACAGACCTGATGAAGATAAAAAATATGAAGGTGGATGGATTTAAGGTAGAAGTCATCCCTACGATTTATTATAAGAATACAAGCCTGGAAAAGGCGATTGAGCGTCTGTTCGTCGAGGCAGACCGCGCATATAGGGACGGCGCAAATATTTTAATTCTTTCTGACCGTGGGGTGGATGAATATCATGTGCCGATTCCTTCCCTGCTTGCAGTATCAGCCTTACAGCAGCATCTGGTAAAAACAAAGAAGAGAACAGCTGTAGCCATGATTTTAGAGTCCGGTGAACCGAGAGAGGTACATCATTTTGCAACACTGTTAGGCTATGGTGCCTGTGCAATCAACCCATATCTGGCACAGGATACAGTCAAGCAGTTAGTGGACGAGCATATGCTTGACAAAGATTACTATGCAGCAGTAGATGATTATAATGAGGCAATTTTGAATGGTATTGTAAAAATTGCTTCCAAGATGGGTATTTCCACAATCCAGTCTTATGAAGGTTCGAAAATCTTTGAGGCAATCGGTATCGATTCGGATGTGATTGATAAATACTTCACAAATACAGTGAGCCGTATCGGCGGGATCACATTAAAGGACATTGAGAATGATGTGAATGAACTGCATTCCGCAGCATATGACCCGCTTGGATTAGAAACTGACCTTACCTTAGACAGCAGAGGACGCCATAAGATGAGAAGTGGGGCAGATCCGCACCTTTATAATCCTGCCACGATCCATCTTTTACAGGAATCCACAAAACGAGGGAACTATGAAATGTTCAAGCAGTATACAGAGCTTGTGAACAAGGAAGAAAAGGATGGCAGCATTCGCGGGCTGATGGATTTCAATTTCCCGAAGAAAGGAGTTCCGATCGAGGAGGTTGAGAGTGTTGAATCCATTGTGACAAGATTTAAGACAGGTGCCATGTCTTATGGTTCTATTTCACAGGAAGCACATGAGACACTTGCCATTGCAATGAACAGGCTTCATGGAAAATCCAATACCGGCGAGGGTGGTGAAGACTACGAGAGGATTGCAAGTAAGAATACAGCGCGCGATAAATGCTCGAAAATCAAACAGGTCGCATCCGGACGTTTTGGTGTTACGAGCCAGTATCTCGTAAGTGCAGAGGAAATTCAGATTAAAATGGCACAGGGTGCAAAACCGGGTGAAGGCGGACATCTTCCGGGAAAGAAAGTATATCCGTGGATTGCAAAGACAAGACTTTCCACACCGGGTGTATCGCTGATTTCTCCGCCACCGCATCATGATATTTATTCCATTGAAGATTTGGAACAGCTGATTTTTGACCTTAAGAATTCGAACAGAGATGCCAGAATCTCTGTAAAACTGGTTTCGGAAGCCGGTGTAGGTACTGTCGCAGCCGGTGTCGCAAAGGCAGGTGCACAGGTAATCTTAATCTCCGGATATGATGGAGGTACCGGTGCTGCTCCGGCAAGCTCCATCCATAATGCGGGACTTCCCTGGGAGCTTGGACTGGCAGAGACCCATCAGACATTAATCATGAACGGGCTTCGCAATAAAGTCAGAATTGAGACAGACGGTAAATTGATGAGCGGTCGTGATGTCGCAATCGCAGCACTGCTTGGTGCAGAGGAGTATGGATTTGCCACTGCTCCACTGGTTACAATGGGCTGTGTTATGATGCGTGTCTGCAATCTGGACACTTGTCCGGCAGGCATTGCAACACAGAATCCGGAACTTCGGAAGCGTTTTGCAGGAAAACCGGAATATGTTGAGAACTTTATGAAGTTTATTGCACAGGAGCTGCGTGAATACATGGCAAAGCTCGGATGCAGGACAATCGATGAGATGGTCGGCAGAAGCGATTTATTAAAGGTTCGGGAGGATTTGACAGAACGTGAAAGAGAGATTGATCTTTCTAAGATTTTAAATAATCCGTTCGCCGGACCGAAGGAAAAAGTTACTTTTGATCCAAAACATGTCTACGATTTTGAATTAGAAAAATCCAAGGATGTAAAGGTGCTCATTAAACAGCTTGGTACTGCTTTGGAAAACAAACAGCGCAGAAGCATCGATGTGGAGGTATCAAATATAGATCGTTCCTTTGGTACGATTTTCGGTTCGGAGATTACGAAGAAATACGGAATGAGCTTAGAGGATGATACTTTTGTTGTGAAATGTACAGGTGCAGGAGGACAGAGCTTTGGAGCTTTTATCCCAAAGGGACTGACACTCGAACTTGTTGGTGATTCCAATGACTATTTTGGCAAAGGATTATCGGGCGGTAAGTTGGTTGTCTATGCTCCGACAGGCGTAAAATACAAAAAAGACGAAAACATTATCATTGGTAATGTAGCTTTATATGGTGCAACCAGCGGTAAGGCATTTATCAGCGGTGTGGCAGGAGAACGTTTCTGCGTACGTAATTCGGGAGCATCTGCTGTTGTCGAGGGTGTCGGCGATCACGGATGTGAGTACATGACCGGTGGACGTGTGGTTGTATTAGGAAAGACAGGCAAGAACTTTGCAGCAGGTATGAGTGGTGGTATTGCCTATGTATTAGATGAGGACAACGATTTATATACACGCATAAACAAAGAAATGGTATTCTCTGAAGAAGTTACAAATAAATATGATGTTATGGAATTAAAGGATATGATTAAAGAGCATGTCGCATTTACCAACTCCGAAAAAGGAAAAGAGATTTTAGACAACTTCAGCGAATATCTGCCGAAATTTAAGAAAGTAATTCCATATGATTATAATCGTATGCTGATGGCAATTGTTCAGATGGAAGAGAAAGGGCTGTCATCCGAACAGGCACAGATTGAAGCCTTCTATGCGAACACAAGAGGTTAATCATTACGGAGTTAAAATGGAGGAAATGTCATGGGAAAACCAACCGGATTTATGGAATATAAGAGAGAAACATCGGTGAGCGAAAAACCGTTAGAGCGTATCAAAAACTTTCATGAATTTCACACACCGCTCTCAAAGGAAGAACAACAGATTCAGGGTGCACGCTGTATGAACTGCGGGGTTCCTTTCTGCCAGTCAGGAATGAATATCATGGGAATGACAAGCGGATGCCCATTGCACAACCTTGTTCCGGAATGGAATGATCTTGTGTACACAGGTAACTGGGAGCAGGCTTATAATCGTCTGAAAAAGACCAACAATTTTCCGGAATTTACATCAAGGGTATGTCCGGCTCTCTGTGAAGCGGCATGTACCTGCGGAAACTGGGGGGATGCAGTTACCTGTAAGGAAAATGAACATGGGATTATTGAAAATGCTTATGAGAAGGAATATGCAGCAGCAAAACCGCCGAAAGTACGTACCGGAAAAAAGGTAGCGGTAATTGGTTCAGGACCAGCGGGACTTGCGGCTGCCGATCAGCTGAATAAGCGTGGACATCTTGTGACCGTATATGAAAGAGATGACAGAGTCGGAGGTCTTCTGATGTACGGAATTCCGAATATGAAGCTGGAAAAATGGGTGATTGACCGTAAGATTCATATCATGGAGGAAGAGGGAATCACTTTTATTACCGGTACAGATGTCGGAAAAGATGTAAAAGCAGCAAAATTATTAAAAGAATACGATAGAATTGTTCTGGCATGTGGAGCAAAAAATCCGAGAGATATCAAAGCACCGGGCAGGGATGCAAAGGGAATCTACTTTGCAGTTGATTTCTTAAAAGCAACGACCAAAAGCCTTTTAGATTCCGGATTAAAAGACAACCAATACATTTCTGCAAAAGGCAAAAATGTTGTAATAATCGGCGGCGGTGATACCGGAAATGATTGTGTTGGTACGTCAATCCGTCATGGTGCAGCAAGTGTTACACAACTTGAAATGATGCCAAAGGCACCGGATACAAGGGCAGAAAACAATCCGTGGCCCGAGTGGCCGAAAGTCTGCAAGACAGATTATGGACAGGAGGAGGCAATCGCAGTATTTGGTCATGATCCGCGTATCTATCAGACAACCGTTAAGGAATTTCTAAAGGATAAAAACGGAAATCTGTGTGGACTGATTACAGTCAGATTAGAGAGTAAAAGAGATGAAAAAACTGGTCGTATGGTCATGGCAGAGGTACCCGGTTCCGAGCAGAAGATGGATGCCGACTTAGTTTTGATCGCAGCCGGATTCTTAGGAACAGAAAATTATATTGCCAATGCATTTGGAGTGGATTTGAATGCAAGAACGAATGTTGCTACGGCAGAAGGTGCCTATGCAACAAATGTAAAGAATGTATTTACTGCAGGCGATATGCATAGAGGACAGTCTCTGGTCGTATGGGCAATCCGTGAGGGACGTGAGGCTGCAAGAGAAGTGGATGAGAGCCTGATGGGATACTCTTATCTTTCCGTTCAGTAGTAGAATTTTTACAAAAAGCAGTGGTCTGGGATTTCTGCTGGCTATGGTGACACGATTGAGCAGAGTTACCGCGCACAGGAACACTCCAATTTTTATGATGCTATCTACTCACCGATTGTCGTATCAGTCAGTTCCCTACTGATTGGTATTGTGATGGCAGCTTCTGCCCAGAGCGGTGTCATGCAGGGATTTTTCGGTATGACCGCAGGTACTGCGGCAGCGGTTATTGCCTACGTAAGTAATTTCTTTGGACCACTTGAGAGTATCAGAATGGAGATTCAGAATATTCAGTCGGCAGTAGCAGGAACAAAACGAATCAATGAGTTCTTAAGAGAAACCGAACAGAAAAGCAGCCGGGAGCCGGCACGGGAAGAAGAACCTGCTATTCGGATATCCAATGTTTGTTTCCGTTATCATGAGCATGATATGGAGATTTTTCACAACTTTAATCTAACGGTCACAGAGGGTGAATTCATCATATTGGCAGGGCGAACAGGCGCGGGAAAGAGCACACTGGTCAAGCTGATTGCGGGTCTGTACCAGCCACAACAGGGAGAGGTACGGATTTTTGGCAGGACTTCGGATTCTTTGCCAGAAACAGAAAAGCGTCAATGGTTCGGCTATGTAGAGCAGCAGTTCCGGTTGATTCCCGGCACGGTGGGAGACCAGGTGTCTTTATTGGATTCACAGGTGTCTGATGCACAGATTAGTAAAGCCCTTGACATGGTCGGGCTTAGTGAAACAGTAGACAGGCTTCCAAACGGTATCCATACATATTGTACAGAAAGCCTGTTTTCCCAGGGACAGTTTCAGCTTCTTGCCATTGCAAGGGCTGTGGTGTTGGACCCAAGAATTCTGCTTCTGGATGAAATAACCGCCAATCTGGATGCACAAACAGAAGAAATGGTTTTGTCTGCGCTTAAGGCGGCTTCACAAGACAGAACAGTGATTGCGGTTTCTCACCGGCTGTATGAAAGAGAACAGAATCAACGATTAATAGAAATAGTGTTGTGATAGGATGGGAGTTAATTGCTCCCTCCTATTATTAATTGAGAGTTGTGTCATTTTTTGCTAATCTTATTTGATTATAATAGTTTAGAATTCTATTTGTCATATCAGAGCTATCATTCTGGCAATTTTTCACTAATTCGAAGAGAAGTGGATTTTTCTCTTTTTCAAGGACAATTCGGGTAGGTGATGGATCGTCTGTCAATCCAATTAGGTAATCTACCGAGGTGTGAAAACATTGCGCAATGATTTCTACCGTTTGAGGAGATGGAACTCTCTCCCCATATTCGTATCTGCAATATCCTATTTTTGATAAATTTAATCTTCTTGAGGCTTCGGCCATTGTGATGCCCAAGTTTTCGCGGGCAGCTATTAATCTTTCAGGGATAAGTTGTTCTGACATAGGTGCTCCTTTCTCTATTGACAGTAACCAATGGATAAAATATAATAACGGTATCCATTGGTCACTATACAACGGGAAATGAGAATATGCAAGGGGAAAATCAAGTAAATGAAAGTGTGTTCAAAGTCACAAATTGTGACCTTGAACGATTTCATGAAGATTTTATGTTTCAACTTACAAAGAAAGAATATGAAAAGTTGCGGTGCCAAAGTGTCACCGCAATTAAAAGTGCAATGTCTAGAAGCATACCACATGCATTTACCGAGCAAGGAATTTATATGTTAGCAACCGTTCTTAGAGGAGAACTTGCAGAGCAGCAGAGTATATTCATTATGCGAGCTTTTAGTAAAAAAATTATGTGTAATTAATGTTATTTCAGATAACGGTATGATTCATCCTGTAATTGGTAAATTGTTATTGGAGGTAGATAAAACAATATAAAAATTTAAGGTCGCAATATGCGACTTCACAAAATACAGAAAAGTGGAGGAGGACTATGGGAAAAAAGACAGAGTTAATGACTGTAGATAATATACGTGACCGGGTTTATGTCATAAGAGGACAGCAAGTTATGCTTGATTACGATTTGGCTGAGATTTATGGATATGAAGTAAAGCGTTTAAATGAGCAGGTAAAACGTAATATTGTAAGATTTCCAGAAGATTTTATGTTTCAACTTTCAAAGGAAGAGATCCCAAGTGTTTTTTAAAGTCGCAAATTGCGACTTTAAACGAACAAGGAAATAAGCGTGGCATGCATATGAAGAAATTACCATACGCTTTTACCGAACAAGGAATTTATATGCTAGCAACCGTTCTTAGAGGCGAACTTGCAGAGCAGCAAAGTATATTCATTATGCGAGCTTTTCGTGAAATGCGTCATTACATAAAACAGAATCAGCAATTTGTTACACAATCGGAAATGCATCTTGTAACTGCAAAAGTATCGGAGATATCCGTAAAAATGTCGAGTATATCTGATAGACAGAAGAAAACGGAGCAGGAGGTTCACGACATTCAGAAGAGTATAGACACTCTAAATGAAAATTTTGTGTCAGATAAAGATTTCAAAAATTTTGTTATATACAAAGGACAGAAATTTGAAGCAGATGCCGCATACATTGATATTTATCAGCAAGCACTAAATAGTATATACGTAGTTGACGATTACGTGAATACAAAGACCTTACAGTTGTTATCACAGAAGAAGTCAGGCGTTGAAGTTATTTTGTTTACAGAGAATGGGCATGGGAAAAAGGGATTTCTTACATCTGCGGTGGCAAATGATTTTAAAAATCAGTATCCACCATTAAGAATCAAGCCAAATCCGGATTGCCATGACAGACTGATTGTTTTGGATTATGGCATGACGACGGAAAAGGTATTTCATAGTGGAGCTTCGAGTAAGGATGCGGGTAAAAAATTGTGTGCAATTAATGCTATTTCAGATACCGGTATGATTCATCCTGTAATTGATAAATTGTTATTGGAAGGAGATAAAACAATATAAAAATTTAAGGTCGCAATTTTGACCCCAAGTTTGAAAATAAGATTATATTGACTCAACTCATAAATATTGCTATTAATTATTACATAGGAGTAGATTGTGCTATACGATTTCTACTCAGATGAGAAAATTTAACACAGAAAGAGGAATATTATGTTAGAAGTCGGAACAAAAGCACCGGATTTTTCATTGCCGGATCAAAACGGAAAGATACATACCTTGGCAGAATATGCAGGAAAGAAAGTAGTCTTATATTTTTACCCGAAGGATAACACTCCCGGCTGCACAAAGCAGGCATGTGGTTTTAGCGAGCGCTATCCGCAGTTTATGGAAAAAGGGGCTGTTGTACTGGGAATCAGCAAGGATTCCGTGGCATCCCATAAGAGATTTGAAGAAAAATATAATTTGGGATTTACCTTGTTAGCAGACCCGGAATTAGCCGCAATCAAGGCATACGATGTGTGGCAGGAAAAAAAGAACTATGGGAAGGTATCTATGGGTGTTGTGCGAACCACCTATCTGATTGATGAAAACGGCATCATTGTAAAGGCCTTTGATAAGGTAAAGGCAGCAGAAAATCCAAAGCAGATGTTAGAGGAATTGTCATGAGAATCATCATTTCACCGGCAAAAAAGATGAACGTGCGAGAGGACATTCTGGATTACCGCAATTTACCGGTATTTTTAGAGGAAACAGACCGGATTATGGACTGGATGAAGTCCTTAAGCTTAGAGGAAGCGAAGGCGCTTTGGGGCTGTAATGAAAAGCTGGCAAAACAAAATTTTGAACGGTTTGCCAAAATGGAACTTCGCCGGAGATTGACACCGGCAATTCTTTCTTATGAAGGAATTCAGTATCAGTATATGGCACCGGCCGTTTTTGAGAATCAAATGTTAGCTTATGTGCAGGAACATTTAAGAATCTTATCCGGGTTTTATGGCGTGCTAAAACCGCTTGATGGTGTGACACCCTATCGGTTGGAGATGCAGGCGAAAGCGAAGGTCGATGGAGCCGACGGCCTGTATGATTTCTGGGGAGACAGACTGTACCGGGAAGTGTTGGATGACTCGCATATCATTATCAATCTTGCATCAAAAGAATATTCAAAATGCATAGAAAAGTATCTGCTTCCGGATGATCGGTTTATTACCTGTATTTTTGGGGAACTGTCAAATGGAAAGGTGGTTCAGAAAGGAACCTATGCCAAGATGGCAAGGGGTGAGATGATTCGTTTTATGGCGGAAAACGATATTTCTGAGCCGGAAGATATGAAGCAGTTTAACAGGCTGGGATACCGGTTTGTAGATCATTTGTCTACGGATATGGAATATGTGTTTATAAAGGCTGATTTACTTTGAGGATTCTTATGATAAAATGGATGATAATAAACGCTGTGAATTCATGACGGTAGATCGAATATTGGAGGAAAAGGAATAATGGCAAGCATTAAATGTGAATATTGTGGCCATTATATGGATGATACAAAAGAAAGTTGTCCTAGATGTGGTGCCGTAAACCGATATTATAGAAGAACCGCACCAGATACACCACAAACAATTGAGCAATTGCAATCCTGGTACGCAGCAAGAAATTTGCCGCCAGAACATATCACAAGGTTTTTCATCGGCAAGGATGTCAAAGAACCAAAGGCATTTGGCATTTATGAAGAAAATGGAAATTATATTGTATATAAGAATAAGGCAAACGGCGAAAGAGCAATCAGATACTGCGGTAGAGACGAAGCGTATGCTGTGAATGAATTATACTTAAGATTAAAGGAGGAAATTCTTAATCAAAAGAGTAGAAACATTCAAAGCAGAAGCTCTGTACATCAAAGTAACAACAGAAAAACCTCAAAAAAAGGGAAAAGTTTGACAACAATCATGGCGCTTGTGATAATCATTGCCCTTGGACCACTTCTTTTGATACCATTTATCATGGTAAGAGATATTGCATTTGACCCGAGCTTTAGCAGTTTTGATTACTACTTGACGGACGACCACAATAACTTATATTACTTTGAAGGCTATGACTATGAAGATGGTGAAAGAGGTTATCAGTGGTGGAAATATGATTTTAATGAATATGATTGGAACAAATATGCAAAATACGATGATGATGAAACAGCACCGGAAGGTATCACAAAGAAAAATAAATATGATTCTCCTGGTGATGTTGCAGATATCTTGAATATGCAATATGAACAGATCAATGTTTATGATTCCAAAAATTATATTGATGCAGGACATCATTTTGAACCATCTTCTTCCTATCATTATTATAACAATAAACTATATTACTATCTAAAGGACGACCATGCCTCTTATAGTGATGACATAAGTCAATCGGGCTGGTATGTTTATGACGATGATACTTGGTCTTATTTCTGCGATTATGAAGACAAAGACACACTCGGAGAAGACCTTTACTATTACGATGATGAGTATCGTGTATATGGTTACACCATCGATGAAGCGATAGGCAATATAAACGGGATTCCCAGTGATTGGCAGGTTGATGGATTTGAAACCACAAGTTGGTACGAGAAGTACGAAACCCACGAAACAGCATATGACCAATATTGGGAAGAAAAAAGGAACGAAAGCAAGGACGACTACGATAGCGGCGGCTGGGACTGGAGCAATGACAGTGATTATGACTGGGATAGTGATTCCAACTGGGACAGTGACTGGTCTGACTGGGATTCTGACTGGTAAGAAAAAACGAGACTTCTAATGAGGTCTCGTTTTTTATAATTATTTATCGGTATTGATGAGATTACTGTAATACTTGGTCTTCCCGGATAGAACATCATCATAGAACCCTTGTTTCCAGTCAATATAATCGATGCTGGCTTGAAGCTGTTTTATTCGTTCTACCAAGTCATTACGTTTAATATTCAAGATGTTTTTTCGCATTGGAATCGTGGATTCTCCTGCAAGGCAAAGCGCACTATGAACGAATGGTGGAAAATTTCAATGTGTTTGATTTTGAGTTATCCGTAGAGGATAAGGAAAGAATAGCAACTCTTGATAAAAAACAGCATGATAGCAGCAAGGAAAAGAAAAACTGGTAAAAATCTGCTATTTTTACAAACTTTATTCGGTAAAATTGTGTTATAATAGCTCTGCTCAAAGGAGATAAACTAAATGCAGAGTTAGAGGTATAGCATGATAAAAGAGAAATATAAAAACCAAATCAGAGATACATTTCAGGAGAATTCACAGTTCAAAGTATTTTTAATGTCTTTATTAATAACCGGATTGGCCTATGGCCTTTATAAAGGAATGCTGGATAATTATCTGGCAGAAGTTGTCGGCATGGGCGAGATGGACCGTGGCGTGACGGAGTTTTTCAGAGAATTGCCGGGAGTTCTTTTAATATTTATTCTGGCAGCTTTTTATATGCTATCGGCAGAGACACTTTATAAGGCAGGAGCAATTATCATGCTTATAGGCATGGGAATGAATGCGCTGTTGCCACCGGTAAAAGTATTGGTAACACTTGCTATTTGTGTGTATTCTTTAGGAGAACATATTCAGCTTGGTATGAAAAATACATTGTCCTTAAAGTATGCAAAACCGGGACATGGCGGAGCTGCACTTGGAGCACAGAATGCTACCTACCAGATTGGAACTCTGGCAGGTTATCTGGTTGTTGTAGCAGCTTTTTCAATCTTAACAAAGAATCAGCCTTATACTGCATTTTTTGTAATGGCAATGGTATTGCTTGGAATCGGAGCGTCATGTTCCATGAAAATTACCGGAAAAAGCGAGACGGATGAAACCAAACGAAGATTTTATTTTCACAAAAAATATTCCAAGTATTATATGCTGGAAATGTTTTACGGAGCACGTAAACAAGTATTTTTTACCTTTGGCCCTTACGTGTTGATTCTGTTTTACGGAGCAAATGCCGCTACGATTAGTCTGTTGTTTGCTATTTCTGCCATCGCATGCTTTTTTGCATCACCGGTTGTAGGAAGAATCATCGATAAGCTTGGATATAAGGTGGTTATGATTTCGGATACCTTGATTCTTGTGATTGTGTGCTTCTTTTATGGGTTTGCGCATCACATTTTTCCAAAGGAAATAGCATTCATCGTTTGCTGTGTGAATTACATATTGGATTCCATTATTTCATTGGCTTCCATGGCATCAAACTTGTATGTACAGGATTTGGCGGATAATGCGGAGGAGGTGAAAGCAACTATTTCAACCGGAGTATCCATTAATCATGTTATTACGATTTTTATTGCACTTTTTGGTGGCTGGATTTGGCAGACACTTGGAATAGAGTTACTCTTTATTGTGTCAGCGGTGCTTGGGCTTTGTAACAGTGCTTATGCGGCAACGATACGAGTGAAAAATGAAAAGTAAAATTCATCTGGCAAGTATTTAATAAAGGAAGCGCTTTTTGCATAAAGTATTCTGATAAGAAAAATATGCGGGGCAGTCTGATGAAAAAAAGCAGACTTATCATTATACTGGGTGTCATTTTGATTATGGGCAGTGTGTGGTACTTACGAAGTGAAAAAATTACCACACTACAGAATACAAGCAGTACGGAAGAAAAGGAATACATAAAATGGGTGGAGTTTCATGTGACGTGTGAGGCTATGGAAAAAGCCTATCGATATGACATTGATACTTATGGGAAAGAAGTGCACTTGAACTGGGTTTGTCTATTGGCATATTTGGGAGCGAAATACGGCGGTGACTTTTCTCGTTATAAGGCATCCGATATGGATGCTATTGCAGAGCTTTTGCTCTGCGGGGAAAAGACAGAAGAGATACTGATGGAAGAGATGAAGTACTATTCCTATTACAGAGAGGCCTATGGAGCAATACTGGATGGCATGGTAGGAGAGTATGAAGTGGAAATGCCTGTAAGTAAGGAGACTGCTACAGCATCAGATATGTCTGAATCATCAGAGGCAGAAGTGTCAGAAACAGAATGGAAGAAAATTTATGGATTGAAGGCTTATCATCCGATTGCAAAAGGGTTCCCCTATTCGGACTATGATGACTTTGGTGTTTCAAGAAGTTATGGCTATAAAAGAAACCACCTGGGGCATGATATGATGGGGCAGGTAGGTACACCGATTATTGCCGTTGAGTCCGGCTATGTAGCAGAACTGGGATGGAATCAGTATGGCGGCTGGCGTATCGGAATTAACAGCTTTGACGGAAAACGTTATTATTACTATGCGCATCTTAGACAAAACCGCCCTTATGCAGAAGGATTGGAAAAAGGTGACGTTGTGCAGGCGGGCGATGTGATAGGATATATGGGGCGAACCGGTTATAGTGCAAAAGAAAATGTAAATAATATTGACCAGTATCATCTGCATTTTGGTTTGCAGCTTATTTTTGATGAGTCGCAACGGGAAGGAAATAACCAAATCTGGGTGAGCGGTTACGAACTGGTGAGGTTTTTATACCGGCACCGTTCCGAAGTGCAACGGAATGATGAGACAAAAGAATGGACCAGAGTCTATCAGATAAAAGATCCGGTTGCTCAAGCTGAACAATCGGGGATGTAAAAAACTTTTTGCAACTTAAAACAGCCTAATGTAAAATGCTTTTGATAGCGAAATAGAAAAACAGGTCTTAAGATAATCCTGCAAGGAGGCCGCAAATGGAACTTGGAAATCAGATTAAGAAATATCGGAATCAACTAAATATGTCCCAAGATGAACTGGCAGAAAAAATCTATGTGACGCGTCAAACCATTTCAAATTGGGAAAATGAAAAGAATTATCCGGATGTACACAGTCTGCTTCGATTAAGTTCTTTATTTGGGGTATCCGTAGATGAATTGATAAAAGGAGACCTGGAAATGATGAAAGAAACAATTAAAGGACAAAGTTACGCAGAGGAAGATATCAAACGTTTTAACAGAGATGGAGCTATTTTTACAGTATTAATGATAGCAATGGTTATTTTGCCGGTTCCGCTGGCGACCTTTTTTGGCTGGATTGGATGGGCTTGCTGGGGAATCGTTGCATTATTTACTATGGTGTTGGCGATAAGAGTCGAAAAGCAGAAAAAAACATTTGATATTCAGACTTATCGGGAAATTGTTGCTTTTACAGAAGGTAAGAAGCTGGATGAAATTGAACAAATAAAAGAAGAAGCAAAACGTCCTTATCAGAAGGTTATGATGCCGCTAATTGCAGGCGCGGTGGCATTCATTGTCTGTGTGCTGATAGGAGGGGTTATTATATTGCTTCGCCATATAGGTATTATGTGACTTAGTCACGGAAATAATAGTTACCAACTACTATAATTCAATTTGTAAAACAGATCAGGAGGTAACAATTATGGCAGTTATAAATTTAACAAGAGACAGTTTTGAAGCAGAAGTAACGGAATTCAAAGGAACGGTTTTAGTGGATTTTTGGGCATCCTGGTGTATGCCTTGTAAAATGCTTTCACCGGTTGTGGATGAAGTTGCAGAAGAAGTAACTTCTGTTAAGGTAGCAAAGGTTAATGTAGATGAACAACAGAGCTTGGCGGCCCGTTTTAATGTGATGAGCATTCCAACTTTGATTGTATTTAAAGATGGAAAAGAAGTTCGCCGTTCTGTAGGCGTGATTCCGAAGGAAGCTATTAAAGAGTTGGTGAAGTAGATATTTAGTTCACTAAATTATTTTAGGCATAATGTAGATTTGTAAGAAAAAA
>CALZGM010000046.1 GCA_945787015.1 uncultured Roseburia sp.
TTTTCGTATAAATTTACATTATGCCTAAAATAATTTACTGAACAAAATATCTATTTCATTAACATTTCTCCGGTTCCGGATAATCCACCCCCTGAGTATCAACCGTTACTTTTTTCATCACACAACCGACAATCGGTCTGTCCATGTAGTCGGTTGGAACGCTTGCGATTTCATTTACCACATCCATACCTTCAATCAGTTTACCGAAAGCGGCATAAGAACCATCTAAATGAGGAGAGGTCTTGTGCATAATGAAGAACTGGGAACCTGCTGAGTTCGGGTCCATTGCTCTTGCCATGGACAACACACCTTCGGTATGCTTTAAGTCATTCTTAAAACCATTCTGGCTAAACTCACCTTTAATGCCATAGCCTGGGCCACCCATACCGGTTCCGTCCGGACATCCACCCTGAATCATAAAGCCGGAAATGACACGGTGGAAAATCAGTCCGTCATAGAAGCCCTTTTTTACAAGGCTGATAAAGTTATTTACAGTGTTTGGGGCAACTTCAGGATAAAGCTCAGCTTTCATGATAGTGCCATTTTCCATTTCAAATGTTACAATTGGATTTGCCATATTTGTACTCCTGTTCTATATTAGTATTTGAGAAGAAATCGTCTCACTAAACTATATAATAATCAAAAAAGTAAGATTCGTAAAGAAAAAGGTGCACAAAATGAAAGTGATTCTTACAGACCTTCCAATGGAACAAATAGTATATATCAAAGAAAATTGCAAAAATTTGCAAAAATCGGGCGAAATATTCATCGTAGAACCGAAAAATCTAAACTTTACACAGGCAAAAGACTTGCTTATTATTTCAGAAAATTCGAAAATTCTTAGCGAAGTAGTCTCATCGGACATTGCTACGATTGCCTACCAGAAACCGGGCTTTCGTTCGGAAACATTACTTCCGAAAGTGGATATGATAGTGGAAGGCTTTGAAGAAGTAGATGAAATGTTTTTAGAGCGGGTATATAAGAGGCACCATAACATTCCATGGACCATTCTTACAACAGAGCGCCTTCTTGTGCGGGAACTGGACTTAGCTGATTTGGATGCACTGTTTGAAATGTACTCCTACGAAGGTATGACTGATTATATGGAGGGACTTTATCCTTACGAGCAGGAGTATGCGTATCAGAAGGCTTACATCGAAAGCATGTATCGCTTTTTCGGATATGGAATGTGGCTGGTTTTTGAAAAGGAAAGTGGGAAACTGGTGGGAAGAGCCGGTATAGAGCACCGTGAGGAATTACAGGAAGAACCGGAATTAGGTTATGCCATTGCAAAGCCATATTGGGGCAGAGGATACGCCACAGAGGTGTGTCAGGCAATAATGAACTATGCAAAGGAAGAATTGGAATTTTCTTCTATTTGTTCTTTAATAGAGCCTAAGAATCGCGTGTCGATTCATTTGGTGGAAAAATTAGGCTTTCTATTAGAAAAAGAAGTAGAGATTGATGGAAAAAAATACAAAAAATATGTGCAAAAGCTTTAAAATAGGCATTAAACGTTGCTTTTTGGGCGAAAATAAAATATAATATGAAGATACTATTTTCGATAAAAGAGAGTGATGAGTATGGCAGAGCTATCTACAAGTCAGATCGAACAAGAAGTGAAAAAGATGAAGGAATTTGAGAGCCCGGAGGTTTTATACGACGAGCTCATTGCCAGTGTGCGCAAATATCACCCATCTGCAGATATTTCATTGATTGAAAAAGCATACCGTATTGCTTATGATGCACACCAGGGACAGGCAAGAAAGTCGGGCGAACCTTATATTATTCATCCATTATGCGTTGCCATTATTTTGGCAGATTTAGAGATGGATAAAGAAACAATTGTAGCCGGGCTTTTACATGATGTGGTAGAAGATACGGTTATGACCGATGAAGAGATAAAGAAGGAATTTGGTGAAGAAGTAGCACTGTTAGTGGATGGCGTTACGAAATTAGGCCAGTTATCCTATGATGCAGATAAGGTTGAGGTGCAGGCAGAGAATTTAAGAAAAATGTTCCTCGCTATGGCTAAAGATATCCGTGTCATATTGATTAAACTTGCAGACCGTCTGCATAACATGCGAACCTTAAAGTATATGACACCGGAGAAGCAGCGTGAGAAGGCAAAAGAGACAATGGAAATCTATGCGCCTTTGGCACAGCGTCTCGGTATTTCAAAAATTAAGATAGAACTGGATGACTTATCCTTAAAATATTTAGAGCCGGAAGCGTATCGTGAGCTGGGGGCTCAGATTGCACAGCGTAAGAGCGCACGTGAAGAATATGTTCAGTCGCTGGTGAATGAAGTCAAAAAGCATATTGAGGATGCCGGTATTCAGGCTGAAGTCAGCGGACGCGCGAAGCATTTCTTCAGTATTTATAAAAAGATGAAGAATCAGAACAAGACGCTGGACCAGATTTATGATTTGTTTGCGATTCGTATTATTGTAGATTCGCTAAAGGATTGTTATGCGGCATTAGGTGTGATACATGAAATGTACATTCCAATTCCGGGTCGATTTAAGGACTATATTGCGATGCCGAAACCAAACATGTACCAGTCCTTGCACACCACCTTAATCGGTCCGACAGGACAGCCGTTTGAAATTCAGATTCGTACCAAAGAGATGCATCGTACGGCTGAGTATGGTATTGCGGCACACTGGAAATACAAGGAAGCCAGTAACAATGGCGGTGCTACTGTACAGACGACAGTTTCAGAAGAAGAGAAGTTAAGCTGGCTGCGCCAGATTTTAGAGTGGCAGAGAGACATGTCCGATAACAAAGAGTTCATGAGCATGTTAAAAAGTGATTTGGACTTGTTTTCGGATACAGTATTTTGTTTTACACCGACCGGAGATGTAAAAAATCTTCCGAATGGTTCTACACCGATAGATTTTGCCTACTGTATTCACTCCGCAGTCGGAAATAAAATGGTGGGAGCGAAGGTAAACGGCAAGCTGGTGCCGATTGATTATGTAATTAAAAACGGTGACCGAATTGAGGTGATTACTTCCCAAAACTCAAAGGGACCAAGCCGCGACTGGCTGAATATCGTAAAGAGTACGCAGGCAAAGAATAAAATTAATCAATGGTTTAGAAGTGAGTCCAAGGAAGAAAATATCAGCCGTGGAAAGGAAGCTTTAATTGCAAATGCAAAGGCAAAAGGCATTAATTTCCCGGATATCAATAAACCGGAGTATCAGGAGAAGATACTTCGCAAATATGGTTTTAATGACTGGAATGCCTGCCTGGCAACCGTAGGGCATGGAGGTTTGAAGGAAGGTCAAATCGTAGGCCGCCTCTATGAAGAATACAAAAAAGACCACGCTGCTAATATGACAGATGCAGAGGTCTTAGAAACAGTAGCCGAGTCGAAGGACAAAAATGTTCCAAAACGTTCTAAGAGCGGCATCATTGTAAAAGGTCTGTATGACGTGGCGGTTCATTTTTCAAAATGCTGCAGTCCGGTACCGGGAGACGAAATTGTTGGTTTCGTTACCAGAGGAAGAGGTGTTTCTATCCATCGTACGGATTGTATCAATGTCATGAACCTTTCCGATATAGAAAGTGAACGATTGATTGATGCAGAGTGGCAGCACGATGAAGAATCGGGAGAAAGCGGATTATATCTGACAGATATCAAGATTTTCTGTAATAACCGTACCGGATTATTGGTAGATATTTCAAAGATATTTACGGAACGGGGAATTGATATCAACGCGATTCATTCCAAAACAAATAAGCAGGGCGTAGCGACGATAGATGTTTCCTTTAATATAAAGGGAAAATCAGAATTGACCAGTCTTGTTGAAAAACTGCGTCAAATAGACAGTGTAATTGACATTGAAAGAACCACCGGCTGATCACCGGTGGTTTTTAAGGAGGATTCTATGGTTCCACTTAAAATCGAACAGTATGTCGTAGGTTCGGTATCTACGAATTGCTATTTTGCAATCAATGATAATACAAAAGAAGTTCTAATCATTGACCCGGGAGCAAGTGCAAAAAAACTGGCAGAGAAGGTACATGATGGCGGTTTGAAACCGGCTGCCATACTGCTTACACATGGGCATTTTGATCATGCAGGTGCGGCAGAAGAACTAGCAGAGCTTTTAGATGTAGAAATTTACGCTCATGAAGCGGAGAAAGAAACCCTGGAGAATCCAAGCCTTAATTTATCCGGATGGGAAGGCAAACATGATGTATATCATGCGGATGCCTATGTAAAAGATGAACAGGAGCTTGATTTGGCAGGTTTTCATATCAGAGTACTGTTTACACCGGGACATACGGTGGGCGGTTGCTGCTACTATTTCCCGTATCAGAATACGCTCTTTAGCGGAGACGCTCTTTTCCAGAGTTCGATTGGAAGGACAGATTTTCCAAAGGGAAGTGCCGCGCAGTTAGTGCGTGCCATTCAGGAGAAACTGATGCCATTGCCGGATGAGACTGCCGTATATACAGGACACGGGGAAGAAACCACCATCGGATTGGAACGCATGTACAATCCATTTTTATAAACAGAAAGAAACGAATATGATTATAGCAAAATTAAACCAACCGGAATTTGAATATGACATTCATTCGCTGATAAAGGCATTTTTTCCAAAAGAAAATGTCAGTGCTACAGCGGAAGAAAAGGAATACGAAGGGGATGCGGTTTTTCGCATGAATATCGATTATGCGCCGGACCATATTCACATTACACTAAAGGATGAGAACGGTGAACAGTCGGAGGAGTTTGCGGTAGATTTCTCTGACCGGAAGGAGACGAAAAACCGGTTAAAGCAGCATTTGTATCAGTTACTGGTTCACTATACCGGAAAGGAACTCCCATGGGGCACATTAACGGGAATCCGACCGACAAAGATACCGATGAAGCTTTTGGAAGAAGGAAAGAACCGCGAAGAAATTGTAAATTACATGAAGGATACTTATTTTGCATCGGATGAAAAGATTGATTTATCCATTGAAATCGCAGAGCGGGAGTTGAAGCTTTTAGAGAAGATTGACTATGAAAACGGCTACAGCCTTTACATAGGAATTCCATTCTGCCCGACCACCTGCTTATATTGTTCCTTTACCTCGTATCCGTTGGCAGCATGGCGAAACAGGGTAGATGCGTACTTAGATGCGTTGGAAAAAGAAATCGAATATGTGGCAGTAAAGTTTTATCACAAGCATTTAAACTCTATCTATATTGGCGGTGGTACCCCAACTACATTAGAGCCATATCAGTTGGAACGGCTGATGCGAAAAATCAGATGCAGCTTTGATTTGTCAGACTGTGTGGAATTTACAGTGGAAGCAGGAAGACCGGACAGTATCACCAGAGAAAAGTTAGAGGTCTTAAGAAAATGGGGAATTACCAGAATTTCCATTAATCCTCAGACTATGAAGGATGAGACCTTAAAACTGATTGGACGGCATCATACTGTGGAACAGACGATAAAAAGCTACGAAATGGCAAGAGAGCTTGGTTTTGATGACATTAATATGGATTTAATCTTAGGCTTGCCCGGAGAAACCATTGAAGATGTTCGTAATACGATGGAACAAATCAAGGTGTTAAAACCGGATAATCTGACAGTTCATTCCCTTGCGCTAAAGCGTGCAGCGCGCCTTAACATATGTAAGGATGATTATAAGGATTACGAAATGGTCAATACACAGGAACATATGAATTTAGTCTATGGTTATTGTAAGGAACTGGGTTTGGAACCATATTATCTGTACCGCCAGAAGAGTATGGCAGGAAATTTAGAAAATGTCGGCTATGCCACAAAAGGGAAAGCCGGTGTATATAATGTCTTGATTATGGAGGAGAAACAGACTATAATGGCACTTGGTGCAGGGGCAACCACAAAGTTTGTGTTCCCGCCAAAAGAAAAAGACGAACAATTGGATATGCGCATGGAGCGTGTAGAAAACGTGAAGGATGTCAAGAATTATCTGGAACGGATTGATGAGATGATAGAACGTAAGATTAGGAAAATGGAGGAAATTTCATGGCATTAAGTAAGAAACCGGTAAACGGTATGAAGGATATTTTACCAGAGGAAATGCAGGTGCGTGACTATGTACAGTCCGTGATTAAGGAAACCTACAGAAGCTTTGGTTTTACACCGATTGAGACCCCTTGTATGGAAAATATTGCAAACTTAAGCAATAAGCAGGGCGGAGAAAATGAGAAGCTCATTTTTAAAGTAATGAAGCGTGGAGAAAAATTAAAAATTGAGGAAGCAAAGGAAGAAGCAGACCTTGTGGATTTTGGTATGCGTTATGACTTGACGGTCCCGTTGGTTCGTTTTTATGCAAACAATGCAAATGAGCTACCATCTCCGTTTAAGGCCCTTCAGATGGGAAATGTGTGGAGAGCAGACAGACCACAGCGTGGACGTTATCGTCAGTTTATGCAGTGCGATATTGATATCATTGGCGAGCCAAGTAATTTAGCAGAAATTGAATTAATTCTTGCAACAACTACAACAATCGGCAAGTTAGGCTTCAAAAATTTTGAAATTCGTATCAATGAGCGTCGTATTTTAAAAGCAATGGCAGCTTACAGTGGGTTTGCAGAGGAAGAATATGATACCGTCTTTATTATTTTAGATAAGATGGATAAAATCGGAATGGATGGCGTAAAAGAAGAATTATTAAAAGAGGGCTATCCGGAAGATTCTGTTGAAAAATATTTAGGCTTATTTAAAGGTGTAGAAGAAGCAAATACCGGTGTAGAGGGTATTAAATACCTGGCAAGAACACTGGAAGGCTTTTTGGATGCTGATGTTGAACAGAATTTACTTGAGATTATTGACAGTGTGGAAAATGCAAAGACAGCAGATTTTAAATTAGTATTTGACCCGACATTGGTACGTGGTATGAGCTATTACACAGGAACCATTTTTGAAATTGCAATGCCGGAGCTTGGTGCAGCCTGTGGTGGCGGCGGTCGTTATGATAAGATGGTTGGCAAATTTACAGGACAGGATGTTCCGGCCTGCGGATTTTCTATCGGTTTTGAGCGTATCGTATTGTTGTTATTAGAAAGCGGCTTTACCGTTCCGATGCAGCGTCCTAAGGTTGCGTATCTGATTGAGAAAGGTTTTTCTGCTGAGAAACTTTCCGAAGTGATTGCAAAGGCGCAGCAGGAGCGCCAGGCAGGCAAACAGGTACTGGTTGTCCGCATGAATAAGAATAAAAAGTTCCAGAAAGAAAAATTGGCAGCAGAAGGATATAAGGATATCGTTGAGTTTTTCAATAATTAAGAGATAGAAAGAGGAGATTAGCATGGCAGAGTCAATGCGCGGCTTACACAGAAGCCACAGATGTACAGAGGTATCAAGCGCAAATATCGGCGAAATAGTGACCGTTATGGGCTGGGTACAGAAAAGAAGAAATTTAGGAAGTTTGATTTTTATCGACTTAAGAGACCGTTCCGGTATCTTACAGTTGGTGTTTAATGAAGAGACCGTTGGAAAAGAAGGGTATGAGAAGGCAGAAAGTTTACGAAGCGAGTACGTGATTGCGGTTACCGGTAAGGTTGAGAAACGTTCTGCTGCAGTGAATGAGAACTTAAAGACCGGCGATATTGAAGTGATTGCAGAGGATATCCGCATTTTATCCGAGTCTGAGACACCACCTTTCCAGATTGAGGAAAACAGCCAGACGAAGGATGAAATCCGTTTGAAATACCGTTACTTAGACTTAAGAAGACCGGATATTCAAAAGAATTTGATGTTAAGAAGCAAGGTTGCTTATCTCATGCGTGACTTTATGATGAAGGAAGGCTTCCTTGAGATTGAAACACCGATGCTTTGCAAGTCTACACCGGAAGGTGCAAGAGACTACTTAGTACCAAGCCGTGTGCATCCGGGACATTTTTATGCATTGCCTCAGTCTCCACAGCTTTATAAGCAGTTATTGATGTGCTCCGGTTATGATCGTTATTTCCAGATTGCAAGATGTTTCCGTGACGAGGATTTACGTGCAGACAGACAGCCGGAATTTACACAGGCCGATATGGAATTATCATTCGTAGATGTAGATGATGTGCTTGAAGTAAACGAGCGCTTATTAAAATATGTATTTAAAGAAGCAATCGGTGTAGACATTCAGTTGCCGCTTCCGAGAATGCCTTGGCAGGAAGCAATGGACCGCTATGGTTCTGATAAGCCGGATACCCGTTTCGGCATGGAGCTTCATGATGTTTCCGATATCGTAAAAGGCTGCGGTTTCTCTGTATTTACAGGTGCTATCGAAAATGGCGGTTCTGTTCGTGGTATTAATGCCGAAGGACAGGCTGCAATGCCGCGTAAGAAAATTGATAAATTAGTAGAATTTGCAAAGGGCTACGGTGCGAAGGGACTTGCTTATCTTGCAGTAAACGAAGACGGTACCTACAAATCTTCTTTTGCAAAATTCATGACAGAAGAAGAGTTAGCTGCATTAGTAGCGGCTATGGGTGCAAAACCGGGCGATTTACTGTTCTTTGCAGCGGATAAGAACAAGATTGTATGGAATGTCTTAGGTGCATTACGTCTGGAATTAGCAAAGGATTTAGAATTATTAGATGAGAATCAGTACAACTTCCTATGGGTAACAGAATTCCCGCTTCTTGAGTGGTCAGATGAAGAAAATCGTTTTATGGCGATGCATCATCCGTTTACCATGCCGATGGAAGAAGACTGGGATCAGATTGACTCAAATCCGGGCGCAGTACGCGCGAAGGCATACGATATCGTATTAAATGGTACGGAGCTTGGCGGCGGTTCTGTCCGTATTCATCAGGATGATATTCAGGAAAAAATGTTTGAAGTTTTAGGCTTCACAAAGGAAAGAGCGCATGAACAGTTTGGTTTCTTATTAGATGCATTCAAATATGGTGTTCCACCACACGCAGGACTTGCTTACGGTCTTGACCGTATGGTAATGCATATGGTTCACGCAGATTCCATCCGTGATGTCATTGCATTCCCGAAGGTAAAGGATGCTTCCTGTCTGATGACGCAGGCACCCGGTACGGTTGATGAGAAACAGTTAGAAGAATTATTTATTAAGGCTACGGAAGTGGAATAATAGAAAGCCGAACCTCAAAAGGGGTTCGGTTTTTTGAAAGGAAGTATTAGAATGACAATAATTGAAGATCAAGTATTTGACGAAGAACGTACATTATATGGAAGCATCGGTCTTGAAGTGAAAAATTGTAAGTTTGACGGGCCAGCAGATGGTGAGAGTGCCTTTAAGGAATGTAAAAATATTGCTGCAATGGATAGCTATTTTAACCTGCGCTATCCATTTTGGCATGATGAAGGACTAGAAATCACAAATTGTGAAATGACAGAGAATTGTCGTGCAGCATTATGGTATTCTGAAAATATTGAGATTCTTAATACCAAACTTCACGGTATAAAGGCATTGCGTGAGTGTAAGAATATTCGAATGGTAGACTGTGATGTCATTTCTCCGGAGTTTGGATGGTTCGCATGCGATATTCATATGGAGAATACAAAGGCAGTAAGTGAGTACTTTATGCTTCAGGCAAAAAGACTTCATTTTAAAGATATGACTTTGGATGGAAAATACTCTTTCCAGTACATAGAAGACTCTGAATTTGATCATTGCGTGTTCAACACGAAGGATGCCTTCTGGCATGCAAAAAATGTAGTGGTTCGTAATAGTGTGGTAAAGGGTGAGTATCTCGCGTGGTATTGTGAAAATGTTACTTTTGACCATTGTAAAATCAGTGGTACGCAGCCACTTTGCTATTGCAAGGGATTAAAGCTGATTGACTGTGAATTGACAGATGCCGATTTGTGCTTTGAAAAATCGGAGGTAGAGGCAACCATTACGACTCCGGTGATTAGTATTAAGAATCCACGCAATGGGCAGATAAGGGTTCCGGCTGTTGGCGAGATCATTATGGATGATGAACGGGCAGTGGGTGAAGTAATCGTGGAGGCTAAAAATGACTAGAGGAGAGAAAGCAGAAACACTTTTTTTAGAAGGCTATAACTGTGCACAGGCAGTTGTTATCGCCTTTGAGGATGTGCTTCCATATGACAGGGATACGCTTGCAAAATTAAGTTCTTCTTTTGGTGGTGGGATGGCACGCCTTCGAGAAGTGTGCGGGAGTGTGTCCGGAATGTTTATGGTAGCAGGTTTTTTATATGGCTACGATGATCCAAAAGCAAAAGACGAGAAAGCTGAGCATTATGCCAGAATCCAAAAGCTGGCAGCTGATTTCACAGAGCAGAATGGTTCTATCGTATGCCGCGAATTGCTCGGTTTGACGGAGAAAAAGCAGGCTCCGACACCGGAGGAACGGACGGCAGAGTATTATAAAAAAAGACCATGTAAATCATTGATTGGTATGGCAGCTGATATTATGGATCAGTATATTAAGGATTATCCGTTTGAATAAAAAATGACACTACAGCTGATGAAGTTGTAGTGTTTTTTGTTTTTATATGATAAAATTATTGTGTAGAATATACTTTTGCAAATCAATGCCTGGAGGACAAAGACTTAAATCAGCAGGATGGAGCAGTCAGTATTTTCCTTAGCACATACGGAGAAAATGAAAAAGAAGTGCCTAAAGGAATGGTAAAGTTCTTAAAGTTTGTTAGGGCAGATCTGACAGAAAGCGAGAAAGACTTCGCGGATGCTTATGTAAGAAAGCTACAGGAGTCTGTGCGCCATGTAAAGGAAAACCGTGAAATGGAGGAACGTTTTATGCTATTTCAAGAGATGTTAAGGGATGAACGAGCCGAAGGAAAAGCTGAAGGAAAAGCTGAAGGTAAAGCTGAAGATGTCATTGAACTTTTAGAAGAAGTTGGCATTGTATCTGATGAAGTGCGTGAAAAAATTATGGCAGAAAAAAACCTAGAAACACTAAAAGCATGGCATAAAATAGCTGCGAAAGCAGAGTCTATAGACGAATTTCTAAAATCAATGTAATTACAAAGCGGAAGTAATACATTGTGTATTTTTTATGCAAATAGAACAATATGGATACATTCTGTTGCATAAAATCTTTGACAAATAGATTTTATGTATGCATTTGTCATCAAAGCAACATATCAACCAATTCAGAAAAATCAAATTAAGCAGAGGAATTCTATAAAAAAGGAATACCGAATGCAAATCGATATTCCCTAAAAATTTGTATTTATGATATTTCATATCCGACAATCAGTCCGCCTCTTTCTGCATAGAAGCTGCAAAGACCGCCATTTTTCCCGATGTTAATAATCGCATTCGGAAATTCTGATAAAATTAGATTCTTAAGAGCAACAGCTCCACCTTCATTCAGGCAGTGGTCAATAAAAAGTTTTCCGCCTTGATATCCAGCCTTTTTCATGTTAGCAAAGAGGGTAGAAATCGCTTTTTTCTCACCACGGCACTTGTCAGTAGGATTTAATTTTCCATCTTTACCATCACCAATGATGCGAAGACCGACAAGTCCTACAATTTTAGCAATCGCAGGATTGATGCGCCCGTTGTTTGCCAAATTATGTATAGACTCCAGACTAAAGAGAATGGAGGTATGCTGTTGGTATTCTAAAAGTTCTTTACAGATTGTCTCAAATGGTATTCCTTTTATTACGAGTTCTTTTATTTTTTCTAAGAAGAGTCTCATTTCACCACCGGTACTAAGTGAATCCAAAACGAAAACTTTAGCATCCGGATTTTCCTCTTCATATTGCTGTTTGGCAGTCATGGCTGCATTATAGCTTCCGGAAAGATTGCCGGAAATCGTAACACAATAGATTTCATCATAGCCCTCAAAGGCAGCTAAATAATCGCCGACACCCGGACAGGCTGAACCGGAGCGCCCTTTATAGGAACTTAAATCATCAACCATGCCTGCAACATCCAAATCGGCAGTATCAATATATTCTTTTTCCGTAGTGGAAATTCGAAGTGGAGCAGAAACAAAATCCACACCATCCATCGCATAGATATTTGAAGAAGAATCTGAGACAATCCTGACTTTCATGAGTCATTTTCCTTTCCAGTAAAAATAGTTATTTGTAAAAGTTAATGTAGTTTTTAAAACTACATCGTCTATTCAAGATTACTATATAAATAGGAAAGTGTCAAGAGAAAGAGATAATTTAACATAACTTTAACATTTCAAAAACATTTCCTAAAAACTCTTACCGTAAGATAGCACCTGTCAGTAACACAGAAACAAAAAATTAGAAATAAATTCAAACGAAGAAGGAGATTACAGCTATGAGTAACAAAATGTATTTAGTAACAGGTGCAGCAGGTTTTTTGGGAAGTACAATCTGCAGACAGTTAGTGGCACGCGGTGATAAAGTAAGAGCATTTGTTTTGCCGGGAGATAAGTCAGCAAAATATTTGCCGGAGGAAGTGGACATCTGCGAAGGCGACATTTGTGAGATGGCAGATGTGAAACGATTTTTTGCAGTACCGGAAGGTACAGAAACCTATGTGCTCCATATTGCAAGTATTGTAACGGTATCACCGGATTATAACCCATTGGTCATGAATGTAAACGTAGGTGGAACAAAGAATATCATCCGTTGTTGCCTGACACACTCGGAATGTCAAAAACTGGTATATTGCAGCAGCACCGGTGCGATTCCGGAAACAAAGAAGGGAACCAAGATTAAAGAAGTGATTTACTTTGATGAGGATCAGGTACTTGGCTGCTACAGCCGTTCCAAAGCAATCGCAACACAGGCTGTTTTGGATGCCGTAAAATTAGAAGGCTTAAATGCCTGCGTTGTTCATCCAAGCGGAATCTTAGGACCGGAGGATTATGCAGTAGGTGAGACGACAAAGACAGTCATCGACATTTTAAACGGCGAAATGCCAATGGGTATGGATGGCTCTTTCAATCTGTGCGATGTGCGTGACCTCGCGGCAGGTACCATTGCCGCAGCTGATAAGGGAAGAAAAGGCCAGTGCTATATTTTAGGAAATGAAGAGGTGTCATTTAAAGATTTCGTTAAAATGCTTTGTGAGGAAGCCGGATGCAAACCGATAAAGCAGTTCCTGCCTCTTGGTGTGGCGCATTTTCTTGCTTCCGTATTGGAAAAGCAGGCAAAGAGAAGTGGAAAACAGCCACTGATGACAACCTTCTCTGTCTATAATCTGGCAAGAAATAATAGCTTTGATTCAAGTAAGGCAAAGAAGGAACTGGGATATACAACCAGACCATATACAGAAACCATTCGTGACGAAGTAGCTTGGCTAAAAAAGGAAGGAAAGATTAAATAATGAAAAATGTATGTGTAATTACCGGCGGTGGCAGCGGAATGGGACTGGCAGCAGCAAAATGCATGCCAAAGGATAAAATTATTGTAGTAACCGGGCGTACCATGTCAAAACTGGAAAAAGCTGTAAAAGAACTGGAAGAAGAAGGCTATGAGGCTTATGCAAAAACCTGTGACACCTCGAACAGACAGCAGGTGCGGGAACTTGCAGAATATGCGGCAGGCCTTGGCGAAATTAAAAATGTGATTAACTCAGCGGGCTTATCTCTTGCCATGGCAAAGCCGGAGCAGTTAATCCGGGTCAATGCACTCGGAACGGTTTACATCAATCAGGAGTTCTCAAAACGAATGAAAGAGGGAAGTGTCATTGTGGATGTGTCTTCCAATTCGGCATATATGATTCCGGAATTCCTTGCAAGTAAAAAAACCTTTGCACTGGCAGACAAGGACGAGGCACTTTTTTTGAAAAAGGTATTAAAAATGCCGAGCATGTTAAAGGGTTACAAGGCAGCAGGGCTTGCTTATGGTCTTTCCAAAAAATTCGTAATTTGGTATGCTGCAAAATGTGCTTATGAATATGGCAGCAGGGGCATTCGTGTCTGTTCCTTAAGCCCGGGTCTGATTGCTACGGATATGGGAAATTTAGAAGCAGGAGAAGGCGGAAGTCTTCTTAATACCACAGCAGAAAAACGTATGGGAAAACCGGAAGAACTTGGATTTGCCATAGCAGCTGTAGCAGATGAAAGAAACGGCTATCTGGCAGGTGTTGACGTATTGGTGGATGGCGGCAGTGTAGTTGGAAAGAAATTTTTGAAATAGTTAGTAAAAGCCTTTGAGAATGAGAAACTCGGAGGCTTTTTGCATATCTTTCTAGGCTGGGGAGATACTATCTGTAATAAAAACTTTGTAAAAATATAGATGATGGGGGATGAGTATGAACCAACCAAATAGAAGTAATTCTTGTATAAACCTGCGTAAAGTCGCCATGATTGGCTGTGGCTTTGTCGGTTCTGCGACAGCTTTTGCTTTAATGGAAAGCGGGCTTTTTACAGAGATGGTATTAATTGATGCGGATAAGGACCGGGCAGAAGGGGAAGCGATGGATATCAGCCATGGCCTGCCGTTTGCCAGACCGATGAAAATTTATGCCGGTGATTATGATGATATTGTTGACGCTGCAATCATCATTATCACTGCCGGAGCGAATCAGAAGCCGGATGAGACAAGACTAGACCTAGTACAGAAAAATGTAAGTATTTTTAAAAATATCATCCCACAGATTGCAGAGCGTAATTGCAAAGGCATCTTGCTTGTCGTATCCAACCCGGTGGATATTTTGACTTACGTGGCATTAAAGTTATCCGGTTTTGCACCGAACCGCGTGCTTGGTTCCGGAACCGTGTTGGATACCGCCAGATTAAAATATATGTTAGGAGAACATCTTCAGGTAGACAGCAGAAGTGTACACGCCTTTATTATCGGGGAACACGGGGACAGTGAGTTAGCGGTCTTTAGCAGCGCCATGGTGTCCGGAGTACCCATTGATCATTTTTGTGAGATGCGTGGGCACTATCATCATGATACGGCTGAGGCACGTATTGCAGAGAAAGTGAAAAACAGTGCATACGAAATCATTGAAAAGAAAAATGCCACCTATTTTGGAGTTGCAATGGCTGTACGGAGGATTTGTGAAGCAATTATCCGTGATGAAAAATCAATTCTTCCGGTTTCGAACCTGATGCGAGGAGAATTCGGCATTGAGGATATGGCACTTAGTATGCCTGCCATTGTCAGCGCAAAGGGCATTGAAGAGATGGTGCCGATTGCATTGGATGAGGAGGAACTATCAAGACTGAGAAAATCAGCAGAGACATTAAAAAAAATTATAAAAGAAATTTTATGAGAGGTTATTCTTTGCATTGCTATGTTTTTGATGTAAAATAGAAGAGAACAAAAACAATGATCCTGTTGAAATTTGACAGGGAAAGAATCGAAAATTTTTTTCCGATGCTTTCCGGATATTTCAAAGCAGATGTTTGTGGAAATCTTAGAGTATACGGATTTGAATTTTGAAAAATGGGTATTAAAAAGGGAGCAGATCCGTACCAATGGTATACGGATTTCGTTGGACGATTACGGCTCCGGTAATAATTATATGATGGCAGTAAATATTTTTGAACCGGATGAGATTAAGATTGATCGTTCTCTCATTTCCGGAATACATAATAGCCGAAAGATGCAGGAACACTTTGTGGAATTGGTAAACAGGTTCCATGACAGGGGAGCATTTGTACTGGCAGAAGGTATCGAGTGCAAGGAAGAACTCGATTTTATTCGGACAACAGACGTGGATTATCTGCAGGGATATTATTTGGGAATGCCGGAATAGATATATTTAAATGAGGAAATTATATGACCAGTGAATTACTCCAAATTCTCCGCCGGGTCACTCCGGAAGAGGAACGCCTGCGTAGTGGAGAGGCAGATATCGAAAAAAATATATATAGCTCCGACACGGCAGAAAATGAAGGTGTGGTACATATTGACGCCTCACGATTGTTAGAGGAAGGAAAGTTGATTCAGATTCGTACTCATACCCGTTTCGTTCATTTCCCGGTTCACACTCATAATTATGTAGAACTGGTGTATATGTGTCAGGGCAGTACGCATCATGTGATTAACGGAAATGATGTGATTTTAAATGCCGGAGAACTTCTCTTTATCAGCCAGTCAGCAAGACAGGAAATTTATCCGGCAAAGGAATCTGATGTGGCGGTGAATTTTATTATTTTACCGGAGTTTTTTGATTATGGGCTTACCATGATGGAGGCAGAGAACAATCAGCTTCGCTCGTTTGTGATTGACTGCTTAACAGGAGCAAAAGAAGACACCGGATACTTACATTTTAAGGTGGCAGATGTACTTCCGGTACAGAATCTGGTAGAGAATCTGATTTGGACCATCATTCGGAAGGAACCAAACAAACGCAGCATTCAGCAGGCAACCATGGGACTTCTTTTCTTGCAACTGATGAACCAGATTGAGCGCATGGAGACAGCAGAGGAAGACAAGCAGCAGAAGCTGGCGATGGATGTGCTAAGTTATATAGAGGAGCATTACAGGGATGGCGAACTGGAGAGTCTGGCAAAGCAGCTTCATTATGATATGCGCTGGCTGTCGAAGGAGATAAAAAAGCGAACGGGCTTTACCTATACGGAGCTGGTGCAGAAGAAACGCCTAAATCAGGCAGCATACCTGCTTTCTACCACGAACATGAATGTGCTGGATATTGGCTTGGCGGTGGGCTATGACAACACCAGTTACTTTCACCGGATTTTTCAAAAAGAATTTGGTATGACACCGCGAAAGTATAGGGTATTAAATACAAAATAACCGAATGGCGAATCAGGACACTTTTTTACATGAAAAGTGTTCTTTTTTTATGCTTCGTCAGAAGCTAGAATAAAAACAGAATGATACGTGACAGGAGAAGGGAGAAGAAACATGCAAAAATATTATCTTGCAGTGGATATTGGGGCATCTAGCGGCAGACATATGCTTTCCTATATGCAGGACGGTAAGATGCAGCTGGAAGAGGTGTACCGCTTTGAAAACGGAATGAAGCAGGCAGATGGCAAGCTTTTGTGGGACGTTAAGCATCTGTTTCGGGAAATCGTAAACGGTATGAAACGATGTCAGGAAATTGGAAAGATTCCATGCAGTATGTCGATTGATACATGGGCAGTTGATTATGTACTTTTGGATGAAAATGATGAGGTGTTGGGGGATACTTACGGCTATCGTGACAGCCGCACGGCAGGAATGGATCAAAAGGTATATGAAATTATTCCGGAGAACGAATTATATGCACGGACCGGAATTCAGAAGCAGATGTTTAATACGATTTATCAGCTGATGGCAGTAAAAGAAAGAGAACCGGAATTGCTAAAGAAAGCAAAGACCTTTTTAATGTTGCCGGATTACTTTCAGTTTTTATTAACCGGCAACAAATTTAATGAATATACAAACGCTACTTCCACACAACTTGTAAACCCTGCTACGAAGCAGTGGGATAGAGAATTGATTACCATGTTAGGCTACCCGGAAGCAATCTTCCCCTCAATTAGTCTTCCGGGTACCGAAGTGGGCAATCTAAAACCGGAAATACAAAAGGAAGTCGGTTTTGACTGCAAGGTTATCTTATGTGCTAGCCATGATACCGGTTCCGCAGTCATGGCGATGCCGGTGGTAGAAGGAGACGGTCTCTATATTAGCTCCGGAACGTGGTCTCTAATGGGCGTGGAGTTACCAGATGCCCGCTGCGATGAAGACAGCAGGAGGGCGAATTTTACAAACGAAGGCGGCTATGATTACCGTTTCCGTTACCTGAAAAATATCATGGGACTTTGGATGATTCAGTCTGTCCGCCATGAATTAAACGATGCATATTCATTTGCTAAACTTTGTGAGATGGCAGAAGAAGAAAAAGCTTTTCCATCCAGAGTAGATGTGAATGATGATTGCTTCCTGGCTCCGGAAAATATGATGGATGCAATTGTTGATTATTGTAAAAAAACAAATCAGACGGCTCCTCAGACAGTAGGAGAGTTTGCAACGGTGATTTATCAGAGTCTTGCAGACTGCTACGGGAAAACGGTGCTGGAAATCGAACGCAATACGGATCATATTTACAGCGGTATTCACATTATCGGAGGCGGCTCCAATGCGGCGTATTTAAATCAATTGACAGCAAATGCCACAGGAAAAACAGTTTATACCGGTCCGTCGGAAGCGACCGCCATTGGCAATATCATGGCGCAGATGATAGAAGATCATGTTTTTGAAGATTTAAAAGCAGCAAGAGCCTGCGTATACCACTCATTTGATATTAAGGTTTTTGAACCGGAAAAATAAAATAAAAGCCCGATGGGCAAAAAGGAGAGAAGCTATGACACAGAAAGAACGATATGCATATGCAAAAGAATGCTATGCAAAACTAGGGGTAGACACCGATGCAGCGATTGCAAAATTAAAAGAAATTCCAATCTCGCTTCATTGCTGGCAGGGAGATGATGTGATCGGATTTGACCATGATGGTCCATTAACCGGTGGCATCCAGACAACCGGAAATTATCCGGGTAAGGCCAGAACGCCGGAAGAACTCATGGCAGATATGGATATGGTTATCAAGTGCACACCGGGCAAGAAAAAGTTAAATCTGCATGCCTGCTATGCAATTTTTGAAGATGGCGAGTTTGTTGACAGAGACAAAATCGAGCCGAAGCATTTTGAAAAATGGGTGGCATTTGCAAAAGAACGGAACATGGGAATTGATTTTAACCCAACCTTCTTTTCTCATCCAAAGGTAAAAGACGGGCTGACGCTTTCTTCGCCGGATGAAGAAACCAGACGCTTCTGGGTAGAACATGGAAAAGCATGTATCCGCATTTCTGAATATTTTGCAAAAGAGACAGGGGTTCCGTGCGTGATGAATATCTGGACAGGAGACGGCGCCAAGGATATTCCTGCAGACCGCCTTGGACCAAGAGAGCGTTACAAAAAATCAATTGAAGAAATCATTGCAGAACCACATGACAGTAACCTGGTAAAACCGTGTGTAGAATCAAAGGTTTTTGGTATCGGTGTAGAATCTTATACCGTAGGTTCGGGAGAATTTGCTCTTTCCTTTGCAGCAACACATGAGGGATGTCTGCCGCTTATGGATAACGGACATTATCATCCGACGGAAGTAGTATCAGATAAAATTCCGGCATTGTTAGCATTTTTCCCGGAAATTGCATTACATATCACCCGTCCGGTAAGATGGGATTCTGACCATGTAGTACTTTTCGATGATGAGACAAAAGAGATGGCAAAAGAGATTGTACGTTGCAATGCAATCGACCGCGTGAACATGGCTTTGGATTATTTTGATGCAAGCATCAACCGAATCAGTGCATGGACCGTAGGTTTCAGAAGCTGGCAGAAGGCAATGTTATCTGCTCTTTGTACACCGAATGAAGCATTAAAGGAACTTCAGGATCAGGCAGACTGGACCACACTTATGGTTCGCCAGGAAGAGATGAAAATGCTCCCGTTTGCGGATGTGTGGGAAGAATACTGTAATGTATGCGGCACCTCAGAAGCAGGCTGGTTTGCAGAGGTGAAAAAATACGAAGAAGAAGTATTGGCAAAACGTGCATAAATTCGCCGGGACGGGCGTAAAGTCAGAAAGGACAAGAAGATGAGTATATTAGATGTAGCATTTGTACAGGGATTTATTCGTATGTGTAATGATGGCTGGGAACAGGGCTGGCATGAAAGAAACGGTGGCAACTTATCCTATCGCATGAAGGAAGAAGAGGTAAAAGAGGTAGAACCATTCTTTGGTGAAAAGGGAGAATGGAGAGAAATCGGCACAAGTGTACCGGGACTGGCCGGTGAATATTTTATGGTGACAGGCAGCGGTAAGTTTTTCCGTAACGTGATTTTAAATCCGGAAGACAGTACCTGTATCATCGAATTAGATGACAAAGGTGAGAACTACCGCATCTGCTGGGGACTTGTAAACGGCGGCAGACCAACTAGTGAGCTTCCAAGCCATTTGATGAACCATGAGGTGAAAAAGGCAGCATCAAACGGGGCGCATCGTGTCATTTATCATGCACACACTACAAATGTTATTGCGCTTACCTTTGTATTACCATTAACAGATGAAGTATTTACAAGAGAATTGTGGGAGATGGCAACGGAATGCCCGGTTGTATTCCCTTCCGGTATCGGTGTCGTAGGCTGGATGGTTCCGGGTGGACGTGATATTGCAGTAGCAACCAGCGAATTAATGAAGAAATATGATGTAGCAATCTGGGCGCATCATGGTATGTTCTGTTCCGGAGAAGATTTTGACCTGACTTTCGGGCTGATGCATACCGTAGAAAAATCAGCAGAGATTTTAGTGAAGATGCTTTCTATGAGACCGGACAAATTACAGACCATTACGGTGCAGAATTTCCGTGATTTGGCAGTTGATTTTAAAGTAGAACTTCCAGAAAGATTTTTGTATGAAAAATAGTACTTTTGTATTATAATTGAGTTGTAGTGGCTGAAGCGAACCACTTGAAAATGGGTGGTTTACATAAAAAGAAAAGGAGAGAAGTATTATGGCAAACAGATTCGTGTTAAACGAGACCTCCTATCATGGAGCAGGTGCGATTAAGGAAATCGCAACAGAGGCAGCAGGCAGAGGATTCAAAAAAGCATTCGTATGCTCTGACCCGGACCTTATCAAATTTGGGGTAACAAAAAAGGTATTGGATGTGTTGGACGGCGCAGGACTTCCTTACGAAGTATATTCCAATATCAAACCAAACCCGACCATCGAAAACGTACAGACTGGTGTAGCAGCATTTAAGGCTTCCGGCGCTGATTATATCGTAGCAATCGGCGGCGGTTCTTCTATGGATACTGCAAAAGCAATCGGTATCATCATTGCAAATCCGGATTTCGCTGATGTAGTAAGCTTAGAGGGCGTTGCTCCGACAAAGAACAAATCCGTACCGATTTTTGCAGTACCGACAACAGCAGGAACTGCTGCTGAGGTTACAATTAACTACGTTATCACAGATGCAGAGAAGAATCGTAAGATGGTTTGTGTTGATCCGAAAGACATCCCGGTCGTAGCATTTGTTGACCCGGAAATGATGGCTTCTATGCCAAAGGGACTTACCGCAGCTACCGGTATGGATGCGTTAACACATGCAATCGAAGGCTATATTACAGCCGGTGCATGGGAATTATCCGATATGTTCCATATTAAAGCAATTGAAATTATTGCACGATCATTAAGAGCAGCTGTGGCAAATACACCGGAAGGCAGAGCTGACATGGCACTTGGCCAGTATGTTGCAGGTATGGGCTTCTCAAACGTAGGACTTGGTATCGTTCACTCTATGGCACATCCGCTTGGAGCACTTTATGATACACCACATGGTGTTGCAAATGCAATCATTCTTCCAACCGTTATGGAATACAATGCAGAAGCAACCGGTGAAAAATATCGTGAAATTGCAAGAGCAATGGGCGTTGCCGGTGTCGATGAAATGTCACAGGAGGAATACAGAAAAGCAGCAATTGACGCTGTCAGACAGCTTTCTATTGATGTAGGAATCCCTCAGGATTTAAAGGAAATCGTAAAGGAAGAAGATATTCCGTTCCTTGCACAGTCTGCTTATGATGATGCCTGCAGACCGGGTAATCCAAAGGAAACAAGCGTAGAAGATATTACAGCGCTTTATAAGAGTCTGCTGTAATAGATATTTAGTTCACTAAATTATTTTAGGCATAATGTAAATTTATACGAAAAAAGAGGAACCCTTATTTTTATATGCGGTTATACATGTATAAGAAACTCTA
>CALZGM010000047.1 GCA_945787015.1 uncultured Roseburia sp.
TAAAAGCTATATTTTGTTTCAGCAAATTATTTTCATAACGTAAATTTAAGAAAAAGAGGAACCTTTATTTTTAAATGCGTTTTGGAATGATTAGAGTTTCTTATACATGTATAACCGCATATAAAAATAAGGGTTCCTCTTTTTTCTTACAAAATTTACACTATGACTAAATTAATTTACTGAACAAAATACCTATAAAATTTGCAAATTTGTAAAAACTATATTATGATTGAAACGCAATAAATTCATTAGAAAAACGGACGATAAAACAATGATTGACTTTAAACCTATTACATTAGAAAATAAAGAACTTTATCAACAATATCTCCTGGATGGCAAAGAACGTGGTTGTGAATACTCCTTTGCAAATCTATATCTTTGGGGACGGCAAAAAGCCACGATTTTGCATGGACATTTGGTCATGTTTTCCCAGTTCAATCAGCGAAGCGTCTACCCTTATCCGGTAGGACATGATGATAAAAAGACTATTTTGGATGCCCTCATCGCAGATGCAAAGGAACGGGGAATTCCCTGCAGGATTACAAGTCTTGATGAAGAAGGGAAACAGACTTTAGAAGCTTTATATCCCGGAAAATTCCATTTTCATTGCGATTTAGGGAACTTTGATTATGTTTATGATATCAATGACCTTGCAGACCTTCCGGGCAGAAAATATCAAAAAAAGCGAAACCATTGTAATCATTTTCGGGCTGAATATCCGGACTATAGGGTGGAGCCGCTTAGTGAAACAAATCTTTCTCTTGTAAAGGATATGGTAGAAAATTGGTATAGAGAAAAACTTATTGAAAACCCACAAGGTGACTATCTCATGGAGCAGACTGCTTTAGCTAAAGCTTTCCGCCATTTCCATGCATTAAGTCTGGAAGGGTTAATACTATTTGCAGGAAACGAAGTAATGGCTGTAACTTTAGGAAGCAGATTATCCCACGATACCTTTGACGTGCATTTTGAAAAGGCAAAGGGTGATATCAATGGTGCCTATGCCATCATCAATCAGGAATTTGCCCGCTATATCCGAAATAAGTATCCTGAAATACGCTTTTTAGATCGTGAAGAGGATATGGGTATTGAAGGACTTCGTATTGCAAAACAGCGCTATTTTCCTCATCATATGCAAGAATCCTATTGGGCACATCTTATGGAGGACGACTATGAATATTGATAAACCAAAACCAACGCAGATTCCTGCCCTGCGTCATCTATGGAAGGAAGCATTTGGTGATACGGATGCATTTTTAGACACCTTCTTTTCTACTGCCTTTAGTAAGGAACGTTGTCGCCTTGTTACAATTGAGGGAGATGTGGCTGCAGCATTATACTGGTTTGATTGTCTGTACATGGATCGGCCAGTCGCTTATGTCTATGCGGTAGCAACAGCGAAGGCTTACCGTGGGCAGGGAATCTGCCATAAACTGATGGCTGACACGAGCCAGCATTTAAAAAAGCTTGGCTACGCAGGCGTTCTTTTAGTGCCGCAAAGCAAAGCTCTTTTTTCGTTCTATGAAAGTATGGGATTTCAAACCTGTAGTTCTGTGAAAAAAATAGACTGCGACGCAGCCTGTGATGGAATTGATATAAAGCGCATTGATAGAAACACCTATCAAAAGCTCCGCAGGCAGTATCTTCCTACCGGCGGTGTCATACAGGAAAAAGAAAGTCTTACCTTTTTTCAGACTATGAGTAATTTCTATACGGGCCCTGATTTTTTATTAGCTGCTTACACGAAAAATGATATTCTATATGGAACCGAGCTTTTAGGAAACACCGCAGTTGCACCGAATATTGTAAAAGCACTTGACTGTGAAAAGGGAAGTTTTCGAACACCGGGAGAAGGAACTGCCTTTGCTATGTATCTTCCTTTTGGTCCGGACAGACTTCCTGCTCCCACTTATTTTGGACTTGCTTTTGATTAATGTTCCGGCATCTGACTTGCCGGTAAAGGCCGGTGTTTTGCAGAAAATTCTGTAATATCCAGCCGGATAACCCTTACAATGGATACCAGTTTCTCGTCAAAGGTAAAGTCTTTTCCGGTCTGGGTTTTCATTAATATAGACATCGCCTGCTCTTTTTCTTCTACATCCTCCACTAGGACAGCGGTTCCTTTTCCCATAACACTGGAATAAACCGTTCCATACTGGCAGGCAACTCTTCCGGTAAATGGTTTTACATCACATTCTATGGAAAAGGAAATGCGTGGATTTTTGTGAAGCACTTCATACTTATAGCCCTCTGTTGCTCCATGCAGATAGAAAGTAAGTTTTCCGTCTTTTAACGTATAACCATAATTCATCGGAACCACATAGGGCTGTCCTTCATCGGATAAACCCAAATGGATGACCTGTGCACGGTCTAATATGTCCCGAATCATTGCTTCATCTGTAATTTCTCGTTCTCTTTTTCTCATACGTCACACCTTCTCATTGAAATGATAATTATAAAACCAAAACATCCTTAATCCCAGTAATACAGAAATGCTAATCACTATTACCCACGTTTCCCACGTGGCTTTTGCAAAAATACACCCTACTATTACCGCAAAATCTATCAGTAACATCAAGAAAACTATCCAATATTTTTGTAAAAGCCAAAGAATCTGCCTTCTACCGGTTGGTATATTTTCTCCTTTTATTTCTCTATCTTTTCTATGACAGCAAACCATCGCCATAGGCATTCCAAAAGTCGGTATGTAATGTCGTTCGGCAGTATACTCAATACCATCAATTGTAAACTCAGGATAGATAGATTCTTTCGTTAACACTAAATCTAGATTTTCTTTCTTTGCATAAGCAAATAGTGCATTCGTAAATTCTCTTGCATTTCTTATTGGTTCATCCGGTATAAATGTAAAGTCTCGGTTCTTATTTTCTTTTTTTAGCGTTTTATAATCATCCATCCAAGAAATAAAGAAACCATTTAGTTGGCTTTGCTCCATCTCCTCCAAGCACTTTTCAACATCCAGCTTCTGAATTTCTTTAGTTTTTAATCGGTCACAATAGCGAATCGCTGTCTGTAGTTCCTTTTCTTTTTTTTCCAAGCGTGCCTGTTGTACAGTCACTGCCTGTTCCAGGGACTGCTTCTCATCAAGCACATCTGCAATCTCCTCTAACGGCATATCCAGCATACGAAGCATTTTAATGACTTTGATTCTCCAAATTTCATCTTCTCCATATTTGCGATAACCACTTATATCATCCCGCTGTGGTTGTAAAAGTCCTTCATTTTCGTAAAAGCGTATATTTCGTTTTGACACTTCGGTAAGCTTCTCAGCCTGATTAATATTCATTTTCTTTTCCATTTGTGCCACCTCCTGATCTTACAATAAGGGTTCCACCCTATGGAAGGTCAAGTATTTTATAAAAACTTTTTCTTTTCTAATCTAATTTAACTGATAAAAGTTGAAAATACAATAAAAATTTTATATAATAGTACTAACGTCATAGACACAAAATTCTACGGAGGATAACATTATGAGATTAGTAACACGTTCAGACTTTGACGGACTTGCCTGCGGTGTCCTTTTAAAAGAAGCAGGAATTATCGATCACTGGAAATTTGCTCACCCAAAGGATTTGCAGGATGGTCTTGTAGAAATCACAGAAGATGACTGTCTGGCTAACGTACCATATGTAGAAGGCTGCGGTCTTTGGTTTGACCATCACTCCAGCGAACATGAACGTTTACAACTGGCAGGAAAATACAAAGGCGAAAGCCGTATTACTCCTTCCTGTGCACGTATTATTTATGAATATTATGGTGGAAAAGAACGCTTCCCACAGTTTGATGTCATGATGGAGGCAGTTGATAAAGTAGATTCCGGTAATCTTACTATTGATGAAGTACAGAATCCAACAGGCTGGATTTTAATCGGTTTTCTGATGGACCCTCGTACCGGTCTCGGCAGATGGCGTCAGTTTACAATTTCAAACTATCAGTTAATGGAAAAATTAATTGATGCATGCCGTACTATGACTGCGGATGAAATCCTTGCAATGCCGGATGTAAAAGAACGTGTTGAGGTTTATTTTGAGCAAACCGCCAAATTTATGAAGATGGTGAAAGACCACACCATTACCGATGGTAATCTCATTATTTCAGACCTTCGCGGTGTAGATCCAATCTACTCCGGTAACCGTTTCTTAATTTACAGCATGTTCCCGAAGCAGAACATTTCTGCCTGGATTGTAAGCGGACGCGGTGGAAAAGGCTGCAGTGCTGCTGTTGGTTATAGTATTTTAAATCGAAGCGCAACCTTAGATGTCGGAAGCTTAATGCTGAAATACAATGGCGGTGGTCACAAAAAGGTAGGCACCTGCCAGTTTACCGATGAAAATATGGATACCGATTTACCAAAAATGTTAGCAGAATTAACTGCTATGGCAAATTCATAAGCTTTAGAATGAAAAAATCCCCCGGATCCGGGGGATTTTTTCATTAATTTGCCTTTGCAGGATTTACATGCACCATAATGTGCTTCACCTTTGGGAAACTCTGTTCAATGTTTTCATGTACCTCCTCTGCAATAGTATGCGCCTGCTCTAAGGTATAGGAACTATTTACCTGAATTTCTACATCCACATAGATTTTGTTACCAAAAATGCGGGTTTGGAGCAAATCAATTCCAAGCACCTGTTCATGGTTCATGACACAGTCATAAAGTGCCTTCTCTGTCTTGGCATCGCAGGAATGGTCTACCATCTTATCCATTGCATCTTTAAAAATATCGTAAGCAGCTTTTGCAATAAAGACAAAAATAACCAGACTGGCAACCGCATCCATTACCGGAAAACCAAGCATTGCACCGCCGATTCCTATAAATGCACCAATAGAAGAAAGCGCGTCGGAACGATGATGCCACGCATCTGCCATCAAAGCACTGGAATCAATTTTTTTCGCATAATGTCTGGTATACCAGTACATCGCTTCCTTTGCAATAATGGAAACGACTGCTGCAATCAGAGCCAGCATTCCCGGGACTTCCAAATCGCCATAATTTCCCTGTACAATGTCCTTGAAAGCTACAATTCCTATTTCCAGTCCCGTGATAAACAGCACCATTGCTAAAACAATGGCTGCCACGCACTCCAGTCTTTCATGACCATAAGGATGCTCTTTATCTGATTCCTTCGACGCCAGTTTTACCCCGATAATGACCACAATCGTACTAAACACATCCGATGCAGAATGAATCGCATCACTTATCATTGCATTCGAATGTGCAAAAATTCCTGCCACCAGTTTAAAAATGGACAGTAATGCATTCTGCACAATCGTTATGAACGATACTCTGTTTGCTACCTTCTGAAACTCATTTTCTGTTGCTTTGCTTTTACCCATATTTGTTACCTCCATAAAATAAGATAGCTCTATGGCACTTGCTTTGTGTGGGGATTTTTAAGAAATGTTGTCTAAAAAAATGTATAAAAAAACACCCACGAATCAGTATTAGCAACTACTGTCCCGTGGATGTAAGATTCCACTGCCACTTAGATGGCCCGACTCCTTAACGAAACGTCAATGGTCTGCTCAGTTTGTACTGTAGATTTATATGCAGTGCAAAGAGTTCTTTAACCATATCATATTTTGCTGCTTCCGTCAAGGTTCCATTTTTTTAAATAACCTTATGTTCCATCCATTTTCCACTCATAAACCGAGTCGCAAAAAATGCACTTCGTACTACCCAGTCCATAAACATACCCATCCATACGCCCAATAATCCCATATCAAGCCGTAACACGAAATAGTAACTCAGCAGTACACGACAGCACCACATGCTAATAATGCTTACCGTCATAGTAAACTTAGCATCACCGCCACTTCTAAGTACATTCGGAAGAGTAAAACTTGTCGCCCAAACAAAAACACTAAACACGCTAAACCAGCGAATCACCTGGATGCACATCTTCGCTGCCACATCAGAAAGATGAAACCAGCCGGTCATCATAGGAACAAGAAGAAACAGCAAAACATTTGCAACCAACAGTCCGCCCATTGCTACTCCCATCAGAATATAGGAATAATGGCGTGCCTGCTTTTTTTCTCCGGCACCAATGCAATGTCCGATTACCGGAATCGTTGCAAGGCTCATCGTATTGCCCGGTATATTTGCAATAGTTGCAATACTATTAGCCACTGCATTCGCTGCAATTGCTGCCGTTCCAAGAGTTGAGGTAAGGCTGCTCACACAAAGCTTTCCGATTTGAAACATTCCATTCTCCAATCCTGCAGGTATTCCTATTCCTAAAATACGCTTTATTTGTGCTGCATCCGGTTTCAAATCCTTCCACCTTGCAATACGTAATGGATTCGTTTCATCCTGCTGCCTTAAAAATACCCATATCGCCGCCACAACACGCCCTGCCAAAGTCGCCAGTGCCGCTCCGAGTACTCCCATTTTTAATCCATATATCAAAGCTGCATTACCAACTATATTGATTACGTTCATTACAAGACTAGCCCGCATACTTACTTTGCTGTTTCCCTGTGCGCGAAACAATGCAGCGCCTGCATTGTAGATTCCCATAAATGGGTAAGATACTGCACTAATCAGGAAATAAATCTGTGCAAATGCCATCACGTCATCCTCGATGGAGCCAAAAATCAGGCGAAGGATTGGTTTGGAAAAAAGCATTGTGACAATCATCACAACAATCGTGCTAAATCCCAGCACAGTATATAACTGTGCAGAGCAGAAAGCCGCTTTTTTTTCATCTTTGTGCCCCATATACTGACTAATTACAACTGCTCCGCCCGTAGCTAATGCGGACAAAATTTGTATAATTAAAATATTCAGGCTGTCTACCAGACTCACACTCGATACCGCCGCTTCACTGACACCGGAAACCATAAATGTATCGGCAAAGCCCATGCTTACACTTAAAAACTGCTCCAATAAAAGCGGCCAGATTAACGTAACAAGCTGCGCGCGAGTAAACAAAGGTGCCTGTTTTGTATTGCTCATGATTTTATCCTCCGCAGCTTAGAAATCAATTTCTAATCCTACATGAAACTGTACCACCATCTCACCCAGTTCTTCTTTTAAAATGCGAAAGCCTCTTTCCTTCGAACAATGTCCAGTATATATGTACTCAATTCCTGTCTCTTTTATCATTGCAGCAAGCTTTCTGATTTCTTTCTCCGGGCGTTTAAATATATGAAACCCGCCTACAAGTGCCTTAATCTTCTTTGACGGAAATGCAGCCTTTACCTCGTTGATAATATTTACAACCCCGCCATGCGAACAGCTGTTGAAAATCACAAGTCCGTCCTCTGCATCTATTACAAGGCTTTGCTCATGGCAGAAATTATCCGGTTTCCAACCGTTCTCTGTTTTTTGATACATCATTTCTCTTTTCCCAATCCGTTCCAGCTTTGGTGTGGAATGAGAAACCAGACTGATTCCATTTCCCAGTTCGTATATACCGGAAACATATTCGATTCTATCTTTGAACTTAGTTGTAATTCCCCTTGGCATTCCAATATATTTTGTAACAAACCATTTTTTAAAATAGCAATTCTCGCAACATCCTTTTTGAAGATAGAATTTTGCCTTTTTATTTATTTCAAAGAATTTTTCCATTCCATTTGCATGGTCATAGTGACCATGAGATAAAAATGCCATGTCAACATCCTCTATTGGAACGCTCAATTTTTCTGCATTTTCAGCAAACAAGTTAGATGCACCTGTATCTAACAGCAGCTTTTTTTCATTATGCTCAATGTATGCACAAAATCCCCACTCACCCGGAACTCCGTCATTGGGGGTATTATCGACCAGTATCGTTACTTTCATATCCTATTACCTCAAAATTTCCTTGTTACATACGCGATTTTAGCATAATCGTCTGGTTTTTACAACTTCTAGCGTTTCTTTCTCTCCTCAACCAGCTTTCCAAACCACTCAACCATGTTTGGATCCGTATGCGAAAAGAAAGGAAGAGAAGGAACAACCTCCGGTCTCCTTCTCCTTTTTTCTCTTTCTTACCCAATGTGGGTATATGTATTAACTACTTTCTTGGAATTCTATATTCCGACAAACCTGCTTTATGTAATGCAAAAGCTCCCACAAGGAAACACCCCTGTCCTACAATATTGACACCCTCCGCAATCCAGTTCATGCTAGCTTTCGTAAAATCCTTCGTAGACAGATATCCCATACAGAGTGAGCAAAGGAATGAGATTACAAATAATACGCCAATTAGTGGTTTCTTTAGTCTTTTTCCCAGAATAGCAAGCCCTGCATCCATCAGACCTAACCCGGCTACCATCAAGCCTACAAACAAAAAAGTTCCTTTGTAAAGTAACGGTGCAGCAGATAAGGCTACAACACCATTGCCCTGCTTAAAACAAATCATCGCAATGATTCCGATACCCGCCAACAGAAATCCGATGGACTGCACCGGAAAAAACATGGCATTCAAAGGTTCAAAGTCACAAACCCCTGCTGCATATAAAAGCTTATAAACTGCTTTTAATGCTAATATTTATTGTACCTGCTGAGAAGAGAGCAAAGGCTCCCTTACTCATCTTATTATACAAATCGCGTTGCAATAAGACCGCACCAACACTAAAAAGGATGACAGGAATGCAATCCACCAACGCCATTGCAACAGAAAAGTCCTTCATTGGTTCCCCCTACTTCCTATTTTTCTACTTTGTTTAAATGATAGATTGGTAAAAACGGAATAATAATCGGTGTCTTGTTAGCATAATCGTTATACTCTTTGTCACTTCCGTAACGGGCCATCTGACGTTTTTCCAAACGCTGCGCACCGTTAAACATGATAAATACAATGCAGATATAACCAATCACTGCCATTACCCACTGTCCTGCTATATTTAAAGCATCTAAAGAAGCTACAAATACACCTGTCCAGAATAAAATTTCCCCAAAATAATTTGGACAGCGTACCATTTTGTATAAACCTTTCATTGCCACCTTATTCGGATTTTCTTTTTTCTGTGCTGTTTTCTGCTGATCCGCAAGTGTTTCTAAGAGAATACCGCATGCAGAAATCACAATACCAACCCAAATGAATGCCGTCACTTCTTTGCCATTATAAGCACGGAAGAATACCGGTGATGTCTGTGCCACATAAAGCACACTGGTAAATAGCCATATTGCAATTTTTACAAAGACTGGCATCGCTGATTCTTCACCGGTTGCTTCCTTTAGGGTTTTCCGATAGGAAGCATTTTTGATTTCACGTACCAAAAGAAATCCGGATAATCGCAGACCATAGATAAAAAATAATACACAATAAATTACCATAGGAAGCGAAACCGGTAATACACCCATTCCCATCATAACCGCCATCGCAACACCAATACCGCTTACCGCAAATCCATATCCAATGGAAAGAAAATATACATATTTGTAAAATCCTACCAAACAAATTACTAAACTAATCACATAAAAAATCGCCAATAAATTCCAACCCATAGTCTACCTACTTTCTGAAGCTATCCTCAATGTACTGCTTAAAGCTCATCTCTCCACATACCGTATCTCCCACCATCTCTTCTGTCAGCGTCCATTTGGAGAAACGTAAAATTGCTTCTTTTCCATTTTTCTTAAGCTTATTAACAAATGCCAATACATCAAATAGGAATGCAGGAGCTCGCTTAATCACCGGTTCTTTTCCTGCCGCTGCAAAACAAAGCTTTGCAATTTCTTCATAAGAGTATGTCTCTTTTCCGCCTACGTTGTACATCTTATTTTCATCTGTCATGTGTGCCACAATAAATGCTGCAAAATCCTCGGTCGAGATTACATTTGCATGTACCGGATTGTTTCCAAGTAATGTCACTTCTCCTTTTTCAATCATTGGTCGAAATACCTTTACAATATCGTAGAAGTAGCCTGTTGGGCGGTGAATCGTATAAGGAATGCCGCTCTTTTTCAACTCTTCCTCAAATAGGTATTTCGCATGAAGCATTGGCACCTTTGGTGCTTTGTCTGCCTTTAGAACAGAAATATATGTAAAGTGTTTTACTCCTGCTCTCTTTGCTTCTTCTAAAATGTTTAAATTCCCCTGATAATCAATCTGATAGTTTGTAACCTCAGCAGAAGTTTTTGTCAAACCAACGGTGGTGATAACAATATCTGCACCATCACAAAGCCCTGTTAATGTTGTCGGATCCTGTACATTGATTTTGCGGTATGTAAAGTTTCCCTCTACACCTAAATCACGTTCCATCATATCTGCTGCTACAACTTCATGCCCCTCTTTTAATAGTGTCTTAAAAATATCTGCGCCTAAATTACCATAAGCACCTGCCAATACAACCTTCATAGTTTCCCTCCCTATTTCTTCTTACTCTTTTCTTTGGAACGTTTGTCATTAATAATCTTCATATGTTCTTCCGTAATTAGCTCAACGTTATTCTCTCTCGCCCAGTCCACACATCCTTTTAAAACCGTTGATAAGAAAACACGTGGGACACCCAGAATAGTCATAAGTGCCTCATCGGTAAATTTAATCTTATCATCTGCGCGGTCTGCCGCATAACGAACAGATTCCAAGCTTGCTTTCCGCATCTGTAACAGCTCTGCATGCATAAAGTTCCATCTGTGAAACCAGAAATTCTTACTGTCGCGATAACCGTAATCCACCGGCAAATGTGGAAAGTCTCTTCCACGAACCCCATTAATAATGGCATCCGCATATTTTTTCTTCATTAAGATCTTATCTACTTTTAAAATGAAATGCGCACCAAACTTACTTGTAATACCATTAAAGTCATGGTATGGTCCTTCGTAACCATTCAGTTCACCTGCTACATCCTTATCAGCACCATCTAATTCACGTACCCATGTGCACTCAATCACTTGAATCGCATCGCTTAAAACCTGCGGACGTTTGTCAGCCGGATTTTCCTCCTCGATCATACTCTTTTCAAACCGGAAGTTACATTTTGGCATTTTTTCTTCCGGTTTATCACCAGGCCAGCTTAACTTGACACATTCTTTAAAGTACTTTGGCTCATCCGAGATGAAGTTTAAAGCACATTTTCCGTTTCTCAAAATATTTTGTGCGGTATTAGAAGAATTACGGCAGGATAATAACATCGCGTAAAAATCCTTACCTGCCACATAATACGGCTGAACCAAAGAATAAGGTCCTGCGGATGTAGTACCATCCTCACATAAGGTAGTAATAACTACGGTTGGCATCGGGAAAAATAAAGATGTCTGGTAAAAATTGTCTACTACTCGTAAATTTTCAAAACTGCTCATTTTCATCTTCTCCTTTTCTAAAATAATTGTAAGAGCACGCCGTTTATTTCTTCAAAAGTACACTCTGACTGGGACCAGGTCAACAACGTCTCAGCAAGAAAATCTGCAAGAAATTCCGGATTCACCTTTGCTTGCTGTTCACATAAACGTAATAATGGTCTCGCTATCTGGTCGCGTAACATCTTATGACGCTGCCTGAAGGATGATGCAAATACGCTTTCCGCACTCTCATCCTTAAATACAGCGGCATATTTTTCTTTGAATCTGCACAGTTCGCCATACACACAGCGCAATGCCGATTCAGGTGTGGCATCCCCTGCGCATCCCGCCTCGATTCTCTCCTTATATGCCAGCCAGTCTTCCAGCATGAAGCTCGCAACCAGCATATCTTTTGACTCATAATAGTTGTACACCGTACCAACGCCAACACCACATGCTTTTGCAACAGAACGAATTGTCATAGCGGAATACCCCTCATTAAGCACCTGACGTTTTGCTTCTGCTAACAGTTTTTCCTGTAAGTTTTCGATAATCTTCGGCATTTCTACTCCTTTTATGAACGTGTTCATTATAAATTAATTATAGGTTTCTAATAACTAAATGTCAAGAATTCCTTCTGTCGTTCGAAATAATAGAAAGTACGCCCTGAGAATTTTCTATTATCATGAATCACAAAAGCGTTTGCACTTTTATATGCAAACGCCTTTCTAATATTTTATCTAAACAATATTTCTTATAATTCCCCACACAAGCAAAATCACTACGCAGCAAATGTCCATTACTGTCAAAATTTTTCCTCTCCTGCTACTTGTAAAGACACGGAATAATATGTATGGAGAAAGGCAAAACAAAACCGGATTATATTGATATGCTGCATAAATATCTCCCTGAAGCAAACTTATTATCATGTGAGTAATGCCACAGCCGGGACAATCAAATCCCGTTACAAGCTTAAAAATGCAAGGGACTCCGTATCCGGTTACAGATACGAAGCCCGCATAAATTACTCCAATGAATATCAGTATCAAAGCTCCCGCTGCTTTTTTAGAATTCTGCATGTTTATTGATTTCATTCTGGAGCAAGCATAAATTCACAATGTTAAATCCAAACAATTCAAGCACAATAAATAAGATTTGATTGTTCGCTGCAGGATTTTCCTGTGATGCATTCATTTTTAAGCCCATTTTGTACGCCCAGTAGATACCATAGATACCACATGTTAACAGCGTAAATAAAAAAGCTACGATTCCGGAAGTTGTATAATCATCCGGTGAAACCTGATTCATTTCATCTGTACACTTAACAAACCAATAGATAGCATAAATTCCACAGGTTACGATGCTTAAGATGATGCCTACCACAATGTTTCTGTTTTTCATAACGTTACCTCACTCTTTTGCTAATATCTGGATATAAATTCGTTTATTATTCTACAATAGTTATATGATATATGCAAGTTCTACATAACTCTATTTCACCTAATCTAATCCAATGAATGGATAAATGCATGCCATCAATGGATACCGGATAAAAATGATTACTAGCAAAACAACAAAACTGACATCTCTCTGTTCCTTTCCCTGCTGATTTCAAATGCTACGTCAAACTCCGGTTCGATAATAAAGGGCTAAATACTCATCGACGATTTTAAATGTACCTTGCTTGTATTGCTTGAATACATGCCACTCATTATCGATGCATACCTCAACTTTTCCAGTTTCATTTCCAAATTGATAGCCATATTCCACACCAAAATTTGACTGATTATTCTCAACCGGCACTTCTTCTGTTACTTTCACAAGCATTCCGTCTATACTTCCATCATGTGGCTCTATATTAATCTCATCACAGTCATAATAAAGAATGTCCGATACCATAATCATCCTAGGATACTCAGCATCTGTATGTTCGCATGTTGTTACTTCTATCATTTCCGATTCCATCAATGGTTGTTCTTTCTCCTGCCAACGTTCTACCGCCCCATCAAAAGATAATTTATAGAATGTATTTTTCTGTTCTGAACCTGACACAATGATAGTTACATTCTCTTTTTCCCATGTGATATCAAAGTTATTCTCAGTTGCATTAGCACCATCATCATGAATATCAAATGTATATTTTATAATTCTTTTACCATCATTCATCAAATCAAATCTACAATGAGTTGCGCCAAAAGGCCAGTCGGGTTCTCCAATCATATACACAAATAATGTATACTGCTCGTCATTTGATGAAGCTTTCACAATTTCAGTTTTAGCATATGTCGTCTGGTATCTTATTCCGCCAACCATCAATGCCATCATTCCCCAAATTATTATCAGTACTATGAAAACTCCCTTTATTTTTCTCATATCATATTCTCTCTGGCTTCAATAACTATTTTCTATACAGCTATATTAATACAAAAAAGTAAAGAAAAATGCCAAATCTTCCTTAATATTTCATGAAATGTCTCATTATCGGATTCACATTTACTAGTTATTACTTATCGTCGATGCCACTGCCTGGACTTCCTCCAATGGAATTTCCAAAAAGTCTGATATTTCTTCTACGGTACGGTTCTTTTTTAAGCAATTCATAATTAGTTCTATCCGTTCCTTTTTACGTTCTATCTCAGCATTTTTTCTCACTATTTCATCAATTTCCGGTTTCATGAATTCAAGTAATTCCTTACATACCATATCGTCCTCTCCCTTCATAAAATCAAATGACTTCAGGTTCTCTTTTAATGCAACCTGTATGACAGAATTTGCATATGCTTTCTCATCCTTTTCTGTCAGGTTACCCATTTGCAAGATAATTCGCTTTGCATCGTCCTTGTTTAAATGACTGCTTAATAAAGTCAGCCACTTCTGATTCTCTTTTGTTAATCTGCTTGATGCAATCACCTTAATAAAAGTATCTACGTTCATGGAGTCTTGCGAGGATTTATATTCCATGATATTATGTCCCAGAAAAATTTTTCCAATCTCATTTTTGCTTTTGACGTATTTGGATTTTTTAATTACAAGTAAATCAATCTGAATCGGTTTACTGTTTAGATTATACTCGTTTTCATAATCCAAATCGCCTTTGTTTTCGATTAATTCCAGCTTTACTGTCGAACAGAAAGCCGGGTGCCACTGTGTTCTGATTTCTTTTGTCATTCTGCCTTCTTTCCTTGCGAAAAGCAGAACATCCTTACAAACACTCTCCCTATAATTTATTATAAAGAATCCTCTGCTTTTTACAATATTTAATTGTGTGTTTGATTGAATAAAATGGATACCCCTGATATAAATCAGAAGTGTTTGATACCGTTCCTAAGGAACAGTAAGAAACATTCATAATCGCTTATGAATGTTTTGACAATCATTTGTTCTTTTCTATTTGAACTTATAGAGGCATTATATTCTATCTGCACCATTAGTTTTTAAACTTATTTCCTTTTTTATTATCAATTTGTACCAAAACCATATTATTATTATCTCTATTACATATCCAAATAAAATCATTTCCATTTCTCTACCTTTTCTTTTACAAATTTATTAACTTATATTCTCAAATTTTAATTCCCCCGAATTCGGGGGAATTAGAATTATTTTAAATATAAATGTTCCTCTTGCTCTTCTAAGATAATCATTTGATGTATCGCAATCTCATTTAATTTTACCAATCGCTCTTTCTGTGGCAATCCATCCTCAATAAAAACTGCGTTCAAACTTTCAAGATTTGAAAGACATATCAATTCATTTACAGTTGCATAATCTCTGATATTCCCCTTCTTTTCCGTATTTTGTTCTCTCCATTCTTTTGCCGTTTTCCCAAATAATGCAACATTCAGAACATCCGCTTCCGATGCATACACAACAGCAGTCTGTTGCTTAGTCACCTGACTTGGAATTAGTTTTTCCTTGATTGCATCAGTATGTATTCGATAATTTATCTTAGCCAACTCTCGCTTCGCATTCCATCCTATCTGTTTTTCTTCATCCTTCTTTAGTCTTTCAAATTCTTTTATCAGATATAATTTGAATTTAGGCGAAACCCAGCTTGCAAACTCAAATGCAATATCTTTATAGGCATATGTTCCTCCATATCTTCCTGCCTTTGCTACAATTCCTCTGGAATTCGTTCTTTCTACCCATTGTTTAACCGACATAGCAAATCGATTTAATCCCGCCTCCTGCATAATACTGCAATATTCGTCATAATCAAACTGTTCATTATACAATTCTTCCCATATTCCTAAAAATTCAATTGTATTTTTATTTCTTAGCCATTTTTCTATTAAAACAACACCATTTTCAATATTTCTCACCATATCAGTAAGAGATATATAATCTTCTTCCTCAAACTTTATTACTTGTATTTCTGTGTCATTAACCAATATTTTTCTCATAGTTTTTCGCCCTCCCCAAACATTTGTTCTTAATTAATTGTATCACGCTTAATACATAATTACAAGAACATTTGTTCTTTTATAATCAAAAACGAAAATCACATTCAGATAGGCTATACATACATCAAAGCCAACCAAATAGGAGTGTACAGTGCATCATAGAACCCCAAAAACAAAAAGACGGGCTTAAGACATGCGTCAAAGTCCGTCTTTTACACACTATTATTCAATTATCTTTCCATACATAAAACAAAGCTGATACAATGAAATCCAGCAAATGAGCCTTATTCACCCATCTTCGCCAGTTTTGCTGCCTGGTCTGCTGCGATGCAGGCATCGATGATTTCCTGAATGTCGCCATTCATAATTTTATCCAGTTTATACAGGGTGAGGTTGATTCTGTGGTCGGTGACACGGCCCTGTGGGAAGTTGTAGGTTCTGATTTTTTCGGAACGGTCGCCGGTACCGATCTGGCTCTTACGAAGCTCTGCTTCAGCGTCGTGTGCTTTCTGGCACTCGATGTCGTAGAGTTTTGCACGTAATAAAGCGAAGGCTTTCGCTTTGTTCTGAAGCTGTGATTTTTCGGTCTGGCTGTATACGACGATTCCGGTTGGATAGTGGGTTAAACGCACTGCAGAGTCGGTGGTGTTGACACACTGTCCACCGTTACCGGATGCACGCATTACGTCGATACGGATATCCTTTTCATCGATTTCTACTTCTACATCTTCTGCCTCCGGCATCACTGCCACGGAAATGGTAGAAGTGTGGATACGTCCACCGGATTCGGTTTCCGGTACGCGCTGTACACGATGTACACCGGATTCGTATTTCATCACAGAGTAAGCACCCTGTCCGGTAATCATGAAGGTAACGCTCTTCATACCGCCGATTCCGGTATCGTCTACTTCCATAAGCTCTGTCTTCCAGCGCTTTGATTCTGCATAATGCTGATACATACGGTAGATTTCTGCTGCGAATAAGGCTGCCTCATCACCGCCTGCGCCGGCACGGATTTCCACGATAACGTTCTTGTCATCGTTCGGGTCCTTTGGAAGGAGTAAAATTTTCAATTCGTTTTCCAGTTCTTCCACACGGGCTTTTGCATCATTTAATTCTTCTTTTGCAAGCTCACGCATCTCTTCATCGGATTCTTCCTCTAACATCACTAAGGAATCTTCGATGTTCTGCTTGCACTGTTTGTATTCTTTATAAGCATTTACGATAGGAGTCAAATCACTCTGCTCCTTCATAAGTTTTTTGAAACGCTCCGGATTATTTGCTACATCCGGGGCACTTAATTCACTCATTAATTCTTCAAAACGGATTAATAAATCTTCTAATCTATCAAACATAGTTTTACCTCTCTTGTTTTCTCATATTACAATAGTTTTGCAACATATTACGTTCAAGTCGAGCGCGCTACAAACCTCCAATCACAACACGGTCATTTCCGGCTAAATCTTTGATTACCTTTACATTTTTATAACCGGCATTTTCCATCAGTTCGGAAACCTCTTTACCCTGGTCATATCCGATTTCAAATAAGAGATATCCATTCGGATTCAGATATCCTTTTGCTTCCTCTACGATTCTGCGGTAAAAATACAGCCCGTCTTCTTTGCCGTCCAATGCCTGCACCGGTTCAAAGTTCTGTACCTCCGGCATCAGCTTTGGAATCTCTTCCGTACGAATGTAAGGCGGATTTGATACGATGATATCATAGGTATCTCTGATGTGGTCAAACAAATCGCCGGTTTCAAATGTTACGGACACATTGTTCAGTTTCGCGTTTTCTTTTGCTGTGTTAATTGCATGTCTGGAAATGTCAGAGGCATAACCTTCTACCTCATTTGCATGATGCATAATACTAATGATGATGCAGCCGGAACCGGTACACATGTCAAGCACCTTCATCCCCGGTTTTATCAGCTTTAATGCTTCCTCTACCAAAGTTTCGGTATCCTGCCTTGGTATTAAGACATTGGAATTTACTTTAAACGGCAAGCCCATAAATTCGGTCTCACCGGTAATGTACTGTACCGGAATACGCTCTGCCCGTTTTTTTAAGGCACATTCGTACTCCTCCAAGGTCCGTTCGGTAATCTCCTCATCCATATAGGTATAGTAAAAATTGCGGTCAATTTTTGCTACCATTTCAAATAATAACCAGGCATCCGTTTTCACATCAGGGACACCTGCCATTTCCAAAACTTTTTCACCAAGATTAATCGCTTCCCGGTAAGTCATAATTCCCCTCATTCCGCCATTTTAGTGGCTTCGTATTTCCTCTACATAAGGTTTCCAGTCAAATACGGCTTCTACGGATTTGATGGCAACCTCAATCATTTCGTCGTCCGGTTCTTTTGTCGTAATCTTCTGTAACCACAATCCCGGCTTACTAATCAAATTCACAATTGCATTGTCACTTCTGCCTGCCAGACGGATAAATTCATAAGACACTCCGGCAATCACCGGAATCAATAATAGCCGATAAACAACCTTTAAAAGGGCTGAGTCAACGCTGATAAACATAAAGAATAAAATGCTGATAAGCATTACAATCAATAAGAAACTGGTTCCGCAGCGTTTATGCAGTCTGGAACTTTTTCTGACATTCTCTACGTTTAAATCCATGCCATGCTCAATACAGTTAATGCATTTATGCTCGGCGCCATGATACATATAAACTCTGTGGATATCCTCCATCAGAGAAATCAACGCTACATATCCGATAAAAATCGTCAAGCGAATCATCCCTTCGAGCAATCCCAGCAAAAGTCGTGACGTGATAAACTTCTGAAAAAAACTGGAGATAAAATACGGCAGCATCATAAAAATTCCAACTGCCAGCACAATTGACAGTACCACTGTACCACCCATCATTGCATCTTCCTTTTTCTTATCTCTCTTTTCCTGCTTTGCAGCCTCTTCCGATGTTAAATCCGCCGTTTTTGCAGCTTTTTTCTCATCTTCTTCTTCGTCTTCATAGAAAGAAGCAGAAAAAGTTAAGGTCTGCATACCAAGCACAAGTGAATCTATAAAATTAAATACACCTCGTAAAATCGGCATATTCTTTATTTTCTCATTTTTGATGATTCCTGTATATTCTGAAACCATGACTTCAATTTCATGGTCCGGCTTCCTGACTGCAACGGCGTATTTGTCTTTGTTTTTCATCATTACGCCTTCCATCACCGCCTGCCCGCCAATTCCGGAGTACTTCATACTGCTCATCCTCCTTTTTGCTTTTGGATGTAACTATTCAGAACCCCTCCCTCCTATTCGCAAAATCATCCCGTTCCGGTCTGCCGCTTCTTCGAAGCTCTCCATTTTGCTCATATGTGGGGCGGTGACTCTATTCGAGCCACCTTACGAATCAGACAAGCAGCCTCTTACATGCCAGCATGACGATTCTGCTTATCTGATTCGAAGGGGGTTCTGAATAGTTACCTTTAATCTTAAAAAAGGATGAGATTTTACAACCTCATCCTTATCTGTAGCTGCATTCGATTTACTGAATACCGTATTTTCTATTGAACTTATCAATACGTCCATCGGTTCTTGCAGATTTCTGCTGACCTGTGTAGAATGGATGGCATTTAGAACAAATTTCTACGTGGATAGATTCCTTTGTAGAACCTGTAACGAATGTGTTACCACAGTTACATGTAACAGTTGCCTGATGATAATCTGGATGGATTCCTTCTCTCATTATTTTCACCTCTTTTAATCTTATCGTTTTTAAGTTACGCATGTTCTTATTCTCCGGGATGTTCCGACATCTATTGATGCTTTGCCATCTCCGCACCCGTATGCCCGATCCGCATATGATACTTATTCAGAGAATATACACGATTTACATTCCGTACGAATCGTACTTTGGAATGTTGTCCACTGTCTGAGTCCGCCTTCGCAGACTCTTATCCCGATAAACAGCTTAATTAGCATAGCATATTACAATAGGAAACGCAAGCTTTTTTTGCAAATTCCTACTAAAATCAAAAGTTTTTACAGGATTCGGTTCTTTTTCACCATTGCAATATAGTCTTTATTGGTCCTTGTGCGGGCAAACATATTCAAAATGTTTTCTACTGCTTCATCTGCACGCATACTGTTAAATGCTTTGCGCATGATGTCCATTGCTTCCTGTTCTTCCTGATCCAGTAACAAGTCATCTCTTCTGGTTCCGGATTTTACGATATCAATGGCCGGGAAGACACGTTTTTCGGAAAGCTTACGGTCTAAGACAAGCTCCATATTACCGGTTCCCTTGAATTCTTCGAACACAACATCATCCATCTTGCTTCCGGTATCTACAAGCGCTGTTGCTAAAATGGTAAGACTTCCGCCCTCTCTCATATTTCTGGCTGCACCAAAGAAACGTTTCGGCATATGAAGAGCTGCCGGATCGAGACCACCGGATAAGGTACGGCCGCTTGGTGGAACAGTAAGGTTATAGGCTCTTGCCAGACGTGTAATACTGTCGAGCAAAATCATAACATCTTTTTTATGCTCTACGAGACGTTTTGCACGCTCAATTACCATTTCTGACACACGTTTGTGATTCTCCGGCAGTTCATCAAAAGTAGAATAAATAACTTCTACATTATCGCCTTCAATGGCTTCCTTAATATCGGTTACTTCTTCCGGACGTTCATCAATTAATAAGATGATTAAATGCATGTCCGGATTGCTTCTGGTAACAGACTTTGCCACCTCTTTTAATAAGGTCGTCTTACCGGCTTTTGGCTGGGATACAATCATACCACGCTGACCTTTACCGATTGGCGATACTAAATCTACAATTCTCATCGCCACACTGCAGCCCGGATACTCTAGGCGGATACGCTCATTTGGGAAAATTGGTGTCAAATCACCGAAATTCTTTCTGGCCTGGGCTACGCTTGGATGATAGCCATTGACACTGGATACATATAATAAGGCAGAAAACTTTTCCTGCTGTGTCTTAATTCTGGTATTACCGCAGACAATATCTCCCGTTTTCAAATTGAATTTACGAATCTGGGAAGGAGAAACATAGACGTCATGCTCACCCGGCAGGTAATTCTCACAACGGATAAATCCATAGCCATCTGCCAGTACTTCCAAGATACCATTTGCAGTCACACCGCTGTCTAAGCTGCTTAAGGTATCCTCCGGATTGTTTTTTTCTACTTTCTCAGCAGGCTTCTCGGTCGGTTTTTCTACCGTTTTCTCTACAGGTTTCTCGGCTGCTTTTGTACTCTGTTCTTTTTCATCTAATGCCAGCATCGCTTCTACCAGGTCCCCCTTTTTCATTGCGGAAGTACCTGTAATTCCTCTGGATTTCGCCAAATCACGCAAAACGGCAACGGCGAGGCTTTCATATTTTTCTCTCATATTCCACTCCTTATCATCGTTTTAACATCTGTGGGATTCTTGTCAGATTCGACTTTGAACTTACGATAGGAAGATTATAACTTATTTTTTCTCAAAAGGGAAGTCCTTTTTTCTTGATAAATGAAAACTGAAATGCTATGATTGTCTTGTTTAGAAAAGAATGGAACGGAGGTCTATTATGGACTTGAAAGAAAAAGCACTTAAGATGCATGAAGAATGGAATGGAAAATTAGAAACCACCGCAAAATCAAAAGTAAATTCCCGTGAGGATTTAGCAATTGCATATACACCGGGTGTTGCAGAGCCTTGTAAGGTCATCGCGGAAGTTTGACAGTTTAACCACGAACAACCGAATAACAAATCTCTTCTAACCCC
>CALZGM010000048.1 GCA_945787015.1 uncultured Roseburia sp.
GTTTGATATTTTTGAGTTTCTCTAACTTACGTTGATGAAGGGTGATAAGGTGGTCAAGGTTCTGAAAATACTCTCCAATCAGTTTTTGTTCTTCTATATCTGGTATTGCAATCTCAGCATTTAAAATATTTTGAGAGTTTAGTGACTCAAATGTTGACCCAGAGGACAAACTTTTCCAATATCCTTCTAAATCCATTTTTACAAGCAACTGATATATAAATTCATTTCCTTTTATTGCAGCTACACCTCTTCCAATAACCGCATCAAATGCTGTTTTTCCCATTGCTCCGGCAGGTGCCCTAACACTCATAATCAAATCTCCTGCCTGTACAGTTTTTGTCTTTTGAGTAGTCCACATTCTTGGATTTACCCAACCATCTTTCAAATCAGCATTACCTTGGACTAAAATATAATCACTTGGTACATCACTATATGTTGAACCATCAGGAGATTGTCCCATAGTAATCACACATTCTTCACCCAGCTTACGCTGTTCCCAAGCATATATATTTTGCTCCCAACTGTTTTCCACAAAAGAGTTCTTATTAATTTGCATAAAAAATGAATACTGTCGCTGATGAAGGGTGATAAGGTTATTTAAATAAGAAATAAATTCACTTATTTTCTTCTGTTCTTCTAATGTTGGAACCGGAACTATACACTCGTAATAATCACCCAAATTGTAATTTGTTCTACCATCGCCTGTCGAAACACCTACTGCCCATTTTTTGTGTTGGTCAGTATTTAAATATGCACATAAATAATCTGATGTAATAATCCTAGTGTTTGGTCTAGTAACAATAGTTGCGAAACCTATTGAATTTACTTGCTTTTCACGGATTACTGATGATGTTCCAACATCTCCAGTATGTACAGTTATTACATCTCCTAGCTGGTGCATCCTGGACGAATTTGCTTGTGCAAATGATTCCTCTAAGTAAATTGGATTATCTCCAAACTCAAATCGTCCATCTTTTATATCTGAATTTCTTATCAACAATACACCTTCATCTGTATAATGTTCTGTCATTGTTGTTACCAATCCAATAAAGATTTTCCCTAATTCCGTAACCTTACGCTGTTCCCAAGAGTCAGTAAACCCTTTAAATCTTCTCTTTGGATTATCATTTATTTTACTTTCCATTACATCACCACCAATTCCTGTTGCATACTTTCAAAGTTCTTCATCAATTCTGCAATTTCGGCATCAATGTTTTCTAACGTCTGACTGTATCTATTCTGCAACATTCTGAAAGTATCAAGTTCTTTTTTTAATTCCCTATTTGCTAGTTCTGTAATATCTCTTTCAAATGTGCCAAACCATTTTTCAAACATTAATTCATCAATTTCAGCATTTGTTAATTTTTCAATTCTTTCCTCAATATCCTTAGTTAATTGGGATTCATCATCTTTGATTTTCTTAGCTAATGATGCCTTTTCTGTCAATAAGGAATCTACTTTTTTCAGCAGCTCATAATTTACGCTTTGTTTATCACATAATTTTAATTCAACTTTTATAGACTTACCTTCAAATACTGTTTGAGCATCACCATCATCATTTCTTTTCAGCATATCAAATAACACTTCATTTTCTGTTGTATCTTCCTCCAGTGCATTCTCTGCTAATTGAACAAGTTCTCCTTCAATCACCTGCAGTCTATCTTTCTCCCCTTCGATATGCTGAACCGTATCTTTATACAAAAGTTTCCTGATAATATCATTGGACACTATTACGCCATTCCAGCCGTCTCGCTCTTCATGTTTGTTTTTACCACTACCCTTTGTTACCATTCTAGGCTCTCGCATTCTACCAACGGTATAAAATTCAGCATTTGCAATCATTTCACTGTCATGATTTAATGAATTATTCCATATATCTGCAACTATCTGATATCCATCATATTCATCAATAAATTGGTATTCCTTTAAGGCATTAAGTATTTCCGTATACATACTGTTTTTCAATCGATTTATACTCTCTGTTGCTGACAGTGCACGTATAAGTCCCATATATTTATTTGCAAACTCTCTTGCTTTAATCCTTACCGAATTTGCAACTGACATGACTTCATCACTTAATAAAATCTCCTGTTCAACCTCTTCAAATTTCTTATTCAGTTCAACATATCCCGGTCTAACAAATTCAATGTATTTGTCTATTATTGGTTTACTTAAGGTATTAATCGCAACTAAATTGTCAATATTTTCTACTGGAACACCTCCATACAAATGTGCATCTACATCATGCGGAATGTCTTGTGAAATACTTTGAACATATCTTGGAATATTCAAGTTATAATCATTTTTTACTATATCTTCTCTTGTCGCAGTATAACTATAACCTGCCACAACCTTCTTATCTCTATATGTATGAATAATTTTTGCTATATCCTTCTCTTGAAGGACATTTTGCTTACCGACTTTAATAAAATTATTAGATGCATCTATAATAAGTACGGGCTCATCATTTTTCCGATTCTTTTTAAGTACCATAACGACAACTGGGATTCCTGTATTTGTAAATAAATTATTAGGTAATCCGATAATTGTATCTATACGATTCTTATTAATAAGTTTTTTTCGAATTTCTCCTTCTGTGCCACCTCTGAACAAAACACCATGAGGAAGCACAATAGACATTATTCCGTTTGTTTCAAGGTGATATAGGCCATGAAGTAAAAATGCATAATCCCCTTTTGAATCAGGCGGCAAGCATCCATACGCTTCAAAACGCGGATCACTCACCTTAAGACCTGCCTTATTCCATTTTGATAAAGAGTACGGTGGATTCATAACTACTGCATCAAACTGTACCGCTCTATCTGGATTCTGTGGGTCTTCTGGCCAGTCAGCTGCCAAGGTATCACCATTCTTAATAGTCATTTTATCCGGTTTTACTCCATGAAGTAATAAATTCATTCGAGTCAAATTATAAGTTGCAGTATTTTTTTCCTGTCCATAATACTCAAGTTCTCGCTGTTTATCTGCACTCAAGTATTTTCTAACCGTTAATAGTAAAGAACCGGAGCCTACACACGGGTCATATATTGATGTAATATCATTATTTTGTACAACTGTCTGAGCCAAGATTTCACTTACCTGTCTTGGAGTATAGAATTCACCAGCTTTCTTACCGGACTCCATAGCAAATTGACCAATCAAATATTCATATGCGTCACCTAAAACATCATTTTTCTGTAATGCAATCATATCCAAATCAGCAAACAGCATAATAAGTGCTTTTATATTATTACTTCTATCATTTAAACTACTACCAAGAGCTGTATCTGTCATATCCATATTGTTTGCAAATAGTCCCTTAAATTCGCTAGAACCTTCAGAAACTGCAATTGTACGTTCGAAATGATTTAATGAATCAGTAACTTTTTGTAGTTCAAATTTTCCTTCCTCTATATCAATAATCCAAGACTGATAAAGATATTCCGGTGAAACATAATAAGATAATGTACCCTGAATCATCTTCTCTATTTGTTCTCCATATTTCTCCTTGGCATCTTTATATGCTTCTACCAATTCCCTTTCAGATGCACCTTCTAGTCCGGCATTATACTTAAAAATTTCCAAAGTTCTATCACTTAGAAATTTGTAAAACATCAGTCCTAACATATAATCTTTATATCTGCTTGCATCCATGGAGCCTCTCAATTCATTTGCCCCATCCCATAAACGTCTTTTAATATCCTCGATTGATACCATTGTTCTACTCCTTTAGTTAATAATTTTATCTATCTTTCTATTTCAACTATATCATCCAGACCGCAATTCAGCGCTTTACATATTCTTATCAAAACATCTAATGAAACATATTCATTATTTGTCATTTTAAAAAATGTACTTGGTGCAATTCCTGTACTTTTTCTTAAATCTGCCTTAGACAAATCCTCGTCAATCAGCTTCTTCCATAATTTTTTGTAATTAACCTTTGTTCGTTCATTAATCATATATAGTCCTCCACGGGAATCAAATAAACAGTATTTATACCATAAATCATAGCAAAAAGCATTTGATTTTTCAAACGTTTTATCGAATTCTCGAATAAAGCAAAAATACCATTTAATTAGTGGGAAAAGCGCATGGCTCATCAAAATAGTATTTTCAAGCTTAGTCTCCCAATCATCTACCCTATCACATCCCCCTCTTTTACAATCACAATCTTCTTCCCCTTCTCATTTAATTGGCAGGCCTTCTCATACTTAGAGCCATAATTTCCATATTTCCAGGCAGTGCTTCCCGCTTCTCCAAGAATAAGCACATCCAGTTTTCCTGTTACAGCTTTTGCTATGATTGCGCCCTTTTCACACAATAGGTCCTCTACTTGTTTCTTGCTCCCATAATTAAATTCACCGGAAAGGCAGACTGTTTTTCCGGCAAAATCAATGTCTGCATTTACTGTTTGCGGATTGATAAAGGCATCCAACAGTTTGAGTAGTAGTTGCTGCTCATCCGCATCCAGCACGCCATCCATCATGACATCTTCTACTACCTCGAAAATCTTATCAAAGGGATAGAAGCCTTTTAATTCCTCATGCTCCTCAAGCCAGGTTTTCAATTCGTTCATTTCTTCATCGGAGATAACAGAATCCTCGATAATTTGAATGACCAACTCCTGCAATTTTTGCATTGCCTTTGTTTTCTCACTATAGACGCCTTCCATCACATGACTGCAACGGCAATCATTTGCAGTACTTTCATAATAGTACGGTTGCGGGACGATTTCCGCCGGATAAAGTTCCTCAAACTTTTTCAATAATGCAAAGCATGCCCTTGTATCATCCAATGCATCATGATGATGCAACAGGCTTATATCATAGATTCTCGATAATACATCAAGTCTGTATGACTGAACCGATTCGTCGTCTTTAAAAATCTTTTTCGCCAATTCCATGGTGCAAATATATTGATTCATTACCGGCGACAGACCATATCTCTCTAAGGTTCTGTATAGTGCACACAAATCCATTGATTTCGCATTATGTGCCACCAGAATCGTATTTTCAAAATACTTTTTTATTTCTTTCCATACTTCCGGAAAAGTAGGCGCATCTGCCACATCCGACTCTTTGATACCATGTATTCTCGTATTAAAATAATTGAATTTTACCTCCGGGTTAATCAGTATTTCTTTTTCATATATCACTTGATTGTTCTCGTATCGTATCACCCCGATAGCGCAAATAGAATCTCTCTGATTATTTGCTGTCTCGACATCAAAAACCGTATAATTCATATTTGTAACCCTCCGTAAAACCCGTCCTTTTCTATCGTAAATCACTACTCTTTCATTATATTCCTGGAATGGGACACTTTCAATAACTAATTCTACAACTGTACTTACTAGATATCGTTTTTGCTCTATCTAATTCAAATACACCAAAAAAGGCCCGGATGATAAGAGACTTTCTCCTATTATCTGAGCCAAACCCTGTCAAAGTAAATACACTATAATCCAATCTTTTCTACTGTAGCTGCTATCATTGCTGAAAAAAGCACCCACAATATGAGAATAACAAGCCCCGGTACATCATCAACATCGATTTCCAGTGCTACATATAACACAGCCTGTAAGACAAACCCACCAACCACACTAATAATAGCACCAAAGGTAGACATTCCATTACTACTGCCTGGGGTATAAGATGATTTATCTTTCTGTCCTGTTGCATTTTTATATATCTGGTACTCAATGAAATTGTCTTGCCAATCTTTTTTTCCATCATGGTTCCAATCATACATAGCCATAGTACATTCTCCTCTAAAAATCAAATTCATCCGGATTTAAGCCCGCCATTACTTAACATCTCCATCAATCTCATCTGCAGCCGTTTCCAACACCAATTCGCAAAGAACTCCCTGAGGGAGCACATATTTTACAACGCCGACCGCCTTATCGCCTATACGATCATACAGTCTTCCCGCACTCATGCTTTCTCCCTGTACTGTATATGGACTATTTGCTACATATCCTACCAATCCTAATCCGTCCATTTCAACTTTGATAGCCTCCTTATCGAAATCATTATCCGGCTCCTTTACCAGTTTGACTTCCATTTTCGGTTCGAAATACTCTTGTCCGTAATGATACTTTGTACCTGCAATTGTAAAATAAATTTTTTCCATAAATAGTTGCCTCCTTATTTATCTGTTTCTTTTGCTATTATATCTGCTTTGTTAATTGCCCATACAGCTACTAAAATTAAAAGTAATAATATTTCCATAATAATTTTCTCACTTTCTCCTTTTATAGTTTCGGTTTTCTGGTTTTCTTGTTGATATAAAAGTACAAAATTTAGTGTACAAAAAACAGGTCAACTAAAGGCATATCGGTTAAGGTTAGGTTCAACCTATTTCATACATTCATACATTCGTGGTAACGTGTTGTTTAGTCCCCTGCGAAAATAGCCATCTCACACATTTTCATCAAAAAAAGAGCAGAATTACATTCATAATGTAATTCCACTCCATAATTCGTTAATATAAATGACTAATCAGATCATCCAAATCGGAACAATATAATTATCCTTATCGATTGCACTTAATCCCGGTTTCATGCAAATGACAGCTCCTTTCGAACGAGGTGTGGATGACTTATCTAATAAATCAAACACCTTTATCAATTCGGTTCCCGGATTTGATGTTTTTTTAATCTCAATCGGATTAAGTATGCCATCATGCTCTAATACAATATCAATCTCCTTCGCATCCTTATCACGATAGTAATACAAATATGGTTCCTTTCCACAATTCAAATAAGTCTTCCTAATTTCAGCAACTACATAATTTTCCAAAATAGCCCCGTTCATTGCACCACTTTCCAAAGTTTCCGGACTGCTCCACTTTGTCAGATAGCAAACAAGACCGGTATCATAAAAATACAATTTTGGTGTTTTCACAAGACGTTTCAATAAGTTATTGGAATATGGGTATAAATAGAATATGATTCCCAATGTTTCTAAAATTCCCAACCAATTTTTTGCTTGTACCTGATTAATATCCGAGTCTCTTGCAATTTCCGCAACATTCAGCATTTGTCCGCATCTTGCAGCTACAGCTGTTATAAATCTCAGAATCTTTAAAGAATCAATTGCATGCGATAATTCTTTTACGTCTCGCTCTATATAAGTACTCAAATAACTGCTATAGAAAATCTGGCTGTTACTGTTTGCTCCACTTACAATAGCAGGCATAGAACCCCTATAGATGCGGTCAAAAATAGCTCGTGCGTCTGCTTCTTCTCTTCCTTCTTTTCGTCTCGATAAACTCTCCAGGTCAATAGTGAAAGGCTCCATAGCGCCTCCGCTTATTTCTGCCTGTGACATGGAAGTCAGGGAAAGCACAGCCACTCTTCCTGCAAGTGACTCCTGTACTCCTCCCATCAATTTAAACACCTGTGAACCGGTAAGCCAGAACGCTCCGGGATCATGATTTTTGTCCACATGTATTTTGATATAAGTAAACAACTCCGGAGCATACTGGACTTCGTCTATCAACACCGGCGGCTTGTGCAACTGTAAAAATAGTTCCGGATCTGTCTTTGCAATATTTCTTTCATTCAGATCATCCAAAGTAACATATCCTCTGTCCGTTCCTTCCATGAGTTTCTGAAGCATCGTTGTTTTGCCAACCTGTCTTGGACCGGTAACCAGAACAACCGGATACTCCTTTGTAACTTGATTTACCACCTTTTCCAGATTTCTTGTTATATACTTCATAATGGTCTCCGTGCCTCTCGGTTATTATTAATCTCAGTTAAATATTAGCCGAAACCGTATCAAAAATCAAGCGCATTTCGGCTAATATATATTATAAATTAAATTTAGCCGAAATATTCGCTGTATTGTGATATAAAAGAATGTGCTATGGCACATTCTCGCGCTGAGCGCGGTCGCATTTGCGACAATTTCCTATCGCGCGAGTGCGCATCCTCGCGGAGCATTTTTTACTCTATGGAAACGAAGTTTCCTATAGAGTAAAAAACAAGGCCTCACAATCTTTCCTGATCGCAAAGCCTTGCTTCTTTCATCGGAGTGACGCGATTTGAACGCGCGGCCTCTACATCCCTAATGTAGCGCTCTACCAATCTGAGCCACACCCCGAAATTGCTGATATGTAAAAGTCAACAATGCTATTATATGTTAAAATCAATAATTTAGCAACAAAAGTTTTTCATACTTTATTCCCCAATCAACCGTTTCTTAATCTTTTCTATCTGTTCCTCGCTAAGCCCGCAGTCCTTCAAATATGCCTCTGTGGAGCCGTATTTTTCCATCATGAAATCATAACACTCACCGATTGTCTCCGGTACGGAGTACAACATGCTTGCATATTTCGCGTATTCTTTGCTTTGGCTAATGTAAGCAAATTCCGGTTTCCGGCACAGGTTCGTATAGGACTGTGCATAATTTGTCATGCAGTCCTCTTTGTCCGCTCCTGCAAGGCTCATCAAAAGCATGGCCATCACACCGGTTCTGTCCTTTCCTACCGTACAATGAAACAGCACGCAGCCCTCCGGTGCCTGTGCTACCGCCTCAAAAATCTCTTTCACGAGTTCTTTGTTCGCTAACATCGACGCATATAACTTACCAAGCCCAAGTTCCATATCCCAGTAAAAAGTCTGCGTCCTCATCTGTAAGCCTGCTGATGTCATCCGCACGCAAAAAACGATGATACAAAATCTGTCCGCCGCCCTTCACCGGGTAACCACCCAGTTCTCTCACATTGATTGCGTTCTTTAGAGGAAGACGCACCCAGTTTTTCTCATAATCTAACATACTTCTCCAATTCCTTTCTCATGTTGCTTCAATTTTCTTTATAATTTTATTATTTTTTCCAAACGCATCAGATTCACATCGGAGTGCTCCACTTCTCTTGAAAAACGGTAAACCAAATCGATGATTTCATCCAATTCCAGTGTTTTCTCATTTTTGACCCATCTAGCCATCCAAAGTTCCCGTATCATAAAGCTACAGTATACCGCCATCTGCGCTTTTGCAAAAACTTCTCCGTCATAGACAGCTCCGGGGAAATAGGTAAATAGAAAATACACCAAAAGCTGCTCCAGATGAATTTCTATTTCAGAATGCTCTTTCATCCAGTCCCGGAACTCTTCCTTTATTTTCTGATATGCTTTCTCGCCCTTTGCATAGAGAATTGCTTCTGTCTCATGAAGCAGCAGTTCCCAGTTTTCTTGAAGCAGCTCCAATCTGTACAACTGGTCAAATAATTTTTCCGGCATTGGAATGTTAATTTTCTCTGCATAATTTTCTACATATGCTTTTGCCCTGTCCCCACGGTATTTTTCAATCACCTCAGAACAGGAAAACAGTTCCTGTCTATTAATCCGACCTTGCATGTCATGTGCCATGCCAAGCACCAGCAATGTTCTGGTTCGTATGGGCAGTGTCCGATTCTGCAGGATTTTTATCATTGCCTCTCTGGCATCCTCTAAAATAGAAAAGAAAAACGGGTCAAAATCCTCGTATTCCTCTTCTCCCTCTCTTTCATAACTCAAAAAGGTAACCGGGCTTTTCCGCTCCATTAACATGCGAGCTACTACCGGGCAGGAAATAGATAAACTGATTTCTCTTACCCCTTCAAACTCCTCCACATGTCTGGGATACCTTCTGCAGGTTTTACACAGACTCTTTTCTCCTAATGCGACGTACATCTCGCACAGATTTTTCTCATTTAAGAATGCACATCGCTTTTCCTTATCCTGGCGAAAAGTCCCCTTTAACCAACAAACAGAGGTGCGCATTTTGGGCATAAACTTTCCTCGCACACCTCTGTACTTTTTCAGAGACTTCTTATCAATTACGATTTGCCATCCTGCGCAGCAGGTATCCTCACATTTGTCTGCGGCACAATAAAATTCTTTATAATAATCCGGTATTGTATAAATCATAAGGTTCCCTCTCTATGCTCATGGGACCATTATACTATACTTTTCCAAAAAATAAAGTAGGGACGCTTCACAATCCAAAGTTGCGATGTCGAAACCGCATTTGCATCTGATACTTTCTAAGAGCCGTCTCCTCTGCCTCAGTAGAAGTATCAGAAAGATTTCGAAACCAAAACAATGCCTGACGCAAGCATATTGGAACTAAAATCAGATATGCCACAAAGCAGAACCCTCCGCAGATTTCTGCTTCGTTCCATGCAAACGCCCCAGAAAACCACACACTCCTTTGTAGCAGTGCAAACAGAATCGGAAGTGCAAATAACAGGCACATTAAGCAGTTACGTATGATTCCAAATGTGTCATTTAATCGGTATTCCGCCAATAGAATTTCCTCTTCGGCAAGTCCCTTTTTTCGTTGAAACAGGGCGGGTCCGGATGGTGCAATCAGGATAATCATGATGGTAATCAATAAATAAATCAGCGCCATCACAACATTACGCACGGTCAGATAAGGGAAAAGCAGATAGTCATACAGTACAAAACTTAGCACCGTCCCGCATATAGAAAAAATTACATCCATGCACCAAATAGTACAGAAAGCAGTCTTTACATTCCCCCTTCTCATATAAGAACGCATTACCAGATGAAAAATTGCGGCTACTGTTACCAAAATAGGGAAAATCAAACTGTTCATGCTGACACCCCCTCTTTTTCCTTCGTGTTTTCATAGATGATGGAATTTGCCAGAAGCACAAACCGCGCTTTTAAGAGCAAAAGTTCCTCTTCATTTTCAAACAATCCCACCGGAACCATTTTAGCCATATTGACTTGGCAAAGCAATGCCACGAGTGGCTGATATACCTCTAAATTCCTTAGTTCCGCCTTCAGCATATAGCCGTCACTTTCCATTTCAGGGCAGGTTCTAAAGTATGCCAGGAATTGCGAAAGTGCCTGTACCGGTGTATGCACCTGTGACAGGGATGCGTATATCTGTGGTAAATAATCCTCCTGCTTACAAAACAGAAGGGTATGACGGCTCCATAGCGGTTTTTGTTTCCGCAGGGAAATGGCAAACAGCACAGATAGCAAATCAATTAGCGCTGCTACCCCAAGGGAAAAATATGCGGTTGCTTTTGTCTCCTGATTTCTCAATGCAAAAACCGGAATCAGATATAAGTCGGTTATCGCATATTTCTCGTCAGAGTAGGCAATCTGTTCTGATTCCGAAAGCAGGGAATTCGTCTTTAAAAGTGCCGTAAGGATTTCAGAATCCATCTGTTCCTTCAATCCCATCATATTAGCCGAAGTAACACGGCCTTCTTCCAAATGGGAAACCAGCTCAACGTATGTTGGCAGTAATGGCTCCTTTGTCGCTTCTGCTGCGCCATTTACAATATGCTGCACTTCCGATAGCTGCATTCCCCGGTATCCGCAGACTTTTGCTGCCTGAAACAGTCTGTTTAAATTTGCACTTTCAGAGCTTTCTAACTCCCTGCCTGCCATAGTTTCTTCTATCGCAATGGACAAGCTAACCGTACAATCGATAACTGTCTGTGGAATTACCGTATCGTCTGATTCCTCCGACAGCCCCAATGCTGCGGCCAACATGCCTAAAGAAGACACATTTTCTGCTTCTGCCTCTTTCAGTTCTTCCATGGAAGAAAATCCATAAGCTGCAAGAATCCCATTTCTGCCTGCTTCCTTTTCTGTATTGCTTCCGGCAGAGATTCCTGCCACATAAGCCGAATATGCAGCAACATAGTCCTCATAGTTTTCATAGTCAGACTGCTTTGGTGCACGTAGTCTGTCTGCATAAGAGGTTCCTTTTTCCGATAGTGCATTGCGGCAGCTTTCCAGATTTTTCTTTTTTTCTGACAGTTCCAAATAACCTGCAGTAATTTCAGAGGCAGCCTCCTGTACCGCGGTTTGTACAGCCCCTACGTTTTCTACCAGCGCCGTCTCATAAATCCCTGTGAGTTCTTTCTCAATCTGCACATACCTTTCCATCAGAAACGTTGCCGGTGAATTGACTGAATTATAAATACCGATATAAGAATAATAGGTCGAACAGCATAGTGCCAGACACAGTGCAGCAATTCTTAATACACTCGTTTTTTGTCTCAGAGAATTGCTAAAAAAGTAAGCAGTCGCCTGTATTGCGATAGCAAAAAGGAGGGATGCGTATGGAAACACTCCCTCCAGATAAATCTTAGAACCGTTCCAGGTAGTCGCAAAGGAGATCAGTTGTAACAAAAGCGTTACAACTGATACCAGAATCACCAATGAGGATTCCGAAAATAATTCTATTTTCTTATTTTTCATTTTTTCCTATTCCTCCGTCTGTTCTTCCTCATCCTCTATCCCGGATACTTCCGTCTGCGGTTTTGCCATATTCTGCTCCGTCAGCGGGAAGCGCACACACGCTGTAAACATATCCGCATCCGTCTCTATGTAAAACACACCACCACATGCTTCTGTAAAGCTTTGTACAATCGAAAGTCCCAAGCCGCTTCCCTCTGTCGTGCGGGAGGAATCGGCACGTACAAAACGTTCCACAATCTCCTTCTCATCAAAGTCTAATTCCATGCGTGAAACATTCTTCACTCTTGCAACTGCAAAACCGTCTTCCTCTGTAAGCTGCACATGTACCCTTGAATTCTCCAGTGAATATTGCAGTGCATTGACAAACAGATTTTGAAAGACACGATACAGTTTTTCGCCATCTGCCTCAATCAAAAGCGGTTCTTTGGAGATGTTTAGCTTAAACGTCAGGTCACTCTCCGTAATTCGTTCATCCATATCCGCCAAAGTCTGTCTGATGAGCTTAGCCAAATCAATGACTGCCTTTTCCACAACCAGATTACCACTCGTTGCTTTAGACAAATCAAATACATCCTGTACCATTTTTTTCAGCCGGTATGCCTTTTGCTGTAAGGCTTTTGCATATTCTGCTGCGTCATCCGGCAGTTCCTCCTCGCAGAGCAAATCCGCATAATTCACAATGGAAGTCAACGGCGTCTTCAAATCATGAGAAACATTTGTCAGAAGTTCGACCTTCATTCTGTTCGAGCGGTTTCTCTGCTCCACAGCATTTTCGATGCCGTCTTCCAGTTCATTTAAATCTCTTGCTGCATCCGTTAAAAGGGAATTTTTCGGAAGCTTTAACGGGTCATTTTCCTGTCCTTCCTTCATCCTGGACAACTTCTTTACAACAGCTTCGGTATCCCTTAACATCAGACTCTGCCGGATAAATCCATACAAGAGTAATACGCTCAAAGCCAATAGGAACAAGGCAAGATAAACCGGGTGATAGATAAATTTTCTTTTCGCCAGGCAGATACCGCAAATCACCAGCATTACTACCCCTGCCAGCGTACAAAGATTCCAGCCGAGCGCCTTTTTGTACCATGGAACTGCATGTAAAAACTCTTTCACATAGATGATTATTTTTACCGGCAGACTGTTTAGAAGAACGTTTTCTTTATTCTGCCGAATGTCTGTTATAATCAGATAAACCAGACAGCCCATCATAAAATACAGTCCGGATAACCCAATGTTTGCCATTCTAACGTTTAGATCAGCCATAACATCCAGCATACCATACCAGTAATAGAAGAAAACAGTCAGCAAAAGGATCACCAGTTTTACTTCAAACCATACTTTCACAGTTTTATCTGCATACTCTGCTTTCGCTGCCTTTGCCGCTTTTCCCGTAAACAGGCTGCACACTCCAAAGACAAACCACAAACCCACGGCAATGCAAAACCAAATCATTACATAGCGGTAGCACTCTGCCTTCCATTGCATTGTTCTAAGAGTGAGCGAGGAAGGGTTCTCCTTTAAGGCAAAAATAATCTGCATCTTAGCTGCATTTTCTTTATTCGGCCGGTATCCAAATGCCTCATATACGTCCGTAGGCATGTGGCCCCCTACATACTTTTTCCCATCAAAATAATGCAGTGTTTCATTTGCACCATCCCAATAACAGCATAGCCTTACATCCTCCGGCAAAAGAAGCTGTCCGTCATATTCAGAAAAAAGAGGAAAGTTGACATTGTCTTTCACTATTGTATCATTCTGCTCCACATAATAAAAAATGTCTCCCCATACCGCTTCTAACATCTCACTAAATTCCTGACGTGCACGCAGAGAATATCCTGCTGCATTGCTATCCGTCAGCGGATACCCATTCGAATCTCCCACACCTGCATAACCTAACATGGCGTTTCGATATAGTTTCCCGATGTATTCCCGAAACTCCGGCAGTTCATAGAAATCGCCTCTAAAGATAGCAATACGATCCTCACACTTCGCTGCATTGACAAATGCCTCTCTTCCCATGACTGCAACCGCAATCGCCATGACAAAAGCTCCCATCGCGAGCATTCGATAAAGAAATGCCCTTATTTTTTTACCTTTTTTCAAATTTGTATCCAATACCCCACACCACCTTTAAATATTCCGGTTCACTCGGATTAATCTCAATTTTTTCCCGTATTCTTCTAATATGTACCATTACAGTATTTTCACTGCTAAACGCAATGGGTTCATTCCAGACGCTCGCATAGATTTCCTCTGCCGAAAAAATACGTCCCGGATTTCTCATGAATAACTCGACAATCTTTGTTTCGGTAGAAGTCAGCTTAATTGGCTCCTCATCCGCCCGCAAAACATGAGCAGAAAAATCATAGCTTAGCCTTCCGATTCGCACCTCATCCGCCGCCGTGTGCACACCGCCCAATTTCATATAGCGTCTGAGCTGGCTTCTCACGCGTGCAATCACCTCTTTGGAGTGAAAGGGTTTGGTAATGTAATCATCCGCCCCGATAGACAGCCCCAGGATTTTATCAGATTCCTCGGATTTTGCCGACATCACCAAAATCGGAATGTTGCGTCTCTCACGTATCTTCATGATCGTAGAAAACCCATCCAGCTTCGGCATCATCACATCCAGTAACACCAGATGGATTTCCTCTCTTCCCAGAACATCCAGCGCCTCCTGCCCGTCATAGGCGCAAAACACTGTAAAATTCTCTTTTTCCAATTGGATTTTTAAAGTTGTGACAATATCCTTATCATCGTCTACAATCAGAATGCATTCTTTTTCCATCATTTCATCCTTTGTATGCTTTTTCTTATTTCTATTATAAACGGATATTCTTACAAAAAAAGATATTTTTTTCTTACAAAATTCTTACAAAAAAGGACTGGCAAATCCATGCTCTTACACATTCCTTTGCCAATCCTACTTTCTTATGCGACACCGCCGCGCATATTGCTGCGGTGTTCCTGTGTCTTTCTTAATTCCTCTAAAATTCTTCTCTCTTCTCCGGTCACATTCCTTGGCACCTGAATCTGAATGATTACATATTCATCTCCATGTACAGTCGGGTTATTCATGGAAACAATGCCCTTGTTTTTGATTCTGATTTTACTTCCCGACTGTGTTCCTGCCGGAATTTTGCAAGCCACCATCCCGTACAACGTCTTAAATCTTGCTTCACCACCTAAGACCGCCGTTGTATACGGAATGCTTTCTGTGATATACACATCTCTGCCATCCCGTTTATAACCCGCTTTCTCATTGACATGAACCTTAAGTAAGAGGTCTCCTCCATTTTGTCCCTGGCCCTTTAACCTTACACTCTGACCTTCATCAATGCCCGCCGGGATATGCACCTTTAATGGCTGTTTTGCATTTCCTTCAAAATGCAGAACCTTATCACAGCCAAAAACAGCTTCCTCAAATTCTATGTTGATATCGGAATACACATTTTTACCTTTGGTATATTCAAAAACATCGTCATCCTGGAATCCGCTTCTAAAATGTCCACCAAAAGAGCCTCCGTGGAACATATCGCCAAACAAATCTCCAAAAATATCATCCATATTCTGTCCATTGCTGCTGTAATGATATTCCCGATAGCTTCCTCCGGCTCCAAAAGGATCTGAACCTGCGGATGTACCCGCGTCACTTCCCATGCTGCCGTCAAACGCTGCCATGCCAAACTGGTCGTAAAGCTTTCGTTTTTCACTGTCACTTAAAATGTTATATGCTTCGGTTACTTCTTTAAACAGCTGTTCCGCGGTCTTATCGCCGGGATTGGTATCCGGATGATATTTCTTTGCAAGCTTTCGATATGCACTTTTTATCTCTTTTTCCGTCGCGCCTTTTTTCACTCCGAGCACTTCATAATAATCCCTTTTCGCCATATTATTCACCTCACTTTTTTGCTCTATGGAAACGAAGTTTCCTATAGAGTGAAAAAAGCGGGAATTTCTGATTCCTCAGAGCATTCCCGCTTTTGCTTATTATCCTTCAATCGTAATATACCGGTTTTCTTCTACCGCCGGCTTTGCTTCCTTCTTAGGAACCATAACCTTTAGGATACCATCCTCAAATTTTGCCTTGATATCCTCCTGGTCTAACTCTTCTCCTACATAGAAGCTTCTGCTGCAGGAACCGGAATATCTTTCTTTACGGATGTATTTTCCATTCTCATCCTTTTCCTCTTTGGTGGTATTGGTCTTCGCTGAAATGGTCAGGTAGCCATCCTTTAATTCAGCCTGCACATCTTCCTTCTTATATCCCGGAAGATCAATATCCAGTTCAAAACCTGCATCTGTTTCTTTAATATCTGTTCTCATCACGTTTATCATAGAATTGTTGTAGCCAGCATTGCTTCTAACCGGACGTTTGAAATCATCAAAGAAACTGTCAAATAAATCTTCTCCAAAAATACTAGGTACTAACATAAATCATTCCTCCATTCTTTTTCTAGTAGCAGTATTGCCACTAACCATATATATTATGAATTTGTTACTTAGGAAGTTTCCCTCCCTCGTTCTGATTCTTTTATAGCACCATTATTAGCACTCGTCAATAGTGAGTGCTAATAATTTATAATTTCTTTATAATTTACACAACAATAAAGTTATCAATATTATTTCATTCTCAGGCATATAAATCCTCTAAAGACAACAACACCGCATCATCGGCTTTCAGTGTATCAAACCAGTCCGTATATCCGCTTAAAGAAAAGAAGATATATTTAGAAACCTTATATTTTCCGGTAATAAGACCTGCTCTTCTGACCAATGTATCATATATTCCTTTGTCAATTTTCTCATTCTTGAATTTACACTCTCCAACCACAGCGCATTTGTCAACTTCCGAAATTGCCACCACATCAATATCTGCCGACTGTTGTAGCTTCCCACCATTTCGGTTTTCCACTATCTCTACACCCCACCAGTTTCCAACGTTTGTAAGAAAGCTGTCAAAACGTCCACAAATCCCCTGTTCAAGTGTATAGTACCTGCACATTTCCTCGAAAACACTTCCCATAAAGGAATGCAGTCTCGGTTTTACTACCTTTTGATAATATACATCACCCTGCCCCAGTTCGATGACACTTGCCGCGTCGGAAATAAATTCATACCAGAACTTGAACATATGATCCTTTAATACATACTGTGTTTTCTTTTTATTCTTTTCCTCGGTGATGCACTTTTTCTTCTCTACGAGGCCAACTCCAATGAGTTTTTCTAGCGAGTACAAAACCGTAGGCTCCTTCTCTCTTACTTTTCCTGCAATAAGATTTACTGTATTTTCCCCTGATGCAATCTGTTCAATGATATTATTAACTAAAGTAATATCTGAAAACTCTTGTATCAATAAATTTCTGGTCTCATCATATAAGTAACCATCTGGATGAAAAAACAATCTTTTTATATTATCATCAAGACTCTTACTCTCATCAAGCATGGAAAGATACTTAGCAACACCACCGGTAATCCCGTAGCAGATAGCCTTATCCTCTAACGAATACGTTGGAACAAACAGCGCGGAATCTCTATAATTGAAGGCTTCTAATTTAATCTGTGAATCTCTTCTGCCAAATAGCGGACTCTTCTCACTTAATACTTTATTTTCCATAAAGCTAAGTGCGGATCCGCATAATATCATCATAATATTTTTTTCTTTCCACTCAGTATCGATATACTTCTGTAGAACTGAAAGAAGAGCCTCATCTTTTTCAGCCCAATAAGGCAGCTCATCTATAACAATAATCAGTTTCTCTTTCGGTGCTTTTTTACTAATAAAGTCAAAAATAGCTTCTAAAGAAGGAAAGGCTGCATTCTGGAACTCAGAATCAAGCGCCACTATCGCCTGCTTTGAAAATAATTCAAGATTTCTTTCCTTTCCCACCTTTGTCGCTGTATAAAAAATAGCCTTTTTATCTTTGATAAACTCTGTGATTAATGTAGATTTTCCGATACGTCTTCTTCCATAGATAACCGACATACTGAATCCTGATTTCTCATAAAGTTCCTGTAAGGATTTCAATTCTCGTTCTCTTCCAACAAACATTACATTTCCTTCTTTCAGAATTTTTTATTAAAATCATTTTTATTAAAATCATTCTGAATAAAATATAGCACATATTTTTTTTTATATCAACTATCTTATTCCTTCTTGTATCATTCCTATACACAAACCTCAAAATTATCAAGGCACCTAATCATTTTTCTCTTGCTGTGAGCCACACTTGTGCTATACAATAAAAACAGATTATTTTTGCACATTCAGGAGGATATTTCATGGAATACAGGACACTTGGAAAAACAGGACTTAAAATATCGCGCCTTGGCTTTGGGGGCATTCCGATTCAAAGAGTGGATGCTAAGGTAACAAAACAGCTCATCCATGCAATGGTAGAAAAGGGCATCAACTATATTGACACCGCCAGAGGCTATACTGTCAGCGAAAGCTTTCTTGGCGAGGCATTAGAAGGCGTTCGGGATAAATTTGTACTTGCCACCAAAAGTATGGCTGTCACAAAAGAAGCTATGGCTTCCGATATCGAGACAAGCTTACATAATTTCAGAACCGATTACATCGACCTTTATCAGATTCATAATCCAAGCGTCGCTGCACTGGAACAGATTCTGGCTCCGGGCGGTGCCTTGGAAGCACTTTTAGAGGCAAAGGCAGCCGGCAAGATTGGCCACATCGGTTTTACTACCCACACTACACAGTTGTTTGAAAAAGCACTCTCCCTTGACTGGGTCGAGACCATCATGTTTCCATATAACCTGGTGGAGACACAGGGCGAAGAGCTGATGCGTAAATGTACCGAAAAAAACATCGGTTTTATTGTTATGAAACCGCTTGCAGGCGGGGCAATTGAGGACCCGAATCTGGCACTTCGTTTTATCTGTGCAAATCCGGATGTTACGGTTGTCATCCCGGGAATGTATGACTTAAAAGAGATTGATATGAATCTCGTTGCTGTAGAAAACACTGTTCCTCTTTCTGCTGATGAGTTTAAAAAAATAGAAGAAATCCGCAGCCAGCTTGGTAATAATTTCTGCCGCCGCTGCAATTACTGCCAGCCCTGTTCCGCTGGAATCAATATTTCAGGAATCTTTATCTTACAGGGCTATTTGGACCGTTATGGTCTCGGCGACTGGGCAAAGGTACGTTATGATGCCATGCCGGTAAAAGCCAATGCCTGCATTGACTGCGGCGCCTGTGAAACGAGATGCCCTTATAACCTTCCAATCCGGGCTATGCTAAAAGAAGCATCAGAAAAATTTGATGACTAATATAAAGCGTGCGCCAAAAGGAGCACAGAAAAAAGAACCGGCATGCGATTTCACTCCTCGCTTTGCCGGTTCTATATTTTTTACCTACTTCTGAACGAAAGCTGCCAATGCTCTATCCATGGTCTTAATGTGGTTGAACAGCCAGTCCACTACATTTTTCTTTACAGCTGCTACAAATGCATCGGATGGTCCTTCTTCTTCCTCTAACATCTCATGAAGTTCAACTACTGCTTTCTTGAAATCTTCATGATTTTTCTTATGCTCAGGCATACCCGGGAAAGAAACCTCTTCCTGAAGCTTTTCCTCTTCGCCAAAGTGGAAATCAGTATACTCTGCCAGATAATCAAGCATCTTGATTGCCTGTACTTTTCCACCGCCCTCTTCACAGCAGGTTAAGAGATTATCAATCTTCTCAATCAGTTCCTTATGCTGTCCATCAATCATTTCGTTGCCTGTTACCAGGCTCTCATCAAATGCTACTTTCATATGCGCCCTCCAATATGTCTTTTCTTTCATAGTAGCGCATCTTTCATATTTTATCAATGAAAATTTTTGACACCCTGTTCTATATATGATATGGTTTAGTTACTTTTACATAAGAAAAGAGGGAAAACAATGTTTATTACTTTTACCGGCTATGAACTGCTTTGGCTGTTTTTTATTTACGGAAGTTTGACAGTTTAACCACGAACAACCGAATAACAAATCTCTTCTAACCC
>CALZGM010000049.1 GCA_945787015.1 uncultured Roseburia sp.
TTTGTGGTGATTCTCTGTTAATTTACACTTGACAAAGGTCATTACATATCAGTCCTGATATGTATTTCTCCGTCAGTTCCTGGCAGTCTTCTGGAAGCGGTTCTATTCTCCAATACTGTCTCAAACTTGCATGTGCAATCACATATTCATATGCGTAGATAAAATACCCTTTTTCAGTAAGTTTAATTTCAGCCACATTACTTACCGAAGTTCCCTGTATTTCAGGCACTCCACCTTCCTTCCAACGAACGCCTATATAATAAGTCTGCAACTCACCTTTCCGGTAAATAAAAGTAACTGCTCCAATCAGTCCATCTCTATGCACTTCAAATACCGTAACCATCGAGTCCTGTCCATTCAAGTAATCTGCGTAAAACGCTTCAATTGCTTCATGATTTTGCATAGCATTATCTTCTTCAACACTTACTAAACCGCTTCTGCCCAATTGTTCCACCACGACTTTCCTCTGCTCGTTGGTAAATTCGTTAATACCGGAAGAGTAGCTTGGTGCATCTGCAATTACAATATCCTTATAGATTTCTCTGACCGATTCTGCTGCTGACAAAACCGTACTCTGCAACTGCTCCTTCTCCTCTTCTGAAAGGAGGTCATCGCTGGCTTGCGGAATGAACCAATATGCTGACTCTGTAGAAGTTTCCGCATTCTCGGCTTCTTCTGTTTCTGCTTCGCTATTTTCGATTTCTACAGGTGGCTCCCATACTTCTTCTTCCATCTTTTGCTTTTCTGCATGCTGTTTTCCCCAACAGAACACTCCTGCTATCACGAAAAACAACAGCATCAAAATCGGAAGTCCACATCTTCTAAGCAGCCATTTCACATCTTCCATTATTCGCCTCCGTACAATTCTTCCCATTCTTCTAACGTCAACCGTGGCGTATGCCAAGTTTCTCTGTAGTTGTCTTCAGATGGTATAATTCGGTTAGATACATATTGTACTCCTCCGTCCTCTAACGGGCGGACCACAACCTCATGAGCATATACCTTGGAATCACCTGCATAAGGGAATACTACATTAGCTGTAAGTGTAATTGTCCCATCGCTGTTTTCTGTAAAACCGACTACCTCTGAATATGGATATTCCGGGTATTCTACTTCTTCGAAACCTCTCGGCTTATATTCATAAGTCGAATCCACCGAATCATAGACCGTTTTGGATTGTAGCGTTTCGCTATCGATATTGAAATATTTCATAATAATACTTTCGAATTCCTCTTTTGGAATCTGATAAACTGCACTGACTGATAAGTTGTCATCAGCAACATAGGGAACATACTGACCGTTTACTTTTGGATAGAGAATGTCATACATATCATAGAAATTCAAATCTCCGAAATCATTCTCACTCCAATCCACAATGAACATATTATTCCGTTCAAAGCTGATTGGTCGGAGATATTTCCGACTCAACTCCCTATATGTTTCATCCAATGGCTGTACCCGTAATGCTGTATGCTCCTCTGCTCCACTCAATGTAAGAACATATAATTCTTCTGAAAACCAAACACCGGAAAACATCAGGTAACCTTCTTCTGTATAATTCCAATACTCCGCTTGATAGTTTCCTATAACCTCTCTTTTCATATTTCCATTTTCATACTTGTAATAGCTTCTGACCACATCCACATTTCCGTCTTTTGTGTGCAAATCGTATTTTACAAATCCGCCCAAATAACTGATTTCAAGAATCGTTATTTCTGCTTCCTCCTGTGCATCCACTTTTTCGCAGAATTTCACTACCTTTTCTGGTTCCGTCATGTTAATTTGATTTCTGCTGTCAACAGCCGGATATCCATTTTCTCCAAGGCAATTTACAATACTGCGAATCGTTTCCAAATCAGCTATCTTGTTTTCTTCTGCTGCCTTCTTATAAAGATCTATACAGATGTTTATAATTTCTTCTGCGTTCTCCTGAGATTCTTCTGGAATAGCCTGAATATCAATTACTGTTTCCGAAACTGTATTTTCTTCCGGGGGTGCATCACTGCACCCCGAAATACTAAGCATTAATACAAAGCTAATTGCTGCCAAACCACTCTTCCAGAACCAGCTTGTCTTTCTTAACAACATATCCGCTTCCTCCTCTTCCTTTTACATCTTCTACCATGCTGATAATCAATATAGGACGTTCTACCTTATCTTCAGCTGTAAAAATTGCAAACCATCCTAATTCCGTACCCGAAGTATCATCCTTCGATGCCTTGATTTCTGCCGTACCTGTTTTTCCTGCTAAAAGAATGTCATCCCGATGGGCTACATATCCAGTTCCATTAGAATCATTCACAACCTTTTTTGTTCCTTCCAATACACGGCTTGCTGTCTCATTAGAAAAGGCACCCGGAATCCAATACTCGGCTATTGCTTCGTTCTGATATACCAAATACGGCTTTATGACATTTCCCTCATTACAGAAAGCAGAATAGATACAAGCCATATGTAACGGATTCACTAAAACCTGTCCTTGTCCGTAACCACTGTCAGCTAACTGTATTTCAGTTTCAATTCCCTCTGTATTGGAATACTGCGACTCTGCCATCTTAATCTCAAATGGCAGTTTCTCATTAAAACCAAGTCCAGTCAAAGAACTCTCCATCTCTTCTGAGCCAATCTTTAATGCTGCCTTTGCGAAATAAATATTATCGGAATAAATCAAGGCATTCTCTAAAATGACTGGTTCATATGCATGGAGTGTTGTTACATGATAAGACCCCCACGATGCATCCTTTTGCCAGCTTAAGCCTACGTTCCCGTAATCTTCCATTGGATCGATTGCTCCTGATTCCAAGCCGACCGCAGCGGTAATTGGCTTGAATGTAGACCCCGGACACCACACTTGCCGGAAGCGATTATACATTGGCTTATTCTCATCCTCGTTAAGCGCAGTCCACTGTTCACTCGATAATCCCATAATAAAATCGTTATTGTCATAGGCCGGTGTGCTGACCAAAGCCAATACCTCTCCGGTATAAGGATTCATGGCCACCGAGCAGCTTTTATCTTCCTTAAACTGTTCGTACAAGGAAATCTGCAAATTGGCATCTATCGTAAGCTGAATATCCTGCCCATGCTTTACCAAGATACAAGCCAGTTCCTCCTTCTCTTTGCCTTCCGAGTTTACAATGTAAATCCTGCAACCGTTCTGGCCTTTCAGTTCACTCTCGAACAATCCCTCCATTCCACTTCTGCCGATTACACTATTGGCTGTATAGCCTTCTCCTGCATGTTCCTCTAAATCTTCCGCAGTAACACTTTGAACATATCCGACCAAATGTGCAGCTGCTTCCCCTAATGGGTATTCACGCACTTCAACATCAGATATCATCACTCCGGGAATCTCCAGCAACTTTTCATGCCTTTCATTCTCCTTTAGGACTTCTTCATCTGGACTGATAGACATTAACTCAATTTCTTTCACTCTTGGAATCGTTTTAATAGGAACAAAAGAATCATCCTTTACCCACTTTGCAGACAGTTTCTTTTCTATCGCTTCCGGTGTGATTTCCAATAGTTCTGCAATCTGTGCGATTGCTTCCTCTCTGTTTTCCAACTTGCCCGGAACGATTCCAACCGAAGATGCTGTACCTTTTCCTGCAAGGACACGTCCGTTCCTATCCAGAATTTCTCCTCGTTCTGCCTGTGTAGTGGAAACTCTTACTTTATCTGTAGAAGTTAGATTCGGAAAAATCATGGAATCATCCCAAACCAACTTATATCCATCTTCGCCCTTTAGAAAGAGCGCTTCATTCTCAAAGCTGATAGTTCCTGCAACTGTATCAAAAGAAGTCTGGTAGGTTACCACCATTTGCTCCTCATCATATGCAATAATCTGGACATCCATATTCTGGACTTCTATACCTTCATAAATAGCTGAATTTCGCTTTACAAAATCCTCCTGACTGACATTTCCCGATGCCTCAATATGTAGCATCGCATACATTTCTTCATAGTCCTGTTTTGGAATATGATTCATGTACTCCACCAGAAGTTCTTCCGGTGTCCTCCAGGCATTTTCCTTTGTTGCCAACATTCCTGCCACGCATACTGCAGAAATTACCGCAGCTATTCCTATAACAGCAATCGCAATCCATAGACGCCTACTTCTTGTTTTCTTTCGCTTGTTTCTGCTTTTTCCTTTCTTCATATTGACCTCCATTCATTTTGCTTTGCTGATATGGTCATATTCTATTTTCAATGTACACTACATCTTCAAAATATTACATTCGTAAGATTTTGAAGTAAAAAAATTTCTCTTTGCTGGGTATATCGTACTATGCATTCCTCCTCCCTTTTTATTACATGCGTAAGATTTCGCAACAAAAAAATTTCGTCCGCAATCCTGCTGCACTTGTGTAAATATTACATCAGTAAGATTTAGAAGTCAAGTTATCTTTATAAAAAAAGGCTCCTGCCGGGAGGTATCATACATTTTCGCAAAAGTGATACCTTTTAGCAAAAGCCTATTATTCAGCAGAGTTTCAAAACACCCCACTGCTACGATATTCAAATGGTTCATTCACAAAGCTACAAAACACACATCCATTTTTGTTCCTTAATACTCTACAAACCGCAGAAAATCAAGGTTTCCTTGAAAGCAGACAAACGGTTTCAATATTCCCCTGAACCTTGATTTTATACTGCATAGCGAAAGTATTCAATAGATTTTCAAAGTGGGGTAACGGTTTTATCCCCATATAACCCACTCCCTTTCATCGCATTACAGTATCTATTTCATGAATATCGACACCAGCATTGTCTCAATAATTTCTTCTCTGTTTATGCTACCATTTGTAACCAACATTCGTCCGCCACCCGAAACAGAATCTGCTTGCAAATTATCAAAATCCAAATCCGAAAAAGCAAATTCTGCTCTTAATGTGCAATAATACTCATCATTTGTCTCATTTATAATTTCACCTGCACGATCCACTATATGTACAGGTACATTTCTAATAGCGGCAATTTTACACGCATTCCACAAAATCAATTCTGAGTACGATGATTCTGGATTCTGTTGAATCTGAAATACATTCAATCCATACTCTAACATATAAGGCAAATAGTACCGTATAGTATCCTTGTTCCAGTAACTTCCTACATTCCAACATATCACTGCATCAAAATGAAGTGAACTTAACAACTGAGAATAAAACTCTTCAACCGCTATATCTGCTTTAATAAACAAGACATCTGCATCAGACAAATTCCCAACGGAATAACCACTTTGCTGTATCAACATTTTTGCTTTTTCAATACACTCACTATTTTTATCTAGCGCAATTACCTTATGTCCATTTTCTAATAATGATAATGTACTATATCCCGTGCCACAGCCAACTTCTAAAATAATATTATAATCTTTTATCTTCGTTTGCATCCAGTTGTAATAATTCTTATCATAAAAATATTTCGAACTTACTTCCCACTGTTCTGCATATTCTAATTTCTCATCCATTTTTCTTCTTCCTCTTTTGCGAAAAAGTATCCTTTCGCCAAAATGTATATTTCCCGTTCTCCAAAGCCTATCCCCTGGGGTAAACATCCGGTTATATCATCACTCTACGGAAACAGAAACACACATCTATTTTATTCCCAAAATGGCGAAATCCTTTGATTTATTGGGATTTTTTCGACAGAAGGCAGACTGTTTCCACATGTGTCGTATTCCCAAACTGATCCACAGCCCTCACTCTCTTAAGCTCATACCCTCCATCGCATAAAATTCGTAAATCTCTTGCCAGCGTAGCCGAATCACAACTTACATACACGATACGTTCCGGCTGCATCTTAAGCATGGTTTCCAGGCACTTCTCATCACAGCCTTTCCGTGGCGGGTCAACGACGATAACATCCGGATGTAGCATATCGCCCTCGCCGCCAGAACCTGCTGCCAAGTCCGGCATCGCATGTGTCAGGTTCTTCTCGTAGAATTTCGTTAGCACTTCTTCTGCTTTTCCTACGATAAACTGTACATTAGTAATATCGTTTAATTTTGCATTATTCTTCGCATCTTCGATTGCCTGCGGTACGATTTCCACTCCATATACTTTACCCGCCTTTCCCGCAAGGAAAAGAGAAATTGTTCCGATTCCGCAGTACAAGTCCCAGACCGCTTCTTTTCCTGTCAACCCTGCGTAATCTAAGGCCAGACTGTATAGTTTTTCCGTCTGTACCGGATTCACCTGATAGAAGGACTGTGGTGAAATATGATAAGCAATAGCCGTATTGGTCAATGCAAACTCTGTGGCATCAGCTGCCACCCCGGCTTCCTGCGGCATTTTTCCCCCACAGGTTCTAAGATGAATATAATCCGTAATATAAGGGGTGCCCCAGATGCACTTTGTCACATCCCCTAAAATCACATTTGTATTCTTTGTATTACTATTGATGGAAATGCTCTGCATGCCCTCAATTTCGCACAACATCGCAACCAGTTTATCTGCTGCCGGCAGGCTTTTCCCATTGATGACAAGGCAGACCATGATTTCTTTTGTCGTGAAACCATAACGGATTAACACATGGCGAACCAACCCCTTCCCGGTCGTCTCATCATATGGTCTGATATTGCATTCTTTCATATAAGAAAGCACGGCTTTCAACACCAACTCGTTTTGCTCTACACCAAGTTTACAATCCGTCACCGGGATAATATCATGCGAACGGGCAGCATAAAATCCGGCAACCGTGTTCCCTTCCTTGTCTGTTCCTATCGGGAACTGTGCTTTGTTCCGATAGCGGTATGGCTCGTCCATCCCCACAATCGGCTCCATGACAGCAGCCACTTCTTCCTCCGAAAAGCCTCCCAGCCGAATCAGATTATCCCGTACTTTTTTCTCCTTAAATGCCAGTTGTGCCCGATAGTCCATCGCCTGAATCTGGCATCCACCGCAGCGTTTGTGCAGTTCGCAGCGTGGCACTGTCCTGTCTGCTGAGGCTTCCACAATCTCCTCTACTCTCGCGTAGCCATAAGTCTTTTTCAGTTTTGTGATGCGGGCGCGGATTTTATCACCAACAATGGCATCTTTGACAAAAAAGGCCATTCCCTCATGTTTTCCGATCCCCTCACCGTTTACGCTCATATCCTCGATTACCAATTCAATGATGTCATTCTTTAGCATACAACTTCCTTCCATAGTGAACACAAGCAGCCTCGTTTTACGAAGCTGCTCATCTAAATCCAATTTCTACCTGCTTGTTTTTCGAATATTGGTCTCCAACAAACGATTATATCCCAACCAATCCGTACTATTCTCCGGAGTTCCCGCAAAAATCTCACGGATGGTTTCCATCTTTGCATCCATATTGTCTGCAAAACTAAGCGCTAAGGCTTCTGCCAGCGCCGGTTTTTTCGGCGAACCAAATTCCAATTCACCGTGGTGTGCTAAAATACAGTGCTTCAATTCATTTCCCAGACGCGTTGGGAATCCTTCGATGGTACGAATCCGTTCTCCCACCATCTCTGCACCAATCATAATGTGGCCAAGTAACTGTCCTTCGTCTGTATAATCATTTTCCGGAAATGTTGATAGTTCCTCCAGTTTTCCAATATCATGAAAAATTGCTGCACTAATCAGCAAATCATGATTTAAAAATGGATATGCCTTTGCAAAATATTCACAATTCTTTGTCACTCCTAAAGTATGCTCCAATAAACCTCCCACGAAACCGTGATGTACGGATTTTGCTGCGGAGTGGAACTTAAACCGTTTTACAAACTCTGCATCCTCCACAAAAAAGCTCTTTAGCAGTCTGTTCAAATAGGGATTGCTCACACCCTGAATCAAAGTACACAGTTCTGTATACATCTCATCCACATTTTTCTCACTGACCGGAAGATAGTCTTTTGGATCATATTCTCCTTCAGCTACCTTTCTCGCACGCTTCACGCTCAACTGTAGATTTCCCTGAAAGCTTGTAATATCACCTGTTACTGCTACATAATCAAGAGCATCAAATTCATCTATTCCAACTGAGCCCGGATCCCATATTTTTGCATCCAGTGTTCCCGTCTTATCCTGAAGCACCAGATTATCATACGGTTTTCCCGCTTTTGTAAGTGCGGACTGTTTCATCTTGCACAAATAAATCTCGTTAATCCGCTCACCTTCCCGTAAGGTCTCAATATATCTCATGAATCCTGTTCCAGCCTTTCTTTTGTCTTCTCTCCTATTGGAAGACCGTTTCTTATTTTAATTTTGAAGCCTCCACATCACAGCGGATAGACACATACCCATCCGCACTTTGACGTTTAATAATCACCCGCACCTTATCTCCCGGGCGAATATTAAGCATCTTTCTCTCATAGGCTTCTTCACTGTAGATGCCTTCCCCATCCATCTCCACGATGACATCACCGCTCTGTAAACCGGCATTCATTGCAGGGGAATCCATCTTTACTTCTTTAATATAAACTCCTCTCGGAATCTCATATTCCTTTTCAATCTCACTACTAACTGTACTAATGCCAAGGCCTAAATATGCCATTTCTTTATTATTCGAAAGATTTTCAATCAATGCTTTTAAATCCGAAATTGCAACTGCAGTCAGAGTATTTTCATCGCCCTGTCTACTGTAATCCTGCATCACCAGACCAATCACTTCACCCTTTACATTTAAAAGTGCTCCGCTTCCGCTTTCGCTGGCTACAATATCTGTTGTAAAAATTTTGTAGTTCGCGTCAATCGTAGAAATTGTATTGGTGGTTGATGTAATATTTCCTGTTAAAATGGAAAAATTCATACCCATAGGACTTCCAACTGCAATCGTAAGCGTTCCCTGCTGCACATACAAAGAGCTTCCCAATGGCGCAATCGTAATTTCCTGCATAGTCGACGCATCTATCTCTGAAAGCGGCACACTTAAAATCGCAATTCCCGTATTACCGTCATATTGTTTCATGGATACTTTGATGGTTGTCTCATCCGAAAAAGTGACATACACTTCCTGTGCATTGGAGATGACTTTTTTCTCCGTCAGAATTAAAAGCTCCTGCCCATTATTAGCAATAATAATTCCGGACCCCTGGTCTCTGCTCTCATAGGCATTATTAAACCAGTCTGTGTTGCTCTGAATCCCTGTCACCGTTACCACAAAACGATTTGCCTCACGTCCGACTGCATAAAGCTGATTCTGCAGCATCTGCAAATCCTCGATTGTCGGTTGCCAGTCTGTCATATTGATTGGCTGCTCGTTCTCTACATTGGCATTCTCTGTCCCGGCCACTTCAGTAGACAGCGTTTCTGTGGGCTCGTCCTCCGGAATAGACACTGTCGGATTCTCCTTAGGATATAAAAACGCTTCTATCTTCGGTTGCAAAAAGGCAATCACAAAGCTGGCAACCACACCAAACATAATCGCCATGGCAAATACAAAAGCAGCCTGCATGAGCATCCTTTTTTTATTAACAGGTCTTTCTTTTCTCTTTTCCTTGATAAATTCGTAGTTTTTTTGTTCCTTCTCCTGCATGTTATTCCTCTCTGTTAAATAGAAACACATCCGATAAGGAATATTATAATTTGAAACGCTTACCCTTGCAATACTTTATTTTCTGCTTTCCATAACCCGCGCTTTAAGCTATAATAAAAACAATCAGATTTTTAGTTACAAATAGGTGGTTTACTATGAATGAAAAAGCACTTTACACATTAGAATATCATAAAATACGAACTCTTTTAGCAGAATACGCTGCCAGTGAAGAAGCCAAAAGACGTTGTCTGACCCTGACTCCTTCCACTGACCGCGTTCAGATTGAATTAGAGCAGCAGCAGACGAAGGACGCTCTTGACCGTTTATTTAAATGCGGCCGTCTGTCTTTTTCCGGTGTCCGCAACTTAAACGACTCCCTAAAGCGTCTGGAGCTTGGCAGTTCTTTAAATGCAATCGAATTACTTGCTGTCTGCTCTCTGTTAGAGGCGGCCAAACGTGCTAAAACCTTTTCCAGAGGAATCAGAGATGACGCGCCGGAGGACTCTTTAACCGCATTCTTTGCGCAAATTGAGCCCCTCACTCCACTGTATGATGAAATCCGCAGATGTATTTTGTCGGAAGAAGAGATTGCAGACGATGCCAGCCCCACACTACGTTCGATTCGGCGTTCTATGCATTCCATGACAGATAAAATCCGTGCACAGATGAACCAGATGATAAACAATGCCACAACCCGCAGTTACCTGCAGGATACCGTTATCACCATGCGCGATGGCCGTTATTGTCTTCCGGTAAAGGCGGAGGCCAAATCCATGGTGCCGGGTATGGTACATGACCAGTCCGGCAAAGGTTCTACTCTTTTCATTGAACCGATGGCTGTTGTCAATCTGAATAATGAATACAAGGAATTGCTTCTAAAAGAAAAAGAGGAAATCGAAAAAATACTTGCTGTCTTAAGTAATCTGGTATTTGAATCTTCTTCCATGATTGCTACAGACTATAAAGTATTAATTGAACTGGATTTTATTTTTGCAAAGGCGGCTTATGCACAGACCTATAACGGTGTTTCCCCAATGTTTAATGAAGACGGCCGTATTTCTATCAAAAAGGGACGTCACCCCTTACTGGACCAGAAAAAGGTTGTACCGATTGATGTGCATCTGGGAGATGATTTTAATTTATTAATCGTTACCGGTCCAAATACCGGCGGTAAAACGGTTTCTTTAAAGACGGTAGGCCTTCTTACCTTAATGGGGCAGTCCGGCCTTCCTATCCCGGCTTCTGAACGTTCAGAGCTTGGTATTTTTGAGGAAGTTTTTGCAGACATTGGAGATGAACAGAGTATTGAGCAGAGTCTTAGTACCTTTTCTTCCCATATGACAAACATCGTCCGCATTTTAAAACAGGTCAATGACCGCTCCCTGGTATTGTTAGACGAGCTTTGTGCCGGAACCGATCCAACGGAAGGCGCTGCTCTAGCCATTGCGATTTTATCCAAGCTGCATCTGTATGGGGCCAGAACGATGGCCACCACACATTACAGTGAGTTGAAGGTATTTGCTCTCTCTACTGCCGGTGTGGAAAACGCCTGCTGCGAATTCAACGTAGAGACCTTGAGCCCGACCTACCGCCTCTTAATCGGTATTCCGGGAAAAAGTAATGCGTTTGCTATTTCCGAAAAGCTGGGGTTAAGCACTGACTTAATTGCAGATGCGAAAGAGCGCATTTCTGAAAATGATGAAAATTTCGAGGATTTACTGGCCGATTTGGAAAAGAGCCGTGTTACGATTGAAAAAGAACAGTTGGAAATCAATCAGTATAAAGCAGAAATTGAGAATTTAAAGAAGAAACTGGAAGAAAAACAGGAGCGTCTGGATGCAAGCCGTGAGAAAATATTACGGGAAGCAAACGAAGAAGCCTTCAACATATTAAAAGAGGCAAAAGATGTTGCAGACGCTACGATTCGTAACTTTCATAAATACGGAAACGGCACCGCTTCTATCAGTGAGATGGAAAAAGAACGTGCTGCTTTGCGTGACAAGATGACATCCAAACAGAAGAAATTATCTGACCAGAAGAGGACGGAAGTATCACCGGATAAAGTTCCAAAGAATCTACGCATTGGCGACCGTGTCAAGGTCCTTAGCATGAATCTTGTCGGAACGGTTCACACCCTTCCGAATGCAAAAGGTGATTTAACCGTACAGATGGGTATTTTAAGTTCTCAAGTTAATATCCGCGATTTGATGCTTCTCGAAGAAGACAACTCTCTCGTCGGCGCCAAATCCAAAAAAACCGGTATTGGGAAATCCAAATTGAGCAAAGCTGCTTCCATTTCAACAGAAATCAATCTCATTGGCAAGACAACGGATGAAGCCATTGCTCTTTTAGACAAGTATCTGGATGATGCTTATCTTTCGCATCTGCCTTCTGTCCGCATCGTGCATGGAAAAGGTACCGGTGCACTTCGTAATGCCGTACAGTCTCATCTGAAACGCTGCAAATATGTGAAATCTTATCATCTTGGTGAATATGGTGAAGGTGATGCAGGTGTTACTATTGCAGAATTTGAAAAATAATAGAAAGGAAGTAAATTATGGCAGCAAAACAAAAAATCCTGATTGTCGATGATGACAACAATATTGCAGAATTGATTTCGCTCTATTTAACGAAAGAATGCTTTGATACAAAGATTGTAAATGATGGAGAAGAAGCCCTGCAAGCCTTTGAAACCTATAGTCCCAATCTGATTTTACTGGACTTAATGCTTCCGGGTATCGATGGCTATCAGGTCTGCCGCGAAGTCCGTGCCAAATCAAATGTTCCAATCATTATGCTCTCTGCAAAAGGAGAAATCTTTGACAAGGTTTTGGGACTGGAGCTGGGCGCCGATGACTATATGATGAAGCCCTTTGATTCTAAGGAGCTTGTAGCACGCGTAAAGGCGGTTTTAAGACGCTATCAGCCTGTTAAGGCAGAAGAACCTGCTTCTGATATTAAATGCGTCAAATACACAGATTTAGTTATTAATTTATCCAACTATTCGGTACTCTACCGCGGGGAGCAGGTTGACATGCCGCCAAAGGAATTAGAGCTTTTATATTTCCTTGCGTCTTCACCAAATCAGGTGTTTACCAGAGAGCAGCTACTCGATCATATCTGGGGTTATGAATATATCGGTGATACCCGCACCGTAGACGTACATGTAAAACGCCTTCGTGAAAAAATCAAGGACCATGCAAACTGGAGCCTTGCTACTGTATGGGGCATCGGCTATAAATTCGAAGTCAGAGAATAGCGGAGGCATCTCATGAAACGCACACTTTATTTAAAACTGATCGCCGGTTATCTGCTTTTTATTTTGTTGAGTTTCTTGGCAGTAACCGTATTTATGTATCAGAGCTCCTATCAGGAAATTCAAAAGCAGGAAGCATCCAGTCTGTATCGGGAAGCAAATGCTATTTCTGAAACCTATGCAGTAAATTATTTTTCCCATGCACTCACCATGGAAGAGTTTCAGCTACAGTTAACCATACAAAGTACCTATAACGAAACTGCCATATGGATTGTCGATGTAAAGGGGAACGTCCTCTTAGATTCCTCTCATCATTTTTCAAGCGGACATCCGATTAAGGATTTTAATATTCTTGATTTTGGTAATCAATATTACCTTATTGGTGACTTCTATGGCTCCTTTTCAGAAAAAATGTTAAGTGTATTTGCACCGATTACGGTTGGCTATAAGGTACGCGGCTATGTTCTGATTCACAAACCGATGCAGACCCTTGTTAATACAGCAAATAACCTGACTATGATTGGCTATCAGACGCTTGGTCTTATTGCACTTGCAGCCCTCCTGGTTTTGATTCTGTTTGCTTTGGTAATCTTTATTCCAATTCGAAAAATTACCAACGCACTAAATAACTATATGCAGGGTAATTTTGATACACCGATTGAAGTTCCTTCCAATGACGAAATCGGCTACCTTGCTGCCTCCATTAATTATATGGCAACAGAATTACATACCTTAGAAGATGACCAGAAAAAATTTATTTCGAATGTTTCGCACGATTTCCGCTCGCCTCTTACTTCTATTAAGGGTTACATTGAAGCGATGTTAGATGGCACCATCCCGGTGGAAATGCAGGAAAAGTATTTAAATATTATTCTATTTGAAACAGAACGGCTTAACAAACTGACCAAAAGTCTTTTAGAGTTAAATAAGTTTGGTTCCCGCGGTGTTATGTTAGACGTAACCACCTTTGATATTAACGCCACCATCCGGACAACAATTCTGACCTTTGAGGGTGTCTGTACCAAAAAACAGCTTTCCTTTGATCTGACACTAACGGATGAACAGTTGTTTGTCCGTGCTGATTATGGTAAGATTCAGCAGGTTCTCTATAACCTGATTGATAATGCCATTAAGTTCAGCCATGACAATGCCGCCATTTATATTGAAACAACAACCAAAAACGAAAAAGTGTTTGTTTCTATCAAAGACACCGGAATTGGTATTCCGAAAGACAGTATCAATAAAATTTGGGAGCGTTTTTACAAAACAGACTTATCCCGTGGTAAGGATAAAAAAGGAACCGGGCTTGGCCTTGCGATTGTAAAGGAAATTATCAATGCTCATGGAGAAAATATTAACTGTATCAGCACCGAAGGGGTTGGAACGGAGTTTATCTTTACTTTACCGTTGGCTGATATGCACTAAATGTTTCATAATATATCGAAAACGTGCGCCGCTAGGCGCACCTAAAAAAAGTGGAAGTTGAATCAATTTTTCAACTTCCACTTTCTATTATTTTGCTTGTTATACTGTAGTATCATCCGTCCGATTCTGCTCTGTTGTCTCAGGAGCATAATAACGTAATCTTAAAAATTCGTTTAAATTCTTACGGAACATTTTCTCCAAGTCAACACTGTATCCAATAATTGCTTTCGGACATAACTGCTGTAATGTCTGAAGATGAGCATCGACCATCTCTTCTTTCTTAATAGCTGCAGATTGCGTCGTTCCATCTAAAAAGCCTAAGACAATCGCATAGCTTTTTGAAACCGTGATAAAGTAGTATCTATGATTGACAGTATGTTTGTATGCCCAGACAATTTTTTGCGTCTCTCCAAAGATTGTTGTACCGTTGTTGCTGCCACAGATAAACTCCTGATTACAACGGAGTCCGTTCACTTCCGGAACAACCTGAAGGAAATTTTCTATTTTGTCCCGGGTATACTCAGGGTTCATACTATTCTTAATATAATTGTTAATTGTTTTCTGATAACGTCCTGTCAAAGCCCAAACTAAGAATAAAAGCCCAATCAAAAACAGTATAATTGCTACAGTCAGGAAAATAATGCCATCTGTAGTATCATAATCGCCAAGATTATTTACGTCAATGTAATAGGGAAGGAACATCTCTCTTGATTCTTCATCCAGGGTATCCCAGTCCAGATACTCACGATAGAATTTCATACTATCAGAAGGGATTTTTTTGATGATACCTTTTACTTCATACTGGGCTTCCATTAAAAGAGTTCCATCATCCTCTCCTTCAAGGTATGCAGAGGTTGCTTCCATAAGAGCATCTGCTGCTTTCATGTCGCCATGTTCTGCACGAAGTCCAATGTAATAGTAGTTGTCAGCGTCTGTAAAATATTCTCTGGCAACGGTTTTGTCATCTTCGTATTCTTCGCAGTACCAGTCATATATTCCATAAACGGTTCCGGAAATATAGAGTCCTTCAATGTCTCCCGAAAAATCCACCTCTTCCCAAGGTGTCGGTTCTGTACCGGCATTTGAAAGTGACGGCATCGCCATTACTCCAAGGAAGATTGCCAATCCCCAAAGGAGAATAATAATCCATAATATGGATTTCAAGCTTTGTTTTCATAACATTTTCATTTGCATATACTCCTCATTTTTTATTAGTCAAACACTTCCAAATCCAACCCTAGTTCTGATGGCAGGAAGCGTGGACATACATTATCTGATGTTGTAATCACGGAAGCTGCAAGAAATGAACCGATTTCTACCGCCTCCGGAAGGGTTTTCCCATAAGTCAGAGCTGCCACAACACCGGAGCAGAACGCATCTCCGGCACCTGTTGTATCAATCACCTGTACATTTCTCGCCGGAACATGTCCTTTATTCCCATTGATATCTGCATAAACAGCACCATTTCCACCCATGGTAACAATCATCGCAGGGAAACGGGCACGTATTACTTTTTCTGAAATGATTTCCTGTAATTCTTCTGCACTTTTTTCACTATAGTCATCCGCAAAAAGAATACCCGCTTCTAACTGATTACAAATAAAGCAGTCAAACCGCTGAATGAAATCACGGCGCTGTGCTGCTATGGTCATATTTGAAACAATAGAATATACTTTCTTATTGTATTTTTCTGCAAGATAAAATACTTTCTTAACGATTTCTTTATCCAAATCCACCTCTAAAACGATAGAATCTGCATTGCCGATTATCTCGTCCCCCTTTTCTTCTAGTAAGTCGAGCAGTGGCATCATATTTGGGCGTTGGGAAATAGAGCCTGCCAAGTCACCATGACTGTCAAAAACAGCTAACCATGTTCCCATTCCCGATGGAAGAGAAAGAAGATAGTCACAATTTACTTTATGCCTTTTTAATTTATTTACAACGTCCTCGCCCATTGGAGTATCATCCACAATACTGACAAACGTGGGCCGCAGCTCCACATTTGCAATATTCTCCGCCACATTCCGGCTGACACCACCATGAACATATTCAATATGACCGGCATTTCTTCCATCCGGAATATACGCATCCTCCGGGAAACCTTTTATATCAACAAATACTGCACCAATTACTACGATACCCATTTGTGTGTACCTCCATTTTTGAATTTTCCTTTGCAAGTTGTTTTTTATTATATCAAATCATGTCCATATGTGCCAACTATATTCGCGCAATCTTCTATTTATCCGGAATTGATATTTTTTGAATTCTGTTTATAATAAAACTATATTACATGAAACGGAGGATACAGATTATGTTAAAAGTAACTACTACGAAAAATGCACCTGCCGCAATCGGTCCATATTCTCAGGCAATCGAAGCAAATGGTTTCTTATTTGCCTCAGGACAAATTCCATTATGCCCGGAAACCGGAGAAGTTGTCGGGGCAACGATTACAGAACAAGCCGAGCAGTCCTGCAAAAACATCGGAGCCATCCTTAACGCAAATGACCTTACCTTTGAAAACGTCATCAAAACAACCTGTTTTCTTGCAGAAATGACTGATTTTGCCGCATTTAATGAAGTATATGCAAAATACTTCGTTGGCAAGCCTGCGCGTTCCTGTGTGGCTGTTAAAGCTCTTCCAAAGGGCGTTCTTTGCGAAATTGAAATCATTGCAGTAAGATAAAAAAAAGAGACAGTCACTTCTTTATAATCAAAAGTGATTGTCTCCTTTTTATTTTTCTCTGCTTATTCGCATTTAATCTTAGACTAACTCAAGTAATACTTCTAAAGCACCGTCACCTTTACGCTGACCAATCTTTACGATTCTTGTGTAACCACCGTTACGAGAAGCATACTTCGGAGCGATTTCGTCAAATAATTTTGCAACCAAATCAACTTCTTTTGTATTTTTCTTCTTTCCGGCAGCTTCTGCAGGAACTTCTGTTACAGAGTAAAGAACCTTTAACATTTCTCTACGAGCATGAAGACGAGAAGGCATATCTTTCTTAATTGTCTTTTCTACTTCATCATAAACAGTAACTTTCTTACCATCTACAACTTCTTTTACTCTCTTGCCGTTTGCATCTTTACGAGCAACTTTTGCTTTTACTGTAACTTCTTCAAAATTGTCTTTTTCTTTTACTGCTAATGCAATAAGACCTTCAGCAATTTTCTTTACTTCTTTTGCTTTTGCTTCTGTTGTAACGATCTTGCCGTTGTGTAATAATGCTGTTACCTGACCTCTTAATAAAGCCTTTCTCTGGCTAGAGGTTCTGCTTAATTTACGATATTTTGCCATTTTTCTTTTCCTCCATTTTTTGGTACATCCGGATACGCCTGTGGTCTTACTTTCCGAATGCTGTTACTTTGTGGCATTGACATACTCCATACCCTTCGGATTTACTGTTTCTGCCTAATGATTTATGCTAAACAAGGATCACTCTTCACCCTGGTTTAACTGAAGTCCTAACTCTTTTAATTTTGCCAAAACTTCTTCCAAAGACTTACGTCCAAGGTTACGAACCTTCATCATGTCTTCCGGTGTTCTGTTTGTCAGTTCTTCTACTGTATTAATACCTGCTCTCTTTAAGCAGTTGTAAGAACGTACGGATAATTCAAGTTCGTCAATGTTCATTTCAAGAACTTTTTCTTTTGCATTATCTTCTTTTTCAATCATGATATCTGCTGTCTGTGCAGCTTCTGACAAATCAATGAAAAGACTCAAATGCTCACTTAAAACCTTAGCAGCTAAGCTAACTGCTTCATCCGGTTCCAGTGTTCCGTTTGTATAAACATCCAATGTCAGTTTATCGTAATCAGTAATCTGACCAACACGGGTATTTTCTACTAAAAGATTTACTCGTTCAACCGGTGTATAGATAGAATCAACAGCGATAACGCCAATTGGCACATCTTCTGTTTTATTCTTATCTGAACTTACATATCCTCTTCCTTTTGTGATTGTAAGTTCCATATATAACTTGCTGTCAGCACCGCCATTTAAGTTAGCGATTACTAAATCAGGATTCAAAATCTGGATATCAGAATCTGCCTGAATGTCAGCAGCTGTAACCACACCTTCGCCTTCGAATTCGATATAAGCGATCTTTGGTTCATCAGAAGAGCTGTTATTGCGGATAGCAAGCTCTTTAATGTTCATAATAATTTCAGTTACGTCTTCCTTAACACCAGGAATAGAGCTGAATTCATGTAAAACACCTTCAATTTTAACCTGGCTGACTGCAGCACCCGGTAATGAAGAAAGCATAATTCTTCTTAAAGAATTTCCAAGTGTTGTGCCATATCCACGCTCAAGCGGTTCTACAACAAAACGGCCATACTTCTTGTCTTCTGAAATTTCAGCGATCTCAATTTTTGGTTTTTGAAAATCGAACACTACAAATTCCCTCCTTTATAATAACGTATTGCCGGCGAACTACTAGGTTCCCCGGCGAATTACGCTTTATTTAGAATATAACTCGACGATGAGCATTTCATCAACTGGAACGTCAATCTGCTCTCTAGAAGGTAATTCTTTTACAGTACCCTGTAATTTTTCAGAATCAACATCTAACCAATCTGGAACTAATCTTCCACCAGTTACTTCAAGAATGTCTTTCATTCTCTGAAGGCCTTTGCTCTTCTCTCTGATTTCGATAACATCGCCAGCTTTTACTAAATAAGAAGGGATATTAACCTGTTTGCCATTTACTAATACAAACTTGTGGTCAACAATCTGTCTAGCTTCCTTTCTTGTTCTAGCGAATCCAAGACGGAATACAACGTTGTCTAATCTGGACTCTAACATAGTCATTAAGTTTGGACCTGTTAAGCCTTTCATTCTATCAGCCTTCTCGTAGTAATTACGGAAAGGTTTTTCTAATACACCATAGATGAATTTAGCTTTCTGCTTTTCTCTTAACTGAAGACCGTACTCAGACATCTTCTTGTTAGCTCTCTTTAATTCTCTATTGGATTTCTTATCATATCCTAAGTAACTTGGTTCTAAACCAAGTGATCTACATCTCTTAAGAACAGGAACTTTATTTACTGCCATCTTAGTCTCCTCCTAATTAAACTCTTCTGCGTTTTGGTGGACGACATCCGTTGTGTGGTACAGGAGTAACGTCTTTAATACTAATAACGTCAAGTCCACATGCTGAAAGCGCACGAATTGCTGCTTCTCTACCTGAACCTGGTCCCTTTACGAATACGTCTACTGTCTTTAAGCCGTGAATTAAAGCTGCCTTTGTAGCTGTTTCAGCTGCCATCTGTGCAGCATATGGAGTAGATTTCTTTGAACCTCTAAATCCAAGACCACCGGCACTTGCCCATGATAAAGCATTACCTTCAGCATCTGTAAGTGTTACAATTGTATTGTTAAAAGATGCCTGAATATGTGCCTGTCCGCGTTCAACGTTTTTCTTT
>CALZGM010000050.1 GCA_945787015.1 uncultured Roseburia sp.
AAAAACAGTCTCTTTCTCTCTTCCTCAATATACGAAACTATAAATTCAAATTTTGTACTAAATATCTATAACAACCCATTTTCTATTCTTCCCCAATAGCTGCGTTTCTGATATAATAAAAGATAGTATTTGTGACGGAGGAGAAGTGTATGGGGAAGCATGAGGTGGACTTGCTGGATGGGTTTGATGGCAGGGAGCTTGTTTATGATGAGAAAAAAGAGCGAAGCTACCATGCAAGAATCTGGTGGGCATTATTTGGGGCAGCAGTTTTGATTTTGCTAAGGGGAGTAACGTTTCATATAGAGGAAATCAAAATGCAGAGGAATTGGAAGACAATAGAAGCTGATTATCATGAAACGACAGCCCAGGCGGTTTACGTGGATGAAAAGGGTGCGTATCATCAATACGACTTGGCAGGATTTTCTGCTGCGTATCATGGGGATAAGGTGACGCTTTACTTTGAAGAGAACGTGGCGTATGCAAAACCTGTACATGTGCTAAGTTTTTGGTTAAAAACTTATTTTATTTTTGGAGCGACAATTCTTTTTACAGGTTGGAGACTGTGGGTGATATATAAGAAGTAGAATGGAGAAGCTATGGGAAAAATAGAAGGACTGACAATGGACAGTAGCATAGGGGAATTGTATCAGACACCGGTGGGCCATGATGCGCTTGCAAAGGTTTTGCTTCAGATGAATATTCCGGAAAAAATGCTGACCAATGGACTGATATCAAAGTTAAAATTAAAAACGATTGCTAAGCTTACCCAAAAGCAGTTGGGAGAGGACTTCTTTCGGGCTCTGCTGCATTTGATTAACAGTGAGCCGGATGTTCCAAATGCGTCCAATGGTACGGTTACGAAAAAATGGTGGAAAGAAGCAGTTTTTTATCAGATTTATCCAAGAAGTTTTTGTGATACCAATGGCGATGGAATCGGCGATTTGAGAGGAATCATTGATAAATTGGATTATTTAAAAGAACTGGGTGCGGATGCGCTGTGGCTTTCTCCGATTTATGATTCACCGAATGACGACAACGGCTATGATATCAGAGATTATCAGAAAATTATGCAGGAATTCGGAACTATGGAAGACTTTGATGAATTGCTGGAAAAAGTTCATGAAAAGGGCATGCGCCTGATTATGGATTTGGTTATGAATCACACCTCAGATGAGCATGAGTGGTTTAAAAAGGCGCTGGAGGACCCGGATTCTGAATATAGAGATTACTATTTTTTCAGAAAAGATGATGGCTTAAAAAAAGAGCCGAACAACTGGACTTCCTTTTTCTCCGGTCCTGCATGGAACTACTATGAGGAAACAGATTCCTGGGCCTTGCATTTATTTTCCAAGAAGCAGATGGACTTGAATTGGGAAAATGAAAAGGTGCGTACAGAACTGGTTAAAATGATTAACTGGTGGCTGGATAAAGGTGTGGATGGTTTCCGAATGGACGTGATTAACTATATTTCCAAAGAAAAAGGACTTCCGATGGGAAATGAGACGATTGGAGCGTTGATGGGATTTACGGGAATTGAGCATTATTATTATGGCCCAAGACTCCATGAGTTCCTAAAACAGGTACGAAGAGAAGCCTTTGAGCCGCATGATGCGTTTTCGGTTGGTGAGACGCCTGGACTTGGAATGAAAATGAGCCAGCTGGTGACAGGAGAGGAACGGAAAGAACTGGATATGGTATTTTCCTTTGATCATTTGGAGACGCCGGGGCATATCCGCATGGAGGACTACGAATACGATTTGAACTATTTTCGGGATTATATGATTGACTGGATGGAGCATTACGGAAATAATTGCTGGATGTCACTTTTCTATAATAATCATGATAATCCAAGAATGATTAGTAAGATTACCAAAGAGAAGGCATACCATACTTCAGTGGCGAAGCTTTTGGCAGTGATGCAGTTTACACTAAAGGGAACCCCGTTTTTATTCCAGGGAGATGAAATGGGGCTTTCCAACTATGAATTTACCTCTATGGAGCAGATTACAGATGTGGAGGCAAAAGGCTATTATGAAGAGCAGACCACAAAGCGTCCAAAGGAAGAGGTTTTTGCAGAAATTTTAGCGGGAACAAGGGAGCATTGCCGTGTACCTTTGCCATGGAATGAGACCGTTCCATCCTGTTATGAGGGGCTAAAACAGGAGATAAACGAAGAAGTAAGAGATGCTTACCGGGCGTTGATTGCCCTGCGTAAAGCGGATGAAACCTTTGTATATGGCGATTTTGAAGTAATATGCAAGGCGAAAGACCGGTTTGTTTATCGCCGGGCATTGGGAGAAAAAGAATACATGATTGACTGTAATCTTGGAAAACAGAAAAAGAGGGCATGGAAACCGGGAGGAGAGTTTGAAATCATTTATACAACCGGCACAAGTCAGAAGGAACTTTTGGCGTATGAAGCCCGTATTTGGAAGCACCGTTAAAGGAGAGGACTTATGTATCATATCGCAATTGTTGAGGATGAAGCAGCCTTTGCTGCACAATTGCAGGAATATTTAGAAAAATATCAAGAAGAGCATGATGTGCGGTTTAAAATATCGGTATTTGGGGATGGAGAAGAGATTTTAAAGGATTACCAGCCGCTATATGATATTATTCTGCTGGATATTGAGATGCCAAAAGTAAACGGAATGCAGGCAGCAGAACAGATTAGAGAACAGGATGCGGACGTAACACTGATGTTTATTACCAATATGGCAGGCTATGCGATTAAAGGATATGAGGTGGGTGCTCTGGATTTTGTGATGAAACCGGTGAATTATTATACGTTTTCCATGAAGCTTACAAGAGTATTAAAGCGTACCAGGCAAAAAGCCAGACAGGAGATTTTGCTTACTTTGCCGGATGGAGTAAAAAAACTCAATGTACAGCAGATTTATTATGTGGAAGTACAGAATCGCATCTTGTATTATCACACAGATGAGGGCGTATTTACAATGCGTGGTACCATGCAGAGTGTGGAGCAAATGTTAAGCCCGTATTCGTTTGTAAAGTGTAATCACTGGTACATCGTGAATTTGAAGTATGTTTCGCAAGTGCGTAAGAACACTGCTATTGTAGCAGGACATGAGTTGGAAGTAAGCAGACGAAATCGGACGGCATTTCTTCAGGCACTGACGGAATATGTAGGAGGTGCACCATAATGAATTTTGTACTGGGACTTATTTTTGTGACGGCAATGTGGATAGGGACAGTTGTCTATGTAGGGAGGATGGAGAGACGGGAGCATTTTTCCATAAGGCTGGCACTGTGCGTGGGAGGCTTTTACGCATTGGCAGCAGCATTTATAGTGCTTTTTTCGAAGAATTTCATGATGCTAAGCGTGTTGTGGAGAATTATCGGTATGCCGATTCTGGTTGTATTTATCTATGTATGCTGGAACTTATCAGTCTCGCTTTGCTTATACTATGCCATGTGGGCATTTATGTCATGGCAGCTCATGTGCGAGTTATGGATTGGAATTATAATGATTATACAGCCGTTTGCGGAAAAAGAATTAAAGTGGCAAGCCATAATCGGCCTGTTCATTTTTTTCATTGTAAATCTGATAATCGGCTTTACAATTGCACGCTGGATGCCGGAGGATGGAAAGGAAAAAATCGGCCCCAGACAGCTTTTTTCGGCACTTGTGATTTTTACAGCATTTGAAGTGGTGGGGTATGCAATCGGAAAAGAGGAGGTTGGGCCTGCAGACGGAAAGTGGATGATTATTTACCTGACACAGCTCTTACTAATGGTAATTCTGTATTTACAGAGTGAGCTCTTTAAAAAGAGTGCCATGCGTCAGGAACTGGCAGTTATGAATATGCTTTGGAAAAAAGAGCAGGAGCAGTATGAACTATCAAGGGAGAATATTGCTATCATCAATCAGAAATGCCATGATTTAAAACATCAGATACGGGCAATCCGCAATATGAGCAAAGAGGAAATTAATGCATACTTAGAGGAAATGGAGGACTCCATTAAAATCTATGAATCGATTGTAAAAAGCGGCAATGAGGTTTTGGATACGATTCTGACGGAAAAGAGTCTGTACTGTAAAGAACGTGAAATTACCGTATCCTGCGTGGCGGACGGAAGTCAGATGGGCTTTATCAATACGATCGATTTATATGCTATTTTGGGGAATGCACTGGATAATGCCATTGAAGCGGTGGAGAAATTTAAACATGAGGAAAAACGGCAGATTGACGTGATGATTTACCGCCAGCAGCAGTTTCTGGTTATGAATATTATTAATCCGACGAAGGAAAGACTGGTATATGAAAAGGAACTTCCGAAGACAACAAAAGCGGACCGTTACCATCACGGATTTGGACTTAAGAGTATTCAGTATATGGTGAAAAAATATGATGGATTTTTAAATATAAGTGAGGAAGATGGCTGTTTTTCACTGAAAATTTTAATCCCGATTCCAAGTGAAGCGTCCACTTAGGTCATTTTTTGAACCACTTAAGAAAATGATATTGAAAAAATGAAAAGAACTTTGTAGTATTTGGTTAATTAGTACTAAAATCCTACAGGGTTCTTTTTGCGTTTCAAGGACTTAAAAGTAATCCTGGGAGAGAGGAGGCAAAATGAGAAGTGTACAGAAAATAATGAATGACTGGATGTTTACGAACCAGAGTGGAAAGAAACGTCCGGTAGATTTGCCACATACCTGGAATGCTGTGGACGGACAGGATGGGGGAAATGATTATTTTCGAGGAACCTGCGTATATGAAAAGACGTTTACAAAGCCGGAATTTAAAGCAGGAGAATGTGTGTATCTTCAGTTTCATGGGGTAAATGCAAGTGCGAGGGTTGTTTTAAATGGTGCAGAGGTGTGTACGCATGACAATGGTTATGCAACCTTCCGCAAAGATGTGACCGGGTTACTGAAGGATGAAAATGAACTTCGTGTGGAAGTGGATAATAGTGTGAATGACCGTGTGTATCCACAGATGGCGGATTTTACATTCTATGGCGGTATTTACCGGGATGTGGAGCTGCTTACCGTTTCAGCAGAGCATTTTGATTTGGACTATTACGGAGGCTCCGGAATCAAATATGTAACTGAGGTGAATGGAAAGAACGCAACGATAAAGGTTGATACATATACGAATGTAGCAGATTTAAGCGCAGCAGGTTTGGAAGTAGAAATTACGTTAAGGGATGCCGAAGGAAATGTGGCTGCATCTGCAAAGGGAACGAGTGCGACACTTAAAATTGAGGAAGTTCATCTTTGGGATGGCGTAAAAGACCCGTATCTTTATCAGTTAACAGCACAGCTAAAACGTGGTGAAACAGTAGTAGATGAGGTGAGCACAAGCTGTGGTGTGAGAACCTTTTTTGTGGATCCGGATAAGGGATTTTTCTTAAACGGACGTTCTTATCCACTGCATGGTGTGTCACGTCATCAGGACTGGAAAGGAATCGGAAATGCGATTTCTTATGAGCAGATGGAACAGGATATGGACCTGATTCGTGAGGTGGGAGCAAACACGATTCGCCTTGCGCATTATCAGCACAACCAGTATTTTTATGATTTGTGTGATAGGTACGGAATGATAGTATGGGCAGAAATTCCATATATCTCAAGACATCTTCCGAATGCAAGAGAAAATACCTTTTTCCAGATGCGGGAGCTGATTATTCAGAACTTCAATCATCCATGTATCGTGACATGGGGATTGTCAAATGAGATTACCATTAAGGTTACGCATAAAAAGGACATGCTGGACAATCACCATGAATTACAGAAGCTGGTGAAGGAACTGGATCCAGGGCGACCAACCACCTTAGCGTGTTATGCGATGTGCGGACCTTTCCATCCGGTGACAAAGATATCGGATATTGTTGCATGGAACCTATACTTAGGCTGGTATGTGCCGGGATTGTTCTTAAATGATTGGTTTATGAAGTTTTATCACTTCGTGTATCCAAAGAGAGCGTTAGGCTATTCGGAGTATGGTGCGGAAGGAATGCCAAATCTTCACAGTGAGCGTCCGAAACGGGGCGATAACACGGAAGAGTATCAGAACATTTATCATGAGTATATGCTGGAGTGCTTCAAACGTCATTCGTTCCTTTGGGGAACCTACGTATGGAACATGTTTGACTTTGCAGCAGATGCCAGAAATCAGGGCGGCGAGCCGGGAATGAATCATAAAGGTCTGGTGACATTCGACCGTAAGACGAAGAAAGACAGCTTTTATCTTTATAAAGCGTACTGGAACAAAGAAGACGCATTTGTTTATATTGCAGGCAGAAGATTTACGTATCGTAAATCGGAAAAGCAGATGATTACTGTGTATTCAAACCAGAATGAAGTATCACTTTACCAAGACGGAAAACTTGTAGACACCAAGAGGGGCGAGCATGTATTCAAGTTTGAAGTGGCTTTAAAGGATGGAGAAAACAAATTTGAGGCGAAAGCCGGTAGCCTTAACGATTCCGTCGTTCTTTGCCGTACGAAGGAAGACCATCCGGAATATGTAGTGCAGAAAGTAGATACGAAGAACTGGTTTTAATAAGAAGAAGGGGAGAAAAGAAAAATGAGTATGGACAAGAAAGAATTTAAAGCTCAGAAAAAGGCCTATAAAAAGGCAAAGAGAAAAGCAACCAGCTTGTGGAAATGGTTATCCATTTTAAGTGCACCACTTGCAGTTATTTTCTGTGTATTACTAGTAATATTTAATATGTTTGACAATACAGTAGCATTGTTTGTAGGTGGTACATTCTGGGAATTAGAAAATGAAGATCCGAATTACACTTATTATGAAGGTGATTTCGAAACAGAGGCAGACAGAACAGCAGCCGGTGCAGCTCTTGTAAAACAGGTTGAGGCGGAAGGTGCAGCTCTTTTAATGAATGAAGATAAAGCGCTTCCACTTGCTAACGGTGCGAAGGTCAGCTTGTTCTCGACCTCATCCGTAAACATCGTATACGGTGGTACAGGTTCTGCAAACGTAGATGTTTCTAAATGTGATAATTTAAAAACTGCTTTAGAAAAAGCCGGTTTTGAAGTAAACCAGACATTATGGGATTTCTATGAGACAGGTGCAGCAGCAGAATATTCTCGCGGTAATGCCGGTGCAGTGGTTCAGGACTCTGCAACGTCTTCCTATGGCGGAGCTGAAATTGTGGAAGCTCCATGGTCTCTTTACACAGACGACGTATTAAATTCCGTAGGAAACTATGGTGATGCAGCAATCGTTGTTTTATCACGTATTGGTGGTGAAGGTGCAGACAGCTACTTTGACAAGACGTTAGGTGATGGCAAGAATTACCTGGCATTAAACGCTGCAGAAAGAGAAATGATGGCCGGTATCAAGGCATTAAAAGATGCAGGTAAAGTAAATAAGATTGTTGTATTAATCAATACATCAAATGCACTTCAGCTTGATTTCTTACAGAATAATGAGTACGGCGTAGATGCTGCAATGTGGATTGGCGGTGTAGGTCAGACAGGTATCAACGCAGTAGCAGAGATTTTAAATGGTACAATTAACCCATCAGGTAGTCTTGTAGATACCTACTGCTATGACAACTATTCAAGCCCGGCTATGCAGAACTTCGTGCCGGTTGTTTACGAGGGGGATACAAGTTTGATTCCTGCTCACGCAGATACCTACATGATTTATCAGGAAGGTATTTACGTAGGATATAAATATTATGAAACACGTTACGAAGATTTCGTAATGGGTACAGGTAATGCTGGTAACTATGCATATGGAAATGATGTTGCATTCCCATTTGGTTACGGTTTAAGCTATACAACCTTTGAATATAGCGATGTGACTTTAGACTATGATGCAGCCACACAGACATATACTATGAAGGTAACCGTTACAAATACAGGTGATATGGCTGGTAAAGAAACGGTTCAGGTTTATGTATCAAGCCCATATACACAGTATGACATTGACAATAAAGTTGAAAAAGCTTCTGTCAGCTTAGTAGGATTTGATAAGACACAGATTCTGGCTCCGGGTGCTTCTGAGACATTAGCGATTGAAATTGATGGCGATTATGTAGCAAGTTATGACGCTTATGGCGCCGGTACTTATATCATGGATGCCGGTGATTACTACTTTACAGCAGCAACAGACGCACATAATGCAGCAAACAACGTATTAGCAGCAAAAGGTTACAGCGTAGAAAATACAGACGGCCGCATGGACGTGGATGGTAATGCAGAATTAGTTGCAGTATGGAATAATCCAAAATTGGATACTACAACCTATGCAGTAAGTGATGCAGGAACAGAAATCAAGAATAGATTAGATTCTTCTGATCCTAACATGAATCCGGAAGTAGGTCAGACAGTCACTTACTTAACACGTAATGACTGGGAAGGCACTATGCCTAGCGTAGAAAAAACAATCAAGATTGCTCTGAATGACTATTTAGTAGCAGCTTTACAGGATCAGCAGTATAAAACAGATCCAACAAACCGGGATGAAATGCCGACACTCGGTGCAAAAAATGGATTAAAACTTTTCGATATGGTTGGCCTTGATTACAATGATCCTAAGTGGGATGATTTATTAGATCAGTTGACATTTGATGAGATGGTAACTCTTATCGGGGACTCTTTCCACTGGACAATGCCTGTAATGTCTGTTCAGGCTCCGGGTACACGTGATGAAAATGGTCCTCAGGGCTTAACGGTAGCATTATTTGGCGCACACCTTGGCGTACAGACAACTGCTCTTACATCAGAAGACGTATTAGCAGCTACATTTAACAAAGAATTGATTTATGAAATCGGTAATATCGTAGGAAATGACTGTTTAGATGCAAAAGTAACCTTCCTTTACGGACCGGGAGCAAACACTCATCGTTCACCATATGGCGGACGTAACTTTGAATACTATTCAGAAGATGCTTTCCTTTCATCTGAAACCGGTAAATACGAAGTAATGGGTATTGAAGAGAAGGGTGTACGTGTCGTATTTAAGCATTTTGCTTTAAATGACTGTGAGCAGGATCGTATTGGTCTTGGTGTATGGTTAAACGAACAGGCTGCCCGTGAAATTTATTTAAGAGCATTCCAGGGTGGTTTGGAAAAATCACAGGCTGGCGGCAACGGCGTCATGATGGCTTATACTCGTTGGGGTACACAGTGGTCAGGTGGTAATAAAGGTCTTGTAAAAGGCATTTTGAATGAAGAATGGCAGTGTAATGGCCTCCAGATTACAGATAATGTATTAAATTCTATGGTAAATGGTATTGATGGTGTGATGGGTGGAACAACTACTTACGACTCAATGCTTACCTTTATGATTACCGGTGCAGATGGCCTGGCTGGATATAAAAATGACCCTGTAGCAGTCGCTGCGATGAAAGAGGCTTGTCATCATAATTTATATGCAATTGCCAATTCACAGGCAATGAATGGAATTGGACCAAATACAACGATTAAAGAGAGAACGCCGATTGTTATTACAACTTTGATGATTTTAACCTGTGGATTTGCGTTCTTATTCACCTTATCACTGGTATTGTTTATTGTTAAGAAAATCAAATTTAAAAAGTCAGAAGTTTATTTAAATTACAAGGCTGCAAAAGCAGAACGGAAAGCTTCTAAAGCGAAATAAGAGAAAAGGAAGGGAAAACATGAGTCAGGAAAATTCAAATACAACAGTAAATAGAGCAAAGATGTATCAACTCGCGTTGTTCCCGATGAATAATGGTGCAACAAACGTTTATTATGTACTGATTTTATCTTACATTGCAACCTTTGGTAATAATGTATTATCCATCGCAACACTGTTTGCAACCTCCATGATTACGGTCATGCGTGTGTTTGATGCGATTACAGATCCAATCATTGGTGCGGTCATGGACCGCACTAATGGAAGGTTTGGTAAGTTCCGTCCGTTTATGGTAATCGGTAACATCATTATGGCAGTTTCGGCGATTGCATTATATGTTTTTACGCCATACATTCCGAAAAACATGCAGTGGCTGCGTTATGTGATGTTTGTATTCCTTTATGCGGTCTGGGTGATTGGATATACCTTCCAGACATCTGTAACACGCTCCGCGCAGAGCGTACTTACCAATGATCCAAAACAGAGACCATTGTTTACCATCTTTAATACTATTGGTTCGATGGCAGGTATGGGATTGATGCAGGTGTTGGCACCGATTCTCCGCTCCAATGTAGGTGATTACGACAGTGCCCGGTTTTATGCTTTTTTTGCACCGGTCGGAATCGTGGTGTCCATTGTACTTACTATCCTTGCAATCATAGGTATTTGGGAAAAAGATAACGCAAAATACTTTGGTATCGGCGGCGAGAAGCAGGAAAAAACAAAGGTTTCCGAATATGTTGCGATTATTAAAGCAAACAAACCGATGCAGCGTCTTATGATTGCAGGCGGCAGCTGTAAGTTAGCGTTATCTATTGCAACCAATATGACAGTACTTTGCATGCTGTATGGATGTATGATGGGTAATTATGATGGCTTGTACCTTCCGATGATGGTACTTGGTTATGTATTCTCAGTTCCATTTTTCGTGTTATCTGTGAACACCTCCCAGAAACAGGGACAGAAGGCTTCTTTAACAAAATATGTAAGAGTAGCGCTTCTTTGCTATATAGGTGTGTTTGTACTCCTTCTCTTATGGAAGCAGGGAAATCCGGCATTTAACTTAAGTATTTTAGGAGACAGCGGTCTTTCGCTGAACTTATACACCATTTTGTTTATCGTTTTCTTTGGACTTGGCTATGGTGCTTATTATGCAACAGCAGACATGCCGATTCCGATGGTTGCAGACTGTGCGGATTATGAGACTTACCGTTCCGGCAAATATATTCCGGGTATCATGGGTACCCTATTCTCATTGGTGGATAAATTAGTATCTTCTTTAGCAGCTACCGTTGTAGGTATTGCGGTTACGATGATTGGCTTAGAGAATCTTCCGGTCGCGGAAACACCATATGCAGAAGGCATGAATGTAATCGTTATTATTTTATTCTGCGTGATTCCGATGCTTGCATGGGCATTAACCTTATGGTCAATGAAGGGGTATGAATTAACAGGCGCCCGCATGAAAGAGATTCAGGCAGTCAATGCAGTCCGTAAGGATGGAATTGCAAAAGGCATGAGTTTAGAAGATGCGATGGACAAATGGAAGGACATGGAGGATGTGCCGGAAGCATTCAGATGAATTAAGATTGACAACAAAAAACAACTATGTAATAATACAAAACGAAAAGACCGGGAGACTTTATCAGAGTCTCTCGGTTATTTTTCATATATGATAATAGAAAGTTCGCGGGGTGTATTTTCTATTATATCAGGAGGCTTATGTATGTTAAATCAGTTTTCAAGAACAGAGCTTTTATTTGGAAAAGGGGCAATGGAAAAGCTGGCCGCTTCCCGTGTCGCGGTGTTTGGAATCGGCGGAGTCGGAGGCTATACGGTAGAGGCGTTAGCCCGTTCCGGCATTGGAGCCATTGATCTCATTGATGATGATAAAGTGTGTCTGACCAATATTAACAGGCAGATTATTGCAACACATAAGACAATCGGCTGCTACAAGGTAGAAGTTGCAGCAGAGCGTATTGCTGAAATTAATCCGCAAGCAAAAGTGTGCACATATAAAACCTTTTATACGCCGGAAACAGCAGAACAATTTGATTTTTCGCAATACGACTACATTGTGGATGCAATCGACACGGTAACGGGCAAGATTGCCCTTGTGATGAATGCCAATGCAGCAGGTGTTCCGATTATCAGTTCGATGGGAGCCGGAAATAAGGTGGACCCTACTGCGTTTGAGGTCGCTGATATTTACAAGACATCCGTCTGCCCGCTTGCGAAAGTGATGCGCCGCGAATTAAAGCGCAGGGGAATAAAAAAACTGAAGGTGGTTTATTCGAAGGAAGAGCCTTTAACGCCACTGGAAAGTGAAGAAGAAAATAACACATCCAGACGTCAGATACCGGGCAGCAATGCATTTGTTCCGTCTGTAGTGGGACTAATCATTGCGGGTGAGGTGATCAAGGATTTGATTGGATATAAGAGAAACCTATAGCAAGCTATAGAGTTTATCTAATTGACAAATGAACTTAACTGAAATACAATACAATCAACATAAACCTACCGAAAAGGTGGGTAAGAAAGGTAGCTATAAGAGGAGAAAGCATATGAGTAAAATAGTAGAAAGTTCAGTAGAGTTAATCGGAAAAACACCTTTACTTCGAGCAAAACGTTATGCAGCAAAGGCAAATGCAACAGAGGCTGAAATACTTGTAAAATTGGAATATTTAAATCCGGCAGGTTCTGTTAAGGATCGTATTGCACTGGCAATGGTTGAGGATGCAGAAAAGAAGGGTATCTTAAAACCGGGAGCAACGATTATTGAACCGACCTCCGGTAACACAGGAATCGGTCTTGCAGCAGTTGCCGCAGCAAAAGGCTATCAGGCAATCTTTACATTACCGGAGACCATGAGCGTTGAGAGAAGAAATCTGTTAAAGGCTTATGGTGCGAAACTGGAACTTACCGAAGGTGCCAAGGGAATGAAGGGTGCAATCGCAAAAGCCGAGGAATTAAAGGAAACAATCCCGGGAGCTGTTATTTTAGGACAGTTTGTAAATCCTGCAAACCCAGCTGCTCATAAGGCGACTACAGGACCGGAAATCTGGGAACAGACCGAAGGCAAAGTTGACATTTTTGTTGCCGGGGTCGGTACAGGCGGAACCATTACAGGTGTCGGTGAATATTTAAAAGAGAAAAATTCGGATATCAAGGTGGTAGCGGTGGAACCTGCAGGAAGCCCGGTACTTTCAAAAGGAACTCCGGGAGCACATAAAATTCAGGGAATCGGTGCAGGATTTGTACCGGATGTGTTGAATACAAAGGTTTACGATGAAGTGATTACCATTGAAAATGAGGATGCATTTGCGGAAGGAAAGGCATTCGCAGTCAGTGAAGGAATTTTGGTAGGTATCTCTTCCGGTGCTGCGTTAAAAGCAGCAACAATTCTGGCAAACAGACCGGAAAATAAGGGCAAAACAATTGTAGCTCTGCTTCCGGATTCCGGTGACAGATATTTGTCTACACCGTTATTTAACGCGGAATAGAAATTCGTTTCATAAGAAACCGGAGATTTTTGTAGAAATGATTCTATAAGAAGTCTCCGGTTTTATATTAACCGCCCTCATATAAAATTAGACGCTGTGGCCGCGGGAATGGCATAGGTTTGCAAAACTGAAGTTGTGGGTTCGAGTCCGACCAGTGTCATTACACAATAGGAAAGAGAAAAATAAGGAAGAGAAAAAGATGAAAACGGCATTGCATTTACGAGCGTAGAATGTCATAAGGAAGATGTGGAGAAATTTATCACAGACAACACAAAGGCGGTGTTTATTGAGACTCCAACGAATCCGATGATGAATGTCACGGATATTCAGGAACTTTCGAAGATTACAAAGAAGTATGGTATCCTGCTTATCGTAGACAATACGTTTCTTTCCCCTTATTTTCAGAATCCTCTGCTCCTTGGTGCGGACGTTGTGATACACAGCGGAACCAAGTTCCTTGGCGGACATAATGATGCCATTGCAGGATTTTTGGTGACAAATAATGAAGCAATTGATGAGAGACTTCGTTTTATTATAAAAACAACGGGAGCAGGACTGGCTCCGTTTGATAGCTGGCTGATTTTACGTGGTATTAAGACTCTGGCAGTACGCATGGAACGGGCGCAGGAAAATGCGATAAAGCTGGCACACTGGTTAGAAGAGCAAAAGCTGGTAAAAAAAGTAATTTATCCGGGCTTGCCTTCTCATCCGGGATATGAGATTATGAAAAAGCAAAGCAGAGGCTTTGGTGCGATGCTTACCTTTGAGGTCACATCAAAGGAAGCCCAGACACATGCCGATGTTCCAAAAGAAATCCAACTGAAAAATGGGATTACAGATTGTGTTTTACGTGTATCTGTCGGAATCGAGAATATTGACGACATTATTGCGGATTTAAGAAATGCATTTGCCTTGGTACAGTAATCGACAGGAAGTCATGGTGCCCAGGCGCATAAGGAATAAAGGAGAACAAAAATGCCGGAGAGAAATCTGGATTTTGATAAGGTAATAGACCGGAAAAATACAAACTGCCTGAAATATGATTTTGCCCTTGAACGGGGAAAGCCAAAAGAGATTCTGCCACTTTGGGTTGCGGACATGGATTTTCGCATTTCTTCCTATATACAGGACGCACTTGTGCATCAGGCAGAACATGGAATTTACGGATACAGCGATACCAAGCAGGAGTATTTTGATGCAGTAAGCGGCTGGATGGAACGGCATCACGACTGGAAAGTGGAAAAGGAGTGGCTGGTTAAGATGCCCGGAGTTGTCTTTGCATTGGCTATGGCGGTGAAGGCTTTTACGGAAAAAGGAGATGCGGTATTAATCTGTCAGCCGGTATATTATCCGTTTAGTGAAGTAATCCGCACAATCCGGTGGGAAGAGTGTGGACAAAAGAGGAGTTGCTGACATTGGGGGAAATTTGCAAAAAACATCAGGTCATTGTAGTAAGTGATGAAATTCATGAAGATCTGGTTTTGGGGGAAAACATCATGTGTTTGCAAATCTGAGGGAGGACTTCAAAGAATTTTCAATGGTTTGCACCGCACCAAGTAGGACCTTTAATATTGCGGGATTGCAGGTTTCAAATATTTTTATTCCGGACAGTAAGCTGCGAAGAAAATTTAAAAAGCAGATTGATGCAGCCGGTTACAGTCAGTTGAATGCAGCCGGACTTGCCGCCTGTGAGGCAGCATATCGGTATGGCGAAGAGTGGTATGATGCGATGTGCGCTTATGTGAAAGAAAATATTGCTTATGCAAAGTCTTATATTGAAAAGAATATCCCGCAAATTAAAATGATGAAAACGGAAGGAACCTATTTAATCTGGATTGATTTTCGGGGACTTTCTTTGTCAAACCGCGCTTTGGAGGATTTGATGATTAACAAAGCGGGCCTTTGGCTTGACAGCGGGGCGATTTTTGGATCGGCGGGTGAAGGCTTTGAGCGGATTAATGTGGCATGCCCAAGGGCAACCTTAACGGAAGCATTGGAAAGGATTAAAAAAGCAGTAGAATATTTAGATGGGAACAAGTAGAAGATGGAAATTACAGTACAGGAATTAAGAAAGCTTAAGAAAGAGGAAGCGGATTTTTGCAGCAAGGTAGAAGAAAGCCTGCGTAAGAAATTCCGGAAAAGTATCTGGTGCAGATTCACCAAAGCAGTGAAGCAGTATGAACTGGTAAAGGAAGGCGATTGTATCGCAGTATGTATTTCGGGTGGAAAAGATTCGATGCTGATGGCAAAGCTGTTTCAGGAATTGAAGCGCCACAATCAGGTTTCCTTTGAAGTGAAGTTTCTGGTAATGGACCCCGGATACAGTCCCGCAAACCGGAAAATTATTGAAGAAAATGCAAAAAAATTACAGATACCGATTACGATTTATGAGTCAGATATTTTTGACTCTGTTTTTCATGTGGAAAAATCTCCCTGCTATCTGTGTGCAAGAATGAGAAGAGGTCATTTATACAGCTATGCAAAAGAACTGGGCTGTAATAAGATTGCCCTTGGACATCATTATGATGACGTGATTGAGACCATCCTTATGGGCATGCTCTACGGCGCTCAGATACAGACGATGATGCCGAAACTTCACAGCACTAATTTCGAAGGAATGGAGCTTATTCGTCCGATGTATCTGATTCGGGAGGATGATATTAAGGCATGGAGAGACTTTAATGGCTTGCAGTTTTTGCAATGTGCATGTAAGTTTACGGAAGAATGTTCTTCCTGTGATAACGAAGAAAATCAATCAAAGCGGATTGAAATCCGGGAACTGATTAAAACCTTGAAAAAAACAAATCCTTTTGTGGAAGGTAATATTTTTAAAAGTGTGGAGAACGTAAATTTGGATACGGTGGTTGCTTATAAAAAGGATGGAGAAAAGCATCATTTTCTGGATACCTACGATGAAGAGGAGTAATGCAAAAGGGGGAGAAAATCATGGCAAAGGATTTTTTTATCGCAGACACGCATTTTGGCGGGGAGGCCATCATCCGATATGAAAACCGTCCGTTTACAAACGCGGCGGAAATGGATACACAGCTGATAACAGATTGGAACCGGACGGTGGCAGAGGAAGATACGGTCTATGTGCTGGGAGACTTTTCGGATTACGATGATGCAGAACGTGATGCAGCAATCCTTGCACAGCTAAACGGTATCAAGATTCTTGTGATGGGAAATCATGACAGACACCGAACACCGGAGGAATGGAGAAAACTCGGGTTTAGGGAGTGCTCGCCATGGCCAATTGTGTATGAAGAGTATTTTTTGCTGTCCCATGAACCGCTTTATATCAATGCAAATATGCCGTATGCCAATTTTTTTGGACATGTGCATGCAAATCCAAGTTATAAGGATGCAAGCAGACAGAGCGTGTGTGTGAGTGCGGAACGCATTGGATATGCTCCGATAGAGTTTAATGATCTTAGAGGGAGGATGAAATAAAAATATTGAAATATCTTGCATGAAAAGTAAGCGAATGCTATACTGATAAAAATCAGAGGCATTCGCTTTTTGAATGCTGTCTACTTCTTTTTTATTTCTTAATTTAAAATGTATGAGTTAAGAAATATCACTTAATAGCAGATTACGCTATATTTTGACTTTTTCAGCCAACCTTATCAAATTATTAAAATTGTACCTTGATAATTTAATAAAAGACTTTGCACGAATATAAAAATTCCTTATAATATAAGTATATTACTTATAGGAAAGGAGAAGTGAAGGGGATGGAAGATAATACAATGACAAGAGAAGAAATGATTACAGCAATGATGGAAAAAGTAAATTTGTTATTATCCATTAAATATAGTGATGATAAAGATGCAATTTGTGACAGAGAACTTGAACTACTTAAAATGCAGTTAAGTGCCTGTGGTTTTACGGACATAAGTAATTTAGAGGACAAATACAAAAAATAGACAAGTACAACGTGAAAGTGAATGTGTAAAGTCTTTTGTTAAGTTTTCAAATAGATATTTAGTTCACTAAATTATTTTAGGCATAATGTAGATTTGTAAGAAA
>CALZGM010000051.1 GCA_945787015.1 uncultured Roseburia sp.
TAAAGGTTCCTCTTTTTTCTTACAAATCTACATTATGCCTAAAATAATTTAGTGAACTAAATATCTATTTCATCATCTTTAAAAGCTTTAAAATAATATCTTGCTGCGCAGGATTAAGAGCACTATAGCATTCTAATAATTGTACCTGCTCTTTTGAAAGATGAACAGAATCTCCCTCATTAAAGAACTGGGCTAATGTGATACCGAAGGATTTACATAAGATTTCTAAAGTGGGAATGCTTGGAATGGTGTCACGATGATAGATGTTCGCAATCGTGGAAGAGGCTAAACCAGATTCTTTTGCTAAACGATATTCACTCCATCCGCGTGATTTCGCTAAGTGTTTAACTTTTTGATTTACATCCATATCATCCCCCCCTTTGAGTGATATTTTATATCTCAATGAGGTGCAAAAATAGAACTTGGTTGAATTGCAAAAACACTCTCATTATGGTATATTAGTATGGACTGTTTAATAGGAAAGTATGCATTAAGCATTACACTGCCAACGATAGAGGAGACAGATACAATGAAGTCCATGATAGTAAAAAAATGACAGGTATCGTGACAATGATTATTCTTGTCATATTGGCATTTTTTATGCTGATTCAAATGTTTCATTATAGGGAAAATTTAGATAAAGAGTCATATGTTCTCTTTGGGCAGGTGGAAGAAATTTTGGCAAAGAACGGAGAGGAACAGGATACAGTTATAGCAGAATATAATCAATTGTGCTTAAACTATGCTGATGCAGTTGCCTACATTTTAAGTGAAAATCCTGCAATTATGGATAATGTAGAAGAGTTAAACAAGATTGCCGGTTTTATGCAGATAGATGAAATTCACATTTTCGATGAAACCGGTACAATTGTAAAGGGAAGCGTCCCAAAATATTTTGGCTATTCTGTTTATGATGGAGAACAGATAGGATTTTTTAAACAAATGTTAACGGATAAGAGTAAAAGATTATGTCAGGAAACAATGCCGAATACTGCTGAAGAAAAGGAGATGCAGTATGCCGCTGTATGGAGTGAGGACGGAACCTTTTTTGTTCAGGTTGGAATTACACCATATCGGCTTTTAGAGGTTATTCGAAAAAATCAGCTTTCCTATATTTTCTCTCTTTTGACATCAAAAAGTGGGGCAATTCTTTATGCGGTCGATGTAGAATCAGGAGAAATCCTCGGGTCAACGGATGAACAGACGATAGAAAAAAAGCTTGACGATATGAAAATGAGTGTTGAACAATTTACAGATAAATCAAAAGGCTTTTTTGTCTATGTAGAAGGGAAAGGTGTTTATTGTGTCGGAACAGTATATCAGGAATCGATACTGCTTTTGCGAACCTGTTCTGTAGAAGTACTATATGAGGATTTGTGGAAGGACACGCTATTGACAGCGATATGCCTGACCGGAATCGCCATTTTTATGGTGTGCATTATGGCGCGTTTCTTGAATGAGGATATTGTGCAGAGCATTTGCAATATTAATAAGAAACTGACCATCATTACTGAGGGAAAACTGGATGAACGGGTGGATGTTGATAACTATCCGGAATTTGAAGAACTGAGTAGTCATATCAATGCCATGATACAAAGTGTCTTAAGTACAACGGATAAAATGTCATATGTACTGGATCATGCAATGCTTGCTATGGGTGTATACGAATATAATTCTAAAATGCTGGCAGTCCGTACTACTGAACAGATAAAAAAGATTCTCTGCTTAAGCGAAGAGGAGGCGGAACAGTTATTTGCTGATTACAGATTGTTTAAGAAACATATTGACAAACTAAAGGAAAATCCAATTAAGGGATTTGAAAATACTTATCAATTAGTCTGCAGCAAAGATCATTACATTCGTATGGAATCTTTCCAAAAGGATGACAATTTTCTTGGTATTATCATTGATGTCACAGAAGGAGTTCTTCGAAGCCGGAAACTGGAGAAGGAACGAAATATGGATGCCCTGACGGGAATCTATAATCGAAGGGCCTTGGAAGATAAACTGGAAGAATTATTTGAACTTCCAAACAGACGGGAAAAATTAAAGTATAGTGCTCTTGTTATGCTGGATGCGGATGGCTTAAAACAAATCAATGATGCATATGGCCATAAAGCAGGCGATAAATATTTGTGCGAAATTGCCTGTGTTCTGAAGGAAATTAAACCGCCAAAACGAATCTTTGCAAGACTGGGTGGAGATGAATTTGTTCTTTTCTATTACGGATGTGAAACAGAAGAAGAACTTATGAGTTACATAGAGGAGTTAAATCAAAAAAGAGATAACGCTGTATTTATGGCAGATGAGACTCATTCGCTACCAATTCGGTTTTCCTTCGGGTATGTGCTCTGTCATGAAAAAGAGGAAAATTATTCAAACTTAATCCGTGAAGCCGATTTGAAAATGTACGAAGATAAAAAACAAAGAAAAATGAAAAGGGCGTAACCGAAATGGATACGCCCTTTTTGTTCAAGATAAGTTTTTACTTGCAGTTGAAAGCATCAGTTTAATACGATTTAACTGATTTACTTCACTTGCACCCGGATCGTAGTCAATGGCTACGATATTTGATTTTGGATAACGATGGCGAAGCTCCTTGATAACACCTTTTCCCACAACATGGTTTGGAAGACAGGCAAATGGCTGCGTGCACACGATATTTGGTGTGCCGTTATGGATAAGTTCAAGCATTTCTCCTGTTAAAAACCAGCCTTCACCGGTCTGATTGCCGATAGAAACAATATCGCTTGCATATTTGGCCAGGGTATCAATGTAGGCAGGAGCAATAAAATGCTCACTCTTTTCAAATTCTTTTCGGGCAGCACTGCGCAGCCACTCAAAGAATTTGATACCAAGCTTACCGATACGCTTTGACTTTTGACTGGTTCCAAGATTATCTGCCTTAAAACCGTTATTAAAGAAGCAGTAGAGTAGGAAGTCTGTCAAATCCGGTACAACTGCTTCGGCACCTTCTGCTTCCAATAAGTCAACCAGATAGTTGTTGGCTGCCGGATGGAATTTTACAAGGATTTCACCAACGACACCGACACGTGGTTTTTTAATATCTAAACGAGGAACATTGTCAAAATCACGAATGATTTCCCGACACATCTTTTTATAAGTTGAATGAGAAAGTATTTTTTTCTGTGAAACAAAACGAATGACTTCCTTTTTCCACTTATCATGAAGCGCATTTGTAGCTCCCGGTACTGCCTCATATGGACGTGTTGCATAAACGCAGCGGAGGAAAATGTCACCAAATTCCAATGCGTATAATGCATGCTGAATTAACATCGGAGTGAATTTAAATCCCGGGTTAGATTCCAAACCACTTAAGTTTAGTGAAATAACAGGAACATTTGGGTAGCCTGCCTTTTCCAATGCCCGGCGTAAAAATCCTATGTAGTTACTTGCACGACATCCGCCACCAGTCTGGGTAATCACAATAGCAGTTCTTTCCATGTCGAAATTACCGGATTGTATAGCTGACATAATCTGACCAACCACAATTAAGGATGGATAGCAGGCATCATTATTAACAAAACGAAGTCCAACGTCAACGCATTCTCTCGAAGGTACATCCGGTATGACCATATTATATCCGGCAGCACGGAAAGCAGGCTCTAGCAATTCAAAATGAATTGGTGACATCTGCGGGCAGAGAATCGTATAGTTTTTGCGCATTTCTTCCGTAAAAATAACACGATTATAGGCGGAAGAGGTAAGAGTGCGTTTTGCGTTGCGTTTCTTGCGTACACGGATAGCAGCAAGCAGCGAACGGATACGAATACGGGCTGCACCTAAGTTGTTAACTTCATCAATTTTTAAACAGGTATAGATTTTCCCGGATTTAGATAAAATATCATTTACTTCGTCTGTAGTAACCGCATCAAGACCGCAGCCGAAGGAATTTAATTGGATTAAATCTAAATCGTCTCTTGTTTTAACATAATTTGCGGCAGCATAGAGGCGGGAATGATACATCCACTGGTCCATAACAATTAACGGACGCTCCACGCCTGCTAAGTGAGAAATAGAATCCTCGGTTAAAACAGCAATGCCGTAAGAGTTGATAAGCTCTGGAATGCCATGATTGATTTCCGGGTCTACATGATATGGGCGTCCTGCAAGGACAATGCCGTGAATGCCATGTTCTTCCATATAGGCTAAGACTTCTTCGCCTTTTTGCTGCATTTCCATACGGACAACGGCTAATTCCTTCCAGCCTTCCGATACTGCATCACGAACCTCTGCTTCAGTAACCGGAGCATGGCCGGATAGAATGGAAGTGGAAAAATCACTATCACAGAAGACTTTAACAAGCTGGGAAGAAAGCACCTCTTCACTGGCGAAGGACATAAACGGATTCAAGAATTTCACCTGTCCGGAAGTGATTTCTTCTACGTTATTCTTAATGTTCTCCGCATAGGAAGTAACAATTGGGCAGTTGTAATGGTTGTTAGATTCCGGAAATTCATTTCGCTCGTAAGGGATACAAGGATAGAAAATGAAATCCACATTCTGATGAATTAACCATGCAACGTGACCATGAGCTAATTTTGCCGGATAACATTCGGATTCGGATGGAATACTGTCAATACCCATTTCATAAATCTTGCGGGTAGAAGAAGGAGATAATACTACCGAAAATCCAAGTTTTTTAAAGAAGGTCGCCCAAAACGGATAGTTTTCGTACATGTTAAGGACTCTTGGAAGTCCTACGGTTCCACGGGATGCTTCTTCCATAGAAAGTGGCTCATAGTTAAAAAGCCTTTGATTTTTGTAGGCAAAAAGGTTTGGAATGTCTGCGGTGGTCTTTTCTTTCCCGAGACCGCGCTCACAACGGTTTCCGGTGATATAGGAACGATTGCCGGAAAAACGGTTAATGGTAAGCAGACAGTGGTTGGTACAGCCTTTGCATCGTGTAAGTTTCGTGTCAAAGGTTAAGGCTTCTAATTCTTTGATGCCGAGCATTGTGGTCTGATAGCCTTCCTCATGACGTTCTCTTGCAATGAGAGCAGCACCAAAAGCACCCATGATACCTGCGATATCAGGGCGGACACATTCACAGCCGGAGATTTTTTCAAAGCTCCGCAAAACGGCATCGTTATAGAAAGTACCTCCCTGTACAACCACATTACTTCCTAAATCCCTTGCATCAGAAAGCTTAATAACTTTGAACAATGCATTTTTTATGACTGAATAAGCAAGGCCGGCTGAAATATCGGAGACCGAAGCTCCTTCTTTCTGAGCCTGCTTCACTTTGGAATTCATAAATACAGTACAGCGGGTACCAAGGTCGATTGGATTTTTTGCAAAAAGAGCTTCCTTTGCAAAGTCCTGAACAGAAAAGCTTAGGGATTTTGCAAACGTTTCAATAAAAGAGCCGCAACCGGAGGAGCAGGCTTCATTTAACTGAACACTTTCAATGGTCTGATTTTTAATTTTAATACATTTCATATCCTGACCGCCGATATCCAAAATGCAGTCTACATTTGGATTGAAGAAAGCAGCAGCATAGTAGTGTGCTACGGTTTCTACTTCGCCATCGTCCAACATAAGAGCGGCTTTGAGTAAGGCCTCTCCATAACCGGTAGAGCAGGAATGCACAATATGGGCATCCTTTGGTAATCTGCTATAGATTTCTTTCAGAGAAGTAAGAGCAGTAGCAAGGGGGCTACCGTTATTATTGCTGTAAAAAGAGTACAGTAAGGAACCGTCTTCTCCAACCAAAGCTATTTTGGTAGTGGTAGAGCCAGCATCAATGCCGAGATAACAATTTCCGTGATAGCTTGATAAGTCGGCAGTTTTTACATGGTGTCCGTCATGGCGGGCTTTAAACTTGGCATATTCTGCTTCGTCAGCAAAAAGAGGCTCTAAACGGGCCACTTCGAATTCCATATGAATGTCTGTTTGTAATGTATTATGTAAGTCTTCCAAGGAGGTTACAGAATCTTCTTTGTAGTTTAGGGCAGAACCGATTGCAGCAAAAAGATGCGAGTTTTCAGGAGTAATTGCATGCTCATTATCCAAATTTAAAGTACGAATAAAGGCAGCTTTCAGCTCTGATAAAAAGTGAAGAGGTCCACCTAAAAATGCAACATGTCCACGAATCGGTTTCCCACAGGCAAGACCGCTGATGGTCTGATTTACAACTGCCTGAAAAATGGAAGCGGACAAATCTTCTCTCGTAGCACCTTCGTTGATAAGAGGCTGGATATCCGTTTTTGCAAAGACACCGCAACGGGCAGCAATCGGATAGATAGCTTTGTAATTTTTTGCGTATTCATTTAAGCCGGAAGCATCTGTTTGAATCAGAGAAGCCATCTGGTCAATGAAAGAGCCTGTACCACCGGCACAGATACCATTCATACGCTGCTCCACATTGCCACCCTCAAAATAAATAATTTTAGCATCCTCACCGCCTAACTCGATTGCGACGTCTGTTTGAGGTGCATAATGCTGTAAGGCAGTTGATACGGCTATTACTTCTTGTACAAAAGGAACATTTAAGTGTTTTGCAAGTGTAAGACCCCCGGAACCGGTAATAACCGGTGCAATTTTCATATTTCCAAATTGATGATATGCTTTGTCAATTAATGAAGACAAAGTTTCCTGGATATTGGCGAAGTGCCTTTCATAATCGGAAAAAAGCAAATGATCGTCTTCATCCAGAATGGATACTTTCACGGTGGTGGAACCAATGTCGATTCCAAGCTTATGTAATTCCATATTATTCATAAAAATGATTCCTCCAAGTCGAAAAATGCCATTTATTCTTATTATTATGTCATTTCTCAAAAACAATAGTTTAAATTTTAACTCACAAGATATTGAAAATCAATGTGCAAATCGCTAAAAATTATAAACTTTTTGTAAAGTAGAAATTGCCTTGATTGACAAAGCAAGGGCAGACCGATATACTTGAAAAAGTAAAAATAGAAAGAATACTTAAGTGTATGGGAAAGTGTGAATTATTATGAATTGGTTAAATAAATTAGAGCGAAAGATGGGCCGCTATGCAATTCCAAATCTGATTATATGGCTGATTGGTGCGTATGCCATAGGTTTTGTGCTGAATCTGATTAATCCGGAAGCAGTAGCCTTTTTAAGTTTTCATCCTTATTATATTATGCGTGGGCAGGTTTGGCGTCTGATAACGTGGATTTTTCAGCCGACGAACACGAATATTTTCTGGATGCTGATTATGCTGCTGTTTTATTATCAGCTGGGCATGAACTTAGAACGGACATGGGGAACTTTCCGTTTTAATGTATATCTGATAGGTGGAATGCTGTTTACCGTAGTCGGCGGAATGTTGTTTTATGGAATTGTCAGTATGATTTTTGGCGTGGATAAAGCAATATTGGTCAGCAGTTTAATGGCTAACTTTGTAAGTACGTATTATATGAATATGTCCATTTACCTGGCATTTGCGGTAATGTATCCAAATTTACAGGTGTTGATTTATTTTATTATTCCTGTAAAAGTAAAATGGATGGCTATTATTTACGCGGTCATGATGGTGTATAGTATTTTTAATGTAGCGCAGGCATATGGTGCTTTTTATGGTACAGAAGTGGGAATGTGGGCAGCTGTTACTTTGGCAATTGTAGAATTAATGTCCCTGCTTAACTTCCTTATTTTCTTTTTGTCAAGCAGAGATATGAAGCGCTATGCACCGAAAGAAGTGCATCGCAGACAGGAGTTTAAACGTCAGATGAGCGAGCCAAGACCCGGTTCAGGGATTACCAGACACAAATGTGCAGTTTGTGGAAGAACAGAAGTGTCAAATCCGGAGTTGGAGTTCCGTTTCTGCTCAAAATGCGAGGGCAATTTCGAGTATTGTCAGGACCATTTATTTACACATCAACATATCCATAGAAGCTAGCGCTCATTAGAAGAAGTCATACTAGCAATATAAAGAGGTTGGTGTTATAATATAAATGTTTATTTTCCTCTCTTTGAGAGGAACGGCGACAGCAGGAGGATAAATCTTCTGTCTGCAAAAGCAGGCAGACATTTTTCCCTCGGAAAAACAAGGAGATTTAGTGATATGGAAAATGAAGAAGTAGTTTCAAAGAATTTTATTGAGCAGATTATTGAAAAGGATATAGAGGAAGGTCATTGCCAGGAAATCCACACCAGATTTCCACCGGAGCCGAATGGTTACTTACACATTGGACATGCAAAAGCCATCCTTTTGAATTATGGATTGGCCCAAAAGTATAATGGCAAGTTTAATTTGCGTTTTGATGATACCAATCCAACAAAGGAAAAGACAGAGTTCGTAGAAGCGATTGAAAATGATATTGCGTGGCTTGGTGCTGACTGGGAAGGAAGATTATTCTTTGCATCTGATTATTTCCAGGAAATGTATGAAGGTGCTGTGAAGTTAATTAAAAAAGGAAAAGCTTATGTTTCGGATTTGACAGCTGAGCAGATTCGTGAGTACCGTGGGACTTTAACAGAGCCGGGAAAAGAAGATCCGTATGCAAAAAGAAGTATTGAGGAGAACTTGCAGCTATTTGAAGATATGAAGAATGGGAAGTTCGCGGACGGAGAAAAGGTTCTTCGTGCAAGAATTGATATGGCTTCTTCTAATATTAACATGAGAGATCCGGTTATTTACCGTGTGGCACATATGACTCATCACAGAACCGGCGACAAATGGTGCATTTATCCGATGTATGACTATGCACATCCGATTGAAGATGCGATAGAGGGTATTACACATTCTATTTGTACACTGGAATTTGAGGACCACAGACCATTATATGACTGGGTATTAATTGAACTTGGTTATAAAAAAGATGCATCCGGTACGCCGAAGCAGATTGAATTTGCAAAATTATATCTGACAAATGTAGTTACAGGTAAGCGCTATATTAAGAGACTGGTAGAAGAGGGAATTGTAGACGGTTGGGATGACCCGCGTCTCGTATCTATTGCAGCTCTTCGACGCAGAGGCTTTACTCCGGAATCAATCAAGTTATTCGTGGATCTTTGCGGTGTTGCGAAAGCAAACAGTTCTGTAGACTATGCAATGCTTGAGTACTGTATCCGTGAGGACTTAAAATTGAAAAAGTCTCGTATGATGGCAGTTTTAGACCCGGTTAAGGTAGTAATTGATAATTATCCGGAAGGTGAGGTTGAATATCTTGAAGTAGCCAATAACCTTGAAAATGAAGAACTCGGCAGCCGTACGGTTCCTTTTACCAGAGAAATCTATATTGACCGTGAAGATTTCATGGAGGAGCCGCCAAAGAAATACTTCCGTATGTTCCCGGGAAATGAAGTCCGTTTAATGAATGCGTATTTTGTAACCTGCAACAGCTTTATTAAAGATGAAACCGGTAAAGTGACAGAGATTCATTGTACCTATGATCCGGCATCCCGTGGCGGTAACAGCCCGGATGGCAGAAAAGTAAAAGGAACAATTCAATGGGTTTCGGCAGAATATGGTATCAAGGCAGAGATTCGTCTTTATGAGAATCTTATTGACGAAGAAAAAGGTGTTTATAACGAGGACGGCAGTCTGAACTTAAATCCAAACTCTTTGACTGTATTAAAGGATTGCGTGGTAGAATCTAATTTGGCAGGCGCAAAAGCATATGACAGCTTCCAGTTTGTACGCCAGGGATTTTTCTGTGTTGATGCAAAGGATTCCACAGAAGATCATTTGGTGTTTAATCGAATTGTATCCCTTAAGAGTTCTTTTAAATTGCCGGATAACAAATAAGATCACGGAGGATGGATCATGAATTTATTTGAAGGATTAGAGCAGTTTGGCTTAAAAGCACAGGAGATGAGCAATCTTTTTGAAGATGAAAAAAAGAATGTGACAAGTGTGGACGGAAATAAGGAAGCAGCAGAAGAAATTCCGACAGAAGATGCATTCCTTTTGGAAAAGGGAATCCGTTGTGCTGTGTGCGATAAGGGATTTAAGACAAAAATGATTAAGAACGGTCGCATTAAGCGATTAGAGCCGGATGCAGACCTTCGTCCGAGATTCCAGTATATTGATACTTTGAAATATGATGTTTCTTCGTGTCCAAACTGTGGATATACAGCCATGAACCGTTATTTTGATCATTTATCTTCGGTGCAGGTCAAATTAATAAAAGAGCAGATTTGTGCTAACTTTAAACCGACCGGTAAGGAGGAGCCGGCAGTATATGATTATGATACTGCAATCGGTCGTTACAAATTAGCGCTATATACAACAATGGTGAAAAAGGGAAAAACCAGCGAGAAGGCATACACTTGTTTGAAGATTGCATGGCTATATCGCGGTAAGGCGGAAAACCTTGATGCAAAGGATCAGGCAAATGCTGCTGCAATAAAAGAATGTAAGACGCAGGAAGAAATGTTTTATGCACAGGCATACGAAGGATTTATGAAGGCGGTTTCCAGTGAGATGTTCCCAATGTGCGGTATGGATCAGAATACGGTTGATTATATACTTGCCTATATGTCAGCGCATTTTAAACGATACGATGTCGCATCAAAGTGTATTGCAAATATTCTTCAGTCTCCTTCTGCACAGAATAAGACGAAGGAACGTGCGAGAGATTTGAAGGAAAAAATTATTGCTGAGATTAAAAAGGGAAAATAGGTCATGACGACAGGAATGAATGAAATCATGATTGATTTGCAGGGGGGAGCGAAAGCTCCCCTTTATCAAAAAATTTATGAACATTTAAAAAAAGAAATAACGAGTGGAGCCATTCCAAAAGGAACCAGAATACCGTCTACCAGACTGCTTGCAAAACAGCTGATGGTAAGCCGAAGTACTGTAGAAATGGCATATGAACAACTCCTGGCCGAAGGCTATATCAAGTCTGAGGCATGTAGGGGTTTTTTTGTATGTGACATTACAGAGCTTTATCAATTAGAGGGAAAGCAGAATACATCGGAAGTTCTGAACGCAGGTTTTCATCCGGAGGCGGTATGGATGGAAGGAGATGCAAAAAGGGATTTCTTCTGTCGTGTTGATTTTTCACCGGATACCATTGACACGGAGCATTTCCCCTATAGTGTGTGGAGAAAGTTAAACAAAGATGTGTGGTTAGATGACAGAGAGGAATTGCTGCTGTCAGGAGAAGGACAGGGAGACGAGAAACTCAGAACTGTCATTGCACAGTATTTATATCAGGCACGTGGAGTAAACTGTCATGCATCCCAGATTATACTTGGTGCAGGAAATGAGTATTTGGAAATTCTGCTGACGCAGTTGCTTGGCACGAAGAAAAAAATATTGATGGAGGACCCAACATACTTACAGGCGTATCATACCTTTTGTAACCTTGGATTTCAAGTGGAGACGATTTCAGGCAGTGAAAAAGGAATGGAAATTGAAACTGTGCGTGAAAAGGAACCGGATATTATTTATGTCATGCCGTCTCATCAATTTCCATTAGGGATTGTAATGCCACAAAAAGCCAGACTCGAATTGTTAAACTGGGCGAATGAAAAAAAAGAACGCTATTTAATAGAGGACGACCACGATAGTGAATTTCGATATCGTGGAAAACCGATTCCGTCACTGCAGAGCTTTGACAGGAATGGAAAAGTGATTTACCTTGGTACATTTTCAAAAAGTATTGCCCCCTCTTTACGTGTGAGTTATATGGTTCTTCCGACAGAACTATTGAAAAGATATCATGAGAAGTGTGGATTTTATTCGACGACTGTTCCTAAAATGCAGCAGGAAGTGCTTCGGAAATTTATTGAAGAAGGGCATTTTGGCAGACATTTAAACCGCATGCGTGCTATATATAAAGCAAAGCATGATTTTATTACGGCAGAACTAAAAAAATATAGATGGGTAAAGCAAGTCAGCGGAGACAATGCCGGTTTGCATGTTTTGGTTGAAGTGAGTACAAGTCTTACTGAAAAGGAATTATGTGAGCAGTCGAGGAAAGCTGGGATTAAAATAAATGGCATTTCGGAATACTATATTCATAAGCAGGAAAATATGAAAAATCCAATCGTTTTATTGGGTTATGGAAAATTGACCGACAATGAAATCAAAGAAGGTCTAAAACTGTTAAATGAAGTAATAGAAAATGCCGGTTAGATAGAATAGCTATGGAGGACAAATGGAAGAAAAGAAATATGAATATGACGAAATCATCCATGAGATACCGGAAAAAGGTGGAGCTTACGTGATTTTTCCATGGGATATCCGAAAAGAGTTTGGTAAGGGAAGGGTAAAAATACATGTTGAATTTGATGGGATTCCTTATGATGGAAGTATCGTTAATATGGGAGTAAAGGATGAAGAAGGAAATATTTGCTATATCATTGGCCTATTGAAGCGTATTAGAGAAGAGCTTCATAAGGGGGAAGGCGATGAAATCCATGTTATGGTGAAGGTGGAGATATAGATATTTAGTTCACTAAATTATTTTAGGCATAATGTAGATTTGTAAGAAAAAAGAGGAACCCTTATTTTTATATGCGGTTATACATGTATAAGAAACTCTAACATTCCTATGTGTAAGTCATTGAAAGCTTACGCGCCGCATCGTAGCGGAGTCCATTCCGCACGATGCTAAAAATGA
>CALZGM010000052.1 GCA_945787015.1 uncultured Roseburia sp.
GTTAGAGTTTCTTATACATGTATGACCGCATATAAAAATAAAGGTTCCTCTTTTTCTTACAAATTTAAATTATGCCTAAAATAATTTACTGAACAAAATACCTATTTCGATGCTTCATTGATTACAATCGGTGTAATAACAATTTTATCTCCGGCAATATTCGTTTTTCTTTTTACGATGTCCTCCACCTGGGCCCTTTTTGCATCCGTCACTTCACCCATATTTAAAACTACATCACAGGTATCATCCGTAATACTTACTACTACATCTGTGAAGCCTTTCGCCTCCAAAAGAATCTCTGCTGCATTTTCCCGTTCTGCAATTTCTGTTGCTTCAATCATTTTATTAATTGCATCCTGTTTCACACTATCATCCAGATTGACATTATTAATAATTTCCATTAAAGTCTCTTTGTTCTTTGAACGCACCTGCTCTCTGCTTAATTTCATTTCAGAAGCGTAATCTACAGTCACAAAGGTGCTCGTCAGCATGACTTCACCCGGATTTACCTCTTCCTCATCTGTGTTTTCGTTTGAAGCCACTTCCGTTCCTGTAACATCCAAAGCGGCACCTGCCACCTCTGTACCGTCTAAATCGACATATTCCTCTGCCACAAAAATATCCCCGTCTAACATCATGTCTTCATCTGAAATTTCATATTCTTCCTCCAGTAAATTTGCATTGGCTTCTGCAGCAATATTTTCGTCGCTGATATCATCATTCATAAAGCTAAAATATCCGGCAACTGCAAGCATTAGTGCCAGCGCAGTAATCATAATCTGATTCTTCTGAAAAATTTTTTTCACGCCTAATCCCCCTTGGAACTCATCTTAACTACAATAATCTTATGCGCTTCCACCGGGAATAATGCCATAGCCGCGTTAGAAATATTTGCAGCTACTGTTGCATTCCCGCCGCCTTCTGCCACAACCACAATTCCCTCTATAGAAGGCATAATTTCTTTTCCCACATAAGGATAGCTTCCGGCCTTATCTTCAACGAAAACCGTCTCCTCCTGTGTCTCGCTATCTATGGTTGTGCGTACATCCTTCTCCACCACCGTCTCACCGCCATCAGAAATGGTTATCATCACCTTCACTTTTCCAACGCCTTCCATCTGCCCCAATACCTCTTCTAACCTGTCTTCCAAATAGGATACATAACTTTCCGGTTGGCTGTTATCGTTGCTTTGTGTGACTTCTTCCTGAATCGTTTCTTCTGCTTTTGTCGCTTTATTTTCTTTCTCCTGCGGCAGGGCAATAATCAGTAAAATCGCCCCTGTCAAAGCCAACGCAATCCAGTCTGTCTTTTTTAACTTCGGCCGTTTTATTTCCCTAAAAAAATCATTCATTCCGTTCACCCTCAAGACTTTCTGTCTGCATTACTTCCTCTAACAAATTCTCATATTGTTTCAGACTTTCTGTCTGCCAGCGTTTGGCATCAATAGAAAGCTCATACATCTTTTCTTCCCATTCTTCGTACTGTATTTTCTCTAAAAGTGCCTCTTCGGAACCGAAAAGCTTCAATATCGGATAAAGCATTCCCAATGCAAGAATGACTCCCGAAAAGAAAGAAAGATATCCGGAAAAGTTTTTTTTCGGTGCCAGATACAGCAAAATTTTTATCAGTAAAAATAATGCAAGAAAACTTTTCACATAGTCCAATAATACGCTCATTTCTCCTCCTGCTGCCTAATAGGCAAAGCTAGTGGCTCCTGCCGCCAGAGCAATCGTAATAAAAAACAAAAGCAGGCTATATCCCATCACTTTCAGGTATAACACCGCTCCGGCTGACAGACCTTTCACACAGCCTGAAACTCTCTTATCCGCCAAAGGCTCCGTAACAGCAGCTAAAAGCTTATAGGAAAATGTCATACATCCGACCTTTAAGAATGGTCCAAAACCAATCAAAAGCAATACCACAATTCCCGCAATTCCAATGCCATTTTTTATCATCATACCGGCTCCAAGCACCACTTCACCGACACTGCCAACTGCACCTCCCACACCGGGAAGAACAGATGCTGCCCTTCCTAAGCTTCCTTGCGCCAAGCGGTCTTTTATCGGATTCATCAGGTTCTGCACTACACTTAAGCCAAATACTGCGGTCGTTGCCATCTTCAATCCCCATGTAACCACACTCTGAATGAGTTCTGCCAGATTTTCAAAGGCTCCTTCTTCCAAAAAATGACTGCAGATTTGAAGAAGAATATAAATATGAACACATGGCAGGAGTACGTTTTCCATTGCCCACTCTACGAAAAAAATAACAATAAAAGCGAGCTGATAAAACCCAGAGGATGCATAAATATTGGATGAAAAAATCATTCCCGTGCAAAAGCACGGAACAAACATCCGCATAAAATTTACACTGTTATCAATTGTCTTTGTTACGATTCCCTGAAAAATGTAGATGGAATTTAAAAGTAAAAGAGCCAGCGTACAGTATACCAGCAAAAAACAGGAATCAAAGACGCAGGAGTTTCCAAAGGTTCCAATCGAATTCTTCAATAAAGAAAAACAAAATGTAATCAAAATAATTTCCAGAAAAAGTGTCTTATTTGCCTGTAGTTCAGAAAACATCATCTCTTTTATCCATGTAACAAGATCTGCAATACTTTCTACACCCCATCCTTGCTCCATGATATGTAACACAAGTTCATAAAATGTCATATCAGAACCGATGTCTTTCATAAAAGAATTTAGGTTATCAAAATCAATCTCCCCTAGCCACTCCTCCCCCATAACTGCAAGTTCCAATAACAGTGCTTTCATAGAAGGTCACCCATAGTCTCTAAAAAGGTTAACAATATTGGCAGACTGACAACAAGAATCGAAATTTTTGCGAAGGCCTCAATCTGACTCCCAATCGCCGAATATCCGGCATCTTTACAGACATCAATTGCAAATTCCGCTACATAGGCAATTCCAATCATTTTCAAAATGACTGCAATATAACTGCTGTCTATCACAGTTAGTGCCTCCAACCGTTCCACAAATGCTATGACAACCTGTATCTTGGTTATTAAAAACAGAAATATCAGAAGGCAGACACTCATCCCTATCATCATACTGTATTCACTTTTTACTTTTTTTAGCGGAATTGCTAACAGCACTCCTGCTATTCCCAGCATTCCAATTTTTACAACATCCATATTCCACCTATAATGTAAACAATGCCTGTATGGTTTCGAATAGTTCATAGATATAGGGTACTATCCAGAATAATACAATGAGAAGTCCTGCTAAGCTCGTCAAAAAAGCCTGCTCTTCTCTCCCACTATGCTTTAATACCTGTCCAAGTACTGTCACTAAAATGCCTACCGCAGCTATTTTAAAAATCAAATTGACACTCATCTTCTATATCAGCAGTATGACCAATACCAGCCCGCTCATAATGCAGACTGTCTGATACACCTTCTGTTTTTCCCTCCGTTCTCTTCTTTCCACTTCAATCAGAAAATCCAGCTTTTCCTGATATAGGGATAATACTTTTTGATTTTCTTCTACACTCTTTCCAAAGAAAGCGTTTCCTGCCTGCTCGATCAGTTCGCTTTCTTCAGGCTTTAATCTCAGTTCTTTTCTATGTTTTTGAAATATCTCCCGCCAAACATCTTCCCCACATTTCGCCTCTTTTTTCATGAGACATTCTCCGATTTCCTTTAGAATATTTCTCAAGTCTTCATCCTGCGTCTCAATCTGATAAAGCAAAACCAGTTCCACCGGCCGCATGGAATAATTCATTTCCCAAAATATTTTGGTCAAGAGACTTCGTAGCTCAAATAAGCGTTTCTGATGTTCATTAAGTTCTATCCTGATGCTGTACGAAAGCCCAACGCTTGCAAGCATAATCAGTATACTTCCTGCCAGTTTTAGCACAGTAATTCCCACCGATGATTATAAACGTTACATTCACGCATTCCATTCACTCCTCTTTTAATAAACACAAATCGTTCAAACAACTCTTTTTCACACCATTTTTTTAAAACCGGCTTCTCCTGCAATTCTTTCATACTACCGGCATGAACTGTTCCAATTATTCTGCATCCACAGTATGCTGCCTGTTCAACCGCCTTGAAGTCATCCTCTATTCCCAATTCATCTACTGCAATTACCATTGGTGACATGGTTCGAAGCAGCATCAGAATTCCCTCTGGCTTATTGCAGCCATCCAGTACATCCGTTCTCGGTCCCACATCATTTTGTGGAATTCCATGGTAGCAGGCTGCAATTTCGGAACGTTCATCTACGAGACCGATTTTGGTACCATCATAGGATAGACTTCGAATACAGTCTCTAAGCAGTGTGGTTTTACCTACTCCCGGTGGCGAAACGATTAAGGTGTTGTGGTTGCATATGTATGGCAGAATTCTTCTTGCACACCCTATTTTTTCATGAGCAACACGAATATTAAAAAAAGTCAAATAGCTTATCCCATTTATTCGTCCATTCTGATTGATTGTACCACCAGCCAGTCCAATTCTGTGTCCTCCCTGAATTGTCAGAAAACCATTTCTAAGTTCCTCCTGCCACGCATAGAGCGAATAATTGCTGATGTAATTTTGCATCTCCAAAAGGTCTGCTTCCGTTGCGCGATAGACTTTATCATATGTTCCGGGCTCCTTGCTGTTTCGAAGTTGTCCCTCCTTTTCCTTTTGTAATAACACCAATTCCTTTTCTCCGGTATAAAAAAACAGCGGTTGTCCAATTCGCACCCTGATTTCCTCTAAATCCTGTAGCTTTTCCAAGTTTTTCAACGTTTCACGTAAATGAATCGGGAATAGTAATTCAAGCTTCATTTTCACTCCTCCCATACTCAAGTTTATGTTATGGATTGAAATTTATGACAAAAAAAAGCCGCCACTTAAATGACGACTTTCTATTATTACATTCTATCCGGTGCACTAAATCCAAGTACATCGATACAGGTCTCTAATACTGCTTTTGTTAATCCAAGCAGGCGGATATAAGACTTCTGTGTCTGCTCGTTTTCTTCTGACATAATTTTCGTGCCATGATAAAAACTGTTAAACGCATTTGCCAAATCATAGATATAAGCACACACCTTGTGCGGTGCACTCTCTTCAAATGCATTTTCCATCATTGCATTGAATTTGGAAAGTTCCATCATCAAATCCTTTTCGCTCTTTGAGTGAGCCGGTTCGATGAATGCACCTGTTTCCTCTTTTCCAAGCCCATGATATTTATTTAAGATAGACTTGATACGGACGATGGTGTATAAAATGTATGGACCTGTGTTTCCTTCAAAGGAAGTAAAACGGTCAATATCAAAAATATAGTCCTTACTTGCCTGATTGGAAAGGTCTCCATATTTAATGGCAGCTAACGCAACTACCTTTGCAGTTACTTTCGCTTCTTCATCTGAAATATCTAAGCTTTCCTTTTCCTTCTGGTTTTCCGTAATTTTTTTCAACATTTCTTCGTTGATTTCGTCAACCAGGTATTCTAATCGCATGACACCGCCATCACGGGTTTTGAATGGCTTGCCATCTTTTCCGTTCATCGTTCCGAAACCAATATGCTTTAATTCTGTATTCGGACCTACAATGCCGGTTTTTCTTGCACAACGGAACACTTGAATAAAGTGAAGCTCCTGTCTTTTATCTGTCAGGTAAATCACACCATCCGGATTGTAATCTTTCATACGCCATACTAAGGTTGCAAGGTCTGTGGTACTGTAAAGAGACGCACCATCGGATTTTAGGATGATACATGGAGGGATTTCTTTGGAATCTGTCTCCTCCTTTACATCTACTACCAATGCGCCTTCGCTCTCATAAGCAAACCCATCGTCTTTCATTTTCTGAACCATATCTGGAATATAGGGCTGCGCATCCGATTCGCCTTTCCATAATTCAAAAGAAACATTCAGATTCTCATAATTCTTCTTTAAGTCTGTTACAGATACATTTAAAATATGGTCAAGTAATGCACGGTAGCCTCTTCTTCCTTGCTGTAACTCATTTGTTGCCTGTAATGCGGCTTCCTTATATGCTTCGTCTACTTTTGACTTGCCACTGGCTGTCGGATAAATTTCCTCCAGTTCTGCAATTGTAAATGGTGCTTCCATTGGATATTCACCGGTATATTCCTCATCAAAATAAACCAGTTCCGGTTTTCGAAGCTTTAATTCCGTAATGATTAAGCCCATCTGAAGTCCCCAGTCACCGAGATGTACATCACCAATCATATTGTGGCCCATGAATTTACCGATACGTTTGATGCTTTCACCGATAATAGCAGAACGTAAATGTCCGACATGAAGCGGTTTTGCAACATTCGGTCCGCCATAATCCACAATGATGGTCTTTGGATGTTCTGCTTTATCACAGCCGAAGCGTCCTTCATCCGCACACATCTTTTCAATATAAGAAGCTAGATATGCCTCGTCGATTTTCAAGTTCAAAAAACCCGGTTTTACAGACTCTGCCATGGAGAACATGGGATTCGTTACAAGCTTTGCTGCAACATCATCCGCAATCATAAATGGTGCTTTTTTATATTCCTTGGAAGCTGCCATCGCTCCATTACACTGATATTCACAAAGATCCGGTCTGTTAGACAAAGTAACCTTTGCATATTTTGCATCATAACCGCATTCTGTGAATGCTTTTGTTACTTCCTCTGTAATCAAATCCAAGAATTTCTTCATAACACGTTCCTCTTTCTAACTTTTTTCCAATTGCTTATTTTACTAATTGTATACATCAAGCGATAAAATGTCAAACAATTGTTATGGCTTCTTCACCATAGCAATGACCATTGTCTTGATTTTTTCCGGGCAAAGCTTCATGATGCGGAATTTCAATCCCGGAATAGACTCCGTTTTATTCTGCATCAAACGCCGATATGCATATGCTGCTACCCGTTTCGCAGACATCGCACCTTTTGGTGTCTTACTGTCTGCCCTCTCAAAAAAACCGGTGTCTGTCGTTCCGGGACAAAGTGCGCATACGGACACATGATGCTGTTTTGCCTCCTGTCTTACCGCTTTTGTATAACTTAGCAGGAAGCTCTTGCTGGCATAATAAGTAGAGGTATATGGTCCCGGCTGATAGGCTCCGGTAGAGCAGACATTCAATATCTTTCCGTCTTTTCGCTCATACATATCCTTTAAAAACAGTTTTGTCAGCACTACCGGTGTGATCATATTAAGCACCATAAGTGCCTCATCTTTATCAAGCGGAATCTGTTCTGTAGCGCCAATGGTCCCAATTCCTGCATTATTTATCAGTACATCAACCACAATTTTGTCTGTTTTGACTGCCTCGTAAAGCTTTTTAGCCTCTCCCTGCTTGGCCAAATCAAATGAATATGTTGTCACTGGTACCTGATATGCTTTTTCAATGCTACACTTTGCTGTCAGAAGCTTTTTCTCATCAGAGGCTGCTAACAAAATTCCAAACCCCTCCGCCGCAAATATTTTTGCCAGTTCAAGCCCGATACCGCTGCTTCCACCGGTAATTAATACATACTTCATGTATCCTCCAAGTATCACCTATTTACGGCATTCTGCCATAAAGTTTTCGATTTCATTCGGGTCACGCATAATTGCTTCGGATAACACTTCGCAGCCTTCTTCTGTAATCAAAAGGTCATCCTCGATGCGGATTCCGATTTCCCACTCGTCAATATATAATCCCGGCTCATCTGTAATGACAGCTCCCGGACGCAATTTTGAATTGGAAGCAACTGTCACATCATGCACATCAATTCCAAGGTGATGTGACACGCCGTGCATATAGTATTTACCGATTTCCTTTTCTTCTTTGATTAATCCAAGCTCTATACAGCCTTCTGCAAGCACTTTTTTGCAAATCTCATTTAACTCTCCAAGCGTCATGCCCGGTTTTGCTGCCTTAGCTACAGCTCGGTTTGCCTTTAGTACGATATTGTAAACCTGTTTCTGTCTATCGGTATACGTTCCATTTACCGGATAAGTTCTTGTAATATCAGAGCAATATCCCTGCCATTTTGCCCCTAAATCCAATAATAGCAAGTCACCATCCTTACAGGTTTCCTGATTGGTCTCGTAATGCAGCATCGTTCCGTTCATACCGCTTCCTGCAATCGTTGCAAAAGAAGGTCCCTCTGCCCCTAAATACTTAATCGTATATTCAAAATCTGCCTGTGCCTGATATTCTTTTTTCTCCGGTTCCAGTTTCTTTAGAACACGTTTTAGGCCTTCATCCGTCACGCGAACAGCTTCTCTGATCCGTGCAATTTCATCTCCATCTTTTTGCATTCGCATTTCTGCGATAATCGGATGCAGATTTTTCACCGTCACTCCCAAATATTTATCCGCAAATTCTTTTGCTTTTACTACATTATAATCCGGCAAATCTGAAAACTGTTCTCTATAGCAGTCAAAATATAAATTTTTCACATCTTCCCTTGTCATAATACGGCTTATCTCGGCCTGAAAGCTGTCAATAAAGCGCACATCATCGATTCCTGTTACTTCTTTTGCCTCTTCTACACTCACCTTTTTACCGGTCCAACGTACAACCGTCTCGTCTGCTTCTTCAATATAAAGAAATGCTTTTGGTTCTGCTACTGCTTTATCCATAACCAAAACCATATTGTCTCTGCGAAGCCCCGTTAAATAGAAAAAGTTTCTGTTTGCTTCAAAAGGTGCATACTCATCCGCACTCACATGGCTTTCGATTCCTGAAAATAAAATCAGAACCGAATTGTCCTCCATTTTGTTAAATACTTCTTCTCTTCTTGCTTTAAAATCCACTGTATTTTACCTCTTATTTCTTATTTACGCTGTTCTCTGCGTTTGATATCTTCTTTTAACAACCGATAGAATGCTGCCGCAATCGGTACACCAACCAGCATTCCAAGAATTCCCATAAGACTGCCGCCTATCGTTACCGCCGCCAATACCCAGACCGCAGGAAGACCTAAAGAACCTCCTACAACCCTTGGATAAATCAGATTTCCCTCCAGCTGCTGTAGTATTACAAGGAATACAACAAACAGTACTGCTTTAATTGGTGATACCGTTAATATCATAATAAAGCCAACAATACCGCCAATGTAGGCACCGGCAACCGGAATCAGAGCAGTAAAACCAATCAGCGCCCCTATCATACCTGCATAAGGGAACCCGAAAATCAGCATTCCGACCATACATAACACTCCAAGAATAATCGCTTCTGTAAACTGTCCCACGATATATCGATGAAAACTGTCATTTACTACATCTGTCACATATTGAATCCGTTTCACCTGTTTTTCCGGCAGATAAGTATTCATTACACGCTTGCATTGTCCGCATAACTGCTCCTTGCCAAGCAAAAAATAAATAGCAAAAATAAGTGCAATAAAACCGGTTACAATGTTGGAAACTGCAGAAGAAACCACAGAGAATACAGTACTTACCGTACTTCCCAATCCATTTGACAACACCTTAACCAGATCATTCATCAACGTTTTCCAGTCAATATTATCTAACTGCTTATAGATATCTTCCGGTGCTATTTCCTGGAACAATTTATTGCTTAACAACGCTTCCATTGCCGGTGGAATATCCGAAATTAATAATTGTATACAAGAAATCAGTTCCGGCACTACTAACCGGATGATTAAGGCAATGATCAAAATAAAACTGAAAATTGCGAGTACCATACATACCGGTGTTTTTATCCTAAGTACAAACGGATATTTACTCTTTTTTATATAGTATTTTTCATAAAATGTCATCAGGATATTGATAATATAAGCAATCGCAAATCCAATAATAATTGGTGTCGCAGCACCAAGCAATAAACCAAGTACAGAAGTAAATCCTTCCCAATAATGAATTACCAGAAATAAAACAAAAACAGTAATGCCTGCTTTCAAACAATGTTTCCACTCCAATTGCATTTCTTTTGTCCTTTCTATTAGAAATCTTTTTCCCTTATTTTAGCCTTATCCCTAAAAAAAAACAACCTGCAATTTCATGCAGGCTGTTACTTTTCCTATATTTCATCTTTAAATATGATATTTCTATATGGTAAAAATGCATTTAATAAAATCATTCCAAGCACATAGCAGGAAATAACCTCTCCGATTCCTACTGTTAACATGAAAAATGGAATGCTTCCCTCTACTCCATACACATATGCTAATACAAACGGCACAATCAGCGTATTGGCAACAATCGGCGGAACCGGAACCAACCATTTATTTTTACGCAGTAGGTAGCTTCCAATTGCCCCAATCAGGGTTGCTAAACTTCCAAAAAGTACATCCATCGGCAGACACCCGGTCAACAGATTGCTTAAAAAACAACCGATAGCCAATCCAGGTATCGCTGCCGGCGTAAAATATGGCAATACGGTAAGCGCTTCTGAAATACGCACCTGAATAGCACCTGACGCTAGGTTGAATGCACTGATAAAGTAAGTCAGCACAACATAAATGGCTGCAATTAATGCAGCCTGCACTACAAATAACACTTTTTTGTTTCTCATAAAAATCTCTCCTTTAGTTTTGTTTTCAGTGAGGAAGGTCTCGAACTCACCATATGTATCTAATCTGCTTTTTCGGTATCAATGATTCCGCGGAGCGCAGCATCCTTCTCATTTAATATCATAGCAATCTGGTCTTTATTTACTTCATCTACTTTCCCTTGACCATACATACCGGAAAAAGAACCAGTAGTCTCATTATAGTTATCATCAAGCCATTTTTGGGCATCAAGCTCTGCATCCAAATAAGCCTTTTTAATCTCAGCCTGCTTTTCTGCCTCATCAGCAGCTTTCTCCCGCTCTAAACGTTCAAAAATCTCCTGTGCTTCACGCAGCTTTTCCTCCTCTTCTTCCTTTTGCCTTAATGCTTCCTGGTCAACATAGTTCACATTCCAGCGTTTAATCACACTCTTCTTTATCTCTGCTTTTTTATTTCTTTCAGCAATCAAATCTCTCTCGAAATAAACCATGCCATATACCATGTCCTTTCTTCTGATTTGCAATAACATCATACCATTTTCTGCCAAGAAAAAAAAGCTATTTCTCTGCATATTTTTTTTATTTTTTCACATTCTCATCATATCATCATTTTCATTCAGGAGGAATCGCATGTCATCTTATAAAGTTGAAATCTGTGGAGTAAATACGTCCAAGCTTCCTATTCTAAAGGAAGAAGAAAAAGAAGAATTATTCAAACGCATCAAAGAAGGGGACAAACAAGCCCGCGAAACCTATATTGAAGGGAACCTGCGTCTCGTATTAAGTGTTATCCGCCGTTTTGTAGGAAATGCAGAAAATGCGGATGATTTGTTTCAAATCGGATGTATTGGTCTGATAAAATCCATTGACAATTTTGACCCCACTATGGGAGTAAAATTTTCAACTTATGCTGTTCCAATGATTATCGGCGAAATCCGTCGTTACCTGCGTGACAATAACAGTATCCGTGTCAGCCGCTCTCTGCGTGATACTGCTTATAAAGCTATACATGCCAAAGAAATACTTTCCAAGAATAATTTTAAAGAACCTACTATTCAGGAAATTGCTGACGAAGCAGGCATACCCCAAGAAGATATTCTCTATGCACTGGACGCAATCCAATGTCCTGTCAGCCTCTACGACCCGATTTACACAGATGGCGGCGATACTCTTTATGTGATGGACCAAATCAGCGACAAAAAGAACCGTGAGGAAAACTGGATTGAAAAACTCTCCCTAAGCGATGCCATGGAACGTTTATCAGAGCGTGAAAACTTCATCATCAATCTACGATTTTTTGAAGGGAAAACGCAAATGGAGGTAGCAGAAGAAATCCATATTTCCCAAGCTCAGGTCAGCAGACTGGAAAAGTCAGCATTGAAGTCGATAAGGGAGTATTTAGCTCAATAGATATTTAGCTCACTAAATTATTTTAAGCAAAATGTATATTTGTAAGAAAA
>CALZGM010000053.1 GCA_945787015.1 uncultured Roseburia sp.
CTCTTCCTCAATATACGAAACAATAAATCAAAATTTTGTACTAAATATCTATTTACACCACAAACCGATACCCTAACCCCCGCACAGTCTGAATATACTGTGGGTTGGAAGGGTTTTCCTCAATCTTAGCGCGTAAACGGTTGATATATACCATAATCGCATTCTCATCAATAATACTCTCGCCCCAAATCAAATCGTAAAGCATATCCTTGGAAAAGATGCGGTTTTCATTATCGATAAATAGCTTCATAATGGCATTTTCTTTTGCAGAGAGCAGAATTTCTTCCCCATTTTTATAGAAACGCAAGGTACTGGTGTTGTACTGGAAAGGACCGGCTGTAATAATGTCAGCAGAGCCATCAAGTGCATTTTTGCTGCGGCGGATAAGAGCCTTTACTTTTGCACCGACAATAATTGGATTAAAAGGTTTGGTGATGTAATCGTCCGCACCAATATCTAATCCATAAAGCATATCATAGTCTTCTGCCCTGCCACTTAAGATAATGACAGGAGTTTTAATGCCCTGCTTTCGGATTGCTTCAATTACCTGAAATCCATCCATGCCCTGCATATTGATATCCAGTAAAATTAAGTCATAAGGGTGCTCTGCAATCAGTGCTAAAGCCGATTCGCCACTGGAACTGGTGTCAGCATCAATGCCATTGCTTTTGATTACTTTATAGAGCATGGTAAGAACAGAATCATCATCATCTACAATCAGTACTTTATTTGACATATGGCAGGCTCCCCCTCTTTACAGAAATTTTCAAATCATTTATGCTAGTATAAACAAAATTTTTGTAATTTACAAGGGGGATGCCTTTTGAAAAAAACATTGCATTCTAAATTTCGAATTTTCATTATTATGATTGCTACAGTACTCATTATATTGGGAGTGAATCTGACAGTTCGGATGTTCAATAACTACGGCAGGCTGATTCTGCAGAATACAGATAATCAGTTAATCAGCCTCGCGAGGTCCGTAGACCGAAATGTAGATAGTCAGTTGGAACGATATACAGAAAACCTGGCGCACACCATGGAAGATAGCGAGTGCAAAGATATAGAAAACCAATGGCTGGCTGATGACATGGCAGATGGATTGCTTCGTAACTATTTGAAAAATAGTTTGCTGGGACAGGATGAAAAAGTTGCAGATGTATTGCTTCTTGCGGAAGAGGAAGTCTTATTTTCAAAAAGTGGAGATTTGGATTATCGGCTTTTTGCACAGAATGAGTCAGAAAGTGAAATGGCAATTGGTCCATGTATTAACGAAGACGGGACGATTTATATTGCAATTGTAAGGCGAGAAGAGAACAGAGCTGCCTATGCCGTGCTGATTGATTTGGCTGCATTCTATGAAGAAATTACAGCGAATCTGTCTGCAGAACTGCAAAATGAAATTATTATGATGGATGCAGGTGAGCAGGCCCTGATACATAGGCAGGGAGGCGGTGTAGTAGTAGACCAAATCAGTCATTTCTCAGAGAATGACAGTAAATTCAGCATGTTGGAATTCCTTTTGGCGCAGCAAAAAGAGGGCGAAGAAGGAACGGATTTCTGTGATGCGGTAAGCAGCGCGACAGGAAAAGCTTATAAGGCCAGGATGGCGGTTGTCCCTGCAACAGAGAAAAATAATGGTGTTTTTACGATTGGAGTATCCACCGATTATGATGAAATGACGAGACCGATGCGTTATGGTTCCATACAGCTGATTACATATGGCGGTATGGCATTACTTGGCGTGATATGTTTAGTGATTATGTTACTGCATGCTTTTCGTGGAAATGAACGCGCACTGCGGGAGGTAGAACTTTTAAAAGAAAAAAATGCAGCTATGGAGGAGTTAAACCGACAGACACAGGAGTTTGCACATCATCAGCGGTTGGAACTGATGGGAACTATAACGTCGGGTATTGCCCATGAGTTTAATAATCTGTTGGCACCGATTATGGGTTACAGCATTTTGGTTCTGGAAAAATTGCCACCGGAAGAGAACGAATTGTATGATGAAGTCTTAGAGATTTACAATACCTCCATTAAAGCCAAAACAGTCGTATCACGTTTACAAGATTTATCCAGAAAGAATGCGAATACAGGTTTGCAAAAACTGGAATTGGATGAGGTGGTGCGAAAATCCGTAGAGATTGTAACACCGGCAAAACCCAAAACGGTAGAGTTAAAGCTGGATTTGAAAGGACAGAGGCAGCTTGTTATGGGAAATGAAACGCAGCTTTCACAATTGCTTTTGAATCTGATTATTAACGCGTTTCATGCTACTGAAGAGAAAGGTGGCGAGGTAATCGTAAGCACCGAAGTGGAAGAGAAAAAGCTATTATTGAAAGTTGCAGATAACGGTTATGGAATCAGCAAGGAAGTCATGGAACGTATATTTGAACCATTTTTCACTACGAAAAAGGGCGGAAAAGGTACGGGACTTGGCCTGGCGATTGTGGAGCAGGTGGTGGAAGACCATGGTGGAGCAATCAAAGTAGACAGTAAAGAAGGCGTTGGAACCGCATTTTTGGTCGAATTACCAATATTTCTTGGTGAATCTTAATATTTGTTAAGGTTCTATCAATTACCTGTTAAGAATCCTCTGTTACAATAAATGTCGAGAATGTTAAAAAAATGTCAAACGGAGGAATTAACATGAAAAAGACACTTGCAATTTTATTAACACTTGCGCTTTCTGTAAGCGTATTGGCCGGATGTTCCGGTACAGCAGTTGTAGAGAAGGAAAAAGAATCTACAGAAGCTGTTGTAGCAACAGAAGGAACAGAGGTTGACAGCACAGCTTCTTCTACATCAGAAGCAAGACCGGTTAAGACAGGTTTATCTATTTCAACAAAGCTTTCCGGTAATGATGCAACAGCTGATGAAGCTGGTAAAGCTCAGGCTGACATCACAATTGTAGCAGTTACAGTTGATGAAGACGGCGTGATTAACAGCTGCGTTATCGATGCAATTCAGGCTAAGAACACTTTCTCAGCAGCTGGTGAAATTACAACAGAAGCTACTGAATTCTTAAGCAAAAACGAACTTGGCGCAGACTACGGAATGGTAGCATGGGGCGGTGCAATTGCAGAATGGAACGAGCAGGCAGCAGCAGTTGCTGACTATGTAGTTGGTAAGACAGTAGATGAAGTAAAGGGTATTGCTCTTACAGAAGATGGACATGCAGCAGACGCAGATTTGGCTTCTTCCGCAACAATTACAATTGCCGGATATATTGATGGCATCGTTGCAGCAGTTAACAATGCGAAAGATTTAGGCGCAAGTCACTGGGATACTTTAAAATTAGTTTCTGTAACTACACCGGATCACAACGCATCTGCAACAGCAGAGAAGGATGGTACTACAGAAGCATATGCAACAGTAGCAGCAGTAACATTACATCAGGATGAAATCACAAGTTGCTATATTGATGCAGTTCAGGCAAAAGTAAACTTTGATACAACAGGTAAGATTACATCTGATCTTACTGCTCCGGTTCTTACAAAGAATGAACTTGGCGCAGACTATGGTATGGTAGCATACGGCGGAGCTATCGCTGAGTGGAACGAACAGGCAGCATCTTTTGCAGCATACATCACAGGAAAGACCGTTGATGAAGTAACAAATATTGCCGTAGATGAAACAACAAAAACAACAGATGCAGATTTACTTTCTTCTGTAACAATCAAAATTGGTGGTTTCAAAACATTAATCGAAAAAGCTGCACAGTAATCAAGAAGGAAAATCCTCTCCTCGTCATAGGACTCGGATTTTGCTTCGCAAAACAAGGAGAATTAACATGAAACACTTGTTTTACGGTGGCGTTCATCCGGCAGACAAAAAAGCTTTGTCTGCCGGTTTAGCGCTTAAGAAAATAGAAGAACCAAAGCAGGTTATCATCCCAATGTCCCAACACATCGGTGCTTCTGCCACACCACTTGTAGCAGTGGGCGATGTGGTAAAAAAAGGACAGAAAATCGGGGATGGAGAGGGCTTATGTGTTCCGGTACATGCTTCCGTTTCCGGTAAGGTTGTTGCGGTAGAACCGAGACGCCATCCGAACGGAAAAATGGTGACATCCATTATTATTGAAAACGACTTCCAAAATACATTGGATACAACGATGATTCCACACGAAGAAGCTGCTTCTTTAAGTAGAGAGGAAATCATTGCGATTATCCGTGAAGCAGGTATTGTAGGTATGGGGGGAGCGACCTTCTCCACAAGTGTCAAGGCAGCAGTAGATGCTAAAATTGATACCTTAATTGCAAATGCCTGCGAGTGCGAACCATATATTACGGCAGATGATACCTTGCTTCGTACAAATGCAAAGCAGGTTATCTCCGGTATAAAGCTCATTGCCCAGGCAGTGAAACCGGATCATATGGTTTTAGCAATTGAAGATAATAAAAAAGAAGCCATTGCAGAATTAAAGAAGCTTTTGGCGAATGAGGAAAACATAGAACTGCGTGAATTGCCAACCCGCTATCCACAGGGCGGTGAAAGACAGCTGGTTCAGGCGGTGACCGGACGTGAAATCGTACCGGGGCAGCTGCCGTCAACTGTTGGCTGCATGGTATTTAATGTTGCTACCTGTGATGCGGTATATAAAGCAGTCTGTCTTGGTAAACCGGTAACAGAACGTATCGTGACGGTAACCGGCGAAGCAGTAAAGAATCCGGGCAACTTTATTGTACCAACCGGAACTCCAATGGAAGAAGTCATTGGTGCAGCAGGCGGTTTAACCGAAGATGTCTGGAAGGTAATAAGTGGCGGACCAATGATGGGTCTGGCACAGCCGGATATATGCGCACCGGTAATCAAAGGAACGAATGCAATTTTGTGCCTTTCTACTGCACAAAACGGAGAGAATCCAAATCAGACCTGTATTCGCTGCGGTAAATGTCTGACGGTTTGTCCGACACATTTACAGCCGCTCTATATGAATGTTTATACAAAGAAAAAGGACGTAGAGGCATTGGAACAGTATCATATCTTAGACTGTATCGAATGCGGCTGCTGTGCATATGAATGTCCGGCAAAACTTCCGTTAGTAGAACAGTTTAGAATTGGAAAACAGCTTGTAAGGGAGGGTAAGAAATCATGAATTTAACAGTAACTTCTTCTCCTCATATTAGAAGCAATAACAGTACCAAAAAGATTATGCGTGATGTTGTAATTGCGTTACTTCCGGCATTGGCAGCAGGTGTAATTTATTATGGCTTGCGTGCATTACTGGTAGTAGTTGTATGTATGGCAGCAGCAATTGCATCAGAATGGATTTGCGGAATGATGATCTATAAGCGCAATACCGTTTCCGATGGTTCTGCAGGAGTAACCGGATTATTGTTGGCATTGACACTTCCGGCGACAGTTCCGTACTGGGCAGCAGCAATTGGCAGTGTTTTCGCAATCATTGTAATCAAAGCTCTTTGCGGTGGATTAGGAAAAAATACGTTTAATCCGGCATTGGCAGCAAGAGCCTTTTTAATGCTATTATGGCCATCTTATTTGGTGCGCTATGTGGCACCGGGAACATCACTTTCCCTGTTTGGCTCCAATGTAGATGCGGTAGCTTCTGCAACACCGCTTCACCATATGCAGATGCCGGCATTACCGGAAGAAAGTTTACTTACCATGTTCCTTGGAAATATCGGTGGAACCATTGGCGAGACCTGTACCTTAGCGTTATTGCTTGGTGGTGCGTACTTAGTATATCGTAAAGTAATTTCTATCAGAATTCCGGCGGCATATGTGGGAACAGTTGCAGTACTTACTCTTGTATTTTCCAAGGGCGAGGATCCGGTTGCATGGATGTTATATAGCCTGCTTGGTGGCGGAGTGATGTTAGGTGCCATTTTTATGGCAACAGACTATGCTACCTCTCCGGTAACACCAAACGGACAACTTATTTATGGTATCGGATGCGGTGTATTGACCGTATTGTTCCGCTACTTTGGCTTATTCCCGGAGGGCGTAACCTATGCAATTCTTATTATGAATGCAGCAGCATGGATCATTGATGCACATACAGCACCTCGCCGTTTTGGTGCGAAGAAGGGAGGCAAGGCATGAAAGTAAAATCATTATGGATGCCTGTCATCGTAATCTGTATGTTTGCCGCAATCCTTTTCGGAACAAAGGCTGGTACAGCCGGTGCCGCACAGGTGAAGGAACAGGAAGAATTGAATACCTTAATGCTTTCCTTATTGCCGGGGAGCACTTCTTTTACGGAAGAAGCTTATGAAGGCGAGGATGCCAATATTAAAGCCGTATACAGAGCAGACAATGGCTGTGTAATTATGACCTCAACCTATGGTTATGCCAGCGATGTAGTGATGCTCATCGGCGTAAGTAACGAAGGTGAAGTGAAAGGCCTTGTTGTTCGTGATATGGGCGAAACCTATGGCTTGGGTGCAAAAGCTCTTAGTGATGTAGACTTTTTAGCACAGTATTTATGGACCACAGGCGATGCGGAAATCGGAACAAACGTAGATGCATTATCAGGTGCGACCGTTACTTCGAAAGCAGTAACCCGTAGTGTAAATTCTGCAGTTGGTTTTATGACCGGTGTAGATGCAGCAACAAGTGCAACGACATGGGGGGAATAGTATGAAGAATAGAACAACAATTTTAAATGCAGCCCTCGCAGCAGTACTTGGTATCGCATTATTCATATCAATCATTGTAAAAACAATGTGCCCGCAAATCATCATTCCGGAGGTCAATATCCCTTATATTGCAGCAGTATCCTTGGCTGCTCTGGTTTTAACAAGCTTTGTGAAAACAGAAAAGGGTTGCCCTATTTGCGAGGCAGTTCTTGCAGGTATTACCTTTGGTGTGCTACCGTGGGCAGCAGGTGCCATCGCAGGTGGTGAACTATTAAAATATGCCTTAGTTGGAGCAATTGTATTTGCCGTTTTGAATGAAATGTTTAAGGCTATGGTAAAAAGAATAGATTTGGCAGGTGCATGCAAAGGTGCCGTGATTCCGGCAGCATTTGCATTATACCTGGCTTGTCAGTGCTTTGCAGGCTGGATGTTATAAAAAGAAAGAGAGAAAAAGATGTCGAAAAGGAACTTCGGCATCTTTTTTTTATGGAATCTTTTGAAAGTTCATGTTATAGTTATTCAAAAGGAGTTTTTTCATGCGCAGAAAAAAACAATGGATTTGCAATTTCATAGCGCTCTTTGCTCTTATCCTTGGGGTGTGCGCCTTTGAGACCGGTGCAGATTCTGTTTTTGTATGCCAGAAAACAGCATTGTCATGCAAAAAATCTGCAGATGCATTACTTTTCGATACGGATACGCAGAATGCAGAATCCTTATGTACAAGCAGTGTTGGAATTGGCAACCAGATTGTAGCTCAGATTACAGGCGGCAGAAAAACGATAAAGCCATTGCCGATTTTTCTGGGTGTGGCAACCGCTTCTTTATTGCTTTCTAAATTCTATGAAACAGAACGTGTGGCAGAGTTCAAGGAACTCTACAGTCGGGCTGTTGTTCTTGATTTTATCCATAATACAGACGGGAAAAAATAAGGTAGCTCTTTTTAACAGACAGCCTGTGGAAACATGGGTTTCTTTGTGTACGCAAAAACAAGTGCGCTTAGCATAATGTGAAAAGGAGATATCATATGATAATTTTAGAATTATTTCTGTTGGCTATAGGCTTTGCCATGTTAGTAAAGGGAGCAGACTGGTTTGTAGACGGTACATCCGGCATGGCCAGAAAGTTAGGAATACCACAACTGGTAGTCGGACTTACGATTGTAGCAATGGGTACGAGTGCGCCGGAGGCAGCGGTCAGTATTACGGCTGCACTGAAAAACAATGCAGGGATTGCTATTGGAAATGTAATAGGAAGTAATATTTTGAATATTCTTATTATTTTAGGAGTTACGGCGGTCATCACAACGGTTGCGATTCAAAAATCTACATTATATGTAGAGATTCCGTATATGTTGGTAGTAACAATCGTACTTATTTTGATGGGACTGGATGGAAAGGTGTCCCGTATAGAAGGTATTCTTTTATGGGGAATGTTTCTGGTTTATCTGGCATATTTATATTATCTTGCAAAGAAGGGAAAAGAAGAAAAGGAGGAAGTAGAAGAAAGTATTTGGAAATTGATTGTAAGTGCCATATTAGGCGGTGCCATTGTTGTATGGGGAAGTGATATTACAGTAGATGCGGCTACTAAAATTGCACAGATTCTGGGAATGAGTGAACGATTTATCGGTCTTACCATTGTAGCACTCGGGACTTCTCTTCCGGAACTTGTCACCTCTGTTACGGCTGCCAGAAAAGGAAATGCAGACATTGCCATTGGCAATATCGTAGGAAGCAATATTTTCAATATTTTATTTGTAATCGGTACGGCAGCACTTATTATTCCTGTACCATTTACGACCGGTTTCCTTATGGACGGGGTCATTGCAGTTATGGCAGGGGTATTACTATGGATTGCAGTATTCTGGAAAATGGAATTAAGGCGTTCTTGGGGCATTGTTATGCTGGCAGCATATGCGGCATATTTTGTATATTTATTACTTTAAAGGGGGATGTATGTTAAAAAGTATTTTTAAGGGAATGTTGATTGGGATTGCAAACATTATTCCGGGGGTCAGCGGAGGAACCATGGCAGTATCCATGGGGATTTATGACAGACTGATCCACTGTATCAGTCACCCGTTTAAGGATTTGAAACATAATATTTTGTTTTTGCTACCGATTGCATTGGGAATGGGAATTGCGATTATTGCCAGTGCATTTGGGATTGCCTATCTTTTTGAAACATTTCCGTTACAAACAAATTTATTGTTTAGCGGATTGATTCTGGGAAGCCTTCCTGCCATTTATAAAAAAGTAAAAGCCCATACTGTGAGGCTTTCGCATATTTTGTCGGCTGTACTTTTCTTTGCGGTAGTGGTCGGAATGCCGATGATGAATGGTTCACAGGGGGGATATGCCCAGGTTGGACCAAATGCCGCTTCCATGGTGAAATTATTTTTCATTGGTGTGCTGGCATCGGCTACGATGGTAATCCCGGGTGTCAGCGGTTCTATGATGTTACTGCTGCTTGGATATTACAATCCAATCATAGATACCATAAAAGAATTTTTTTTAGCAGTACTGAGGGTGGATTTTCAGGTACTGTTTCGCACCATACTGATTTTGGTTCCGTTTGGAATCGGTGTTCTGGTTGGTATGGTGGCAATTGCAAAAATGATTGAGATTGTATTTGAACGTTTCCCTGACTACGCCTATTGGTCCATTATTGGTTTGCTTCTTGCATCACCGATTGCTATTCTGATAGTGGGAGCTTTGGGTGAGATTACGGTAGTCAGTGTGTTTACAGGAGCAGCCGCGTTCATTTGCGGATGGTACGTTTCGAATAAACTGGGAGAGAAATAGAAAGGGAATTTGGATGACGGTTTATATTCTTGGAATTGCGTGTGTTATTTTACTTTGTGTGTTTGCAGAAAAATTTTCGGATAAGTTTGGTATGCCGGCCTTAATATCGTTTATGTTTGTTGGTATGCTTTTTGGAAGTGACGGTATTTTAAAAATTCCGTTTGACAATTTTGAACTGGCTGAAAGTATTTGTGCAATTGCCTTGGTTTTCATTATGTTTTACGGCGGATTTAATACAAAGTGGAGTGTGGCAAAACCGGTAGCGGTAAAGGCCATTACATTGTCTACACTTGGTGTATTAATGACGGCGGGAATTACGACGGTTATCTGTAGATTTATTTTTGGTTTAACATTGCAGGAGAGCTTTTTGATTGGTGCGGTACTGTCTTCCACGGATGCTGCCAGTGTATTTGCAATTTTAAGAAAAAAGAATCTGAACTTACGGGATGGTGCAGCATCCATTCTGGAAGTAGAAAGCGGAAGCAACGATCCGGTGGCTTATATGCTTACGATGATTGCAGTAAGCGTGATGGGAAGCGGGAAGATGGAAAGTGTGGCGGGTCTTATCTTCTTACAGATTGTATTCGGGGTGTTGATTGGTATACTGATGGCACAGCTGTCGTTGTTTGTTATGACAAAGACAAGGCTGATTTCAGAAGGACTGGATATGATTTTTATGATTGCCATGGTTTTGATGTGCTTTGGCGTGACGTCAATCATAAATGGAAATGCTTATTTGAGTCTGTATCTATTTGGAATCGTGATTGGAAACAGCAGAATCAGAAACAAACAGATGTTAATTCCATTTTTTGATGGTGTGACCAGTTTGTCTCAGATTCTAATTTTTTCTTTGATTGGGCTTTTAAGTTTTCCAAGCCAGATGCCTCAGATTGTACCACTGGCATTGGCAATTGTAGCGGCACTTACCATTGTTGCCAGACCGTTAACTGTATTTGTACTTATGGCACCTTTTAAATGCAGCATGAGACAATGCTTATTGATTTCATGGGCAGGATTAAGGGGCGCTTCTTCTTGTGTGTTTGCAATTATGGCAGTAGCAGCAGGTATTACGATGCAAAGAGACTTATTCCATATCGTGTTTATGGTATCGCTTTTTTCCGTAGCAATTCAGGGAACGCTTTTGCCTTATATCGCACAGAAACTGGATATGGTAGACAATGATGCCGATGTTCGTAAGACCTTTAATGACTATCAGGAGGAAACTTCGCTACAACTGATGCGTATGTACATACCAAATGGTCATAATTGGGAAAATAAAAAAATCAAGGATGTGACTATGCCAACCGGTGCACTGGCAATCATGATTAAACGCGACAAAGAAAGTATTATTACAAAGGGAGATACGTTGATAAGAGCCGGTGATAACATTATTTTAAGTGTGCCACCTTATACGCCATCTGAAAATGAACAACTGCAGGAGCGGGTGATTAAGAAAAAGGATGCATGGTGCAACAAAATGATTGGTGAATTGGAACTTGGTATAGATGTGCTCATTGCAATGGTGTTGCGGGATGGAGAATCCATCATTCCGGATGGTAAGACCATGCTCTATGAAAATGATGTGGTGGTGCTATATAAGTAAGGGGTATTTAGTTCACTAATTGATTTTAAAGTGTATATCAGAGAAAAAGAGATGTTTCCTATTTTCTTTCTTCGGATGTACGCGTGTAAGAAGTTCTATTATCCATATATATAAGTTTTCTATTGTTTACGCGCCGCATCGTAGCGGAGTCCATTCCGCACGATGCTGAAAATGACGTCCTGTCATTTTCGCGCTGTATACTGAAATATGGATAAAGAACTTCTAACGCGCTCCCAAACGAAAAAGAAAATTAGGAAGCATCTCTTTTTCTCTCATTTACACTTTGAAAATCAATTACTGCAGCTAAACAGCTAACACTGCATGCTTTTTTTGCGGAATTGGGTATACAGAGCTAAATATGGTTTTTAATACCCAAAAATAATCGCTTTTTCCATGAAAATGACGATATTTTATAAAATCTTGGACATTGAGAACATAAAATAATAGCTGATACCCCAAAAAGAGAGTTTTTTGGGTATAAAACAGATTTTTAAGTCGCGTATGCCCAATAGGGACAAAACGTAAGAACTTCCAACAGGAGGCTGGTATTTTGCTACAGAATTTAATTTATCGTTACGTATATTGAAGAGAGAAAGAGAC
>CALZGM010000054.1 GCA_945787015.1 uncultured Roseburia sp.
CATAACAATCACCGCCTCGCCCCAATATACTGAAGAAAATCGTTTCCTCTTCAGCTCCATATCTGATGCCGATTAAATCCATATCACAGAACTTTTCCCATGGTTTTAGTTCATTAATGCGTGTTCCTGCCTCATATAATATCTTCCATTGTTCTAAAGATGCCTCTTTTCTCATACGTCCCCCTATCTCTTCCTGAATCCGTATTCTTTCTTCAAGCGTTCAAATATTTCATAAGCAACCGGGCAGATGGAAATGGTATCCAACATCCCCAACAAACTACCCAACCTTTCCGGCTGGTCTGTATAAGGATATTTCTTACAACTATCCGGTTTACAATCCCCAAGTTTACAGTTTCCATCTTCCTGTAAAAAATCACATGGTTTATGTTTCGTATGATAGCCGATTCCAAATTTCTCTTTTTCCAAAAAGAAATCGATAAACTGCTCTACTGTAATTCCTAAATACTCCGCATCTTTTTCAACATCCTCTTTAGGTATACTTCCCTTGTACATCTTGCAACAATTTCTGCATTTACTGCAGTCATAATCAGCAAACAGTTCTTTATGCAGTCGCAGAAACTGCTTATCTAATTCTTCCTCATCTGCATGTCCTTTTAAGAAACTACGGAATTTAAAATTTTCATCTTCTTTTTTCTCGGCTTCTATTCCAACTTTATCCGGGTGTACCATATGATGCCTCCTATCCTAATTTATATCGTCGGTCTTTATTCTTACCAATAACAGAAATTTTTCCGTCAGATATAAGTGGTTTCAAAATCTCTTTTGTTCGAGTCTCTTTCAGACCTAACAAATCACAAAAATCCTGCAAACGATACTCTTTATTCTCTTCCATATGATTTAAAATCTTTTCTTGCTGTTTTCCTGTTTTTGCACTTTTTTTATCGTCGCTTTTTATCGTCGTTTTTTTATCGCCGCTTTTTATCGTCGGTTTTTTATCGCCGCTTTTTTTGAAAGAAAGCGACAGTACCGTTCTATCCGGATCAAATCTCTCTTCAATCACCGGTTCTTCCCAACCTTCATCTGCCCAAATATTAAAGATATTCGGCACACCACTTCCAGCTCGTTCACCAATATTGATAAGATTAAACATTTTCATAAGAGCCTTGTTTCGGGGATCGGATTCGCCACCAAGGCGCATCTGCTTTTTACCCGTTCTGACATAACCCGGATTTGCCAAAATGAGCTTGTCTGGTTCTTTACGGATAACAACACCACGCAAACCATGATAATCCGCATTAATCAGACAGTTTGCCAAAGCTTCACGAAGTGCCTTGTGTACCGGAGTATCATCAATACGTTCTCCACCAACCATTTTGAAAGGCACCTTAATGTCTTTAATAATCTTGTTATAAACTCTAAAATAAAAATCGCACACATTTCCGGACCATTCACCGGAACTGGACTGCAATCTGTCACTCCAGCGTGTGGTAGGGTCCAACTCTTCTCTATAGTCCAAGAAGTATTCAGGGAAATGGCGCACAATATTGTACTCATCCCCAAACATCAGCATACCTGCTGCCGTAGGATGCAACTTTCCGTCTTCCTCCGAAATAGCAGCAGCACCAATACTTCTTAAATACTCATGGTCGCTCAAGCGTTCAAAAGGATGTCCTTCTTTTAAAGAACGATGACTGTTGCGATATCCATGAATGGTATCATAATTCAAATCTTCCATCGGAACCTTATCAAGCACTTCCATATCCATTGTACGCTCGGTCTGGTCTCGAAGCATGGTCTTTACCTGCAATCTGGTACAATGATAATCGCCCTCGTAATTACGACGAAAAGTGCCATTAAAAATGTCATTGTTGATGTACACCGGTTTCTGCTCACGCTTCGCCATTGGCACATAAATAACCATGATAACATCTTTGTTTTCGCCAATTTCATACATCTGTACGTCATCTTCCGACAGGAGATTGATATTAACTTTCTTAGAATTATTGATGGTATCCCAGAAGTCTTTTCGGAGTTTGGACGCATTCTGAAGACCGGTAGTTTTCCAACTGCCGTCTTTTTCTTCTTTGACACCGAGGATAATGACACCGCCATAGCAATTTGCAAAAGCAGAATACGTGTCCCACAATGAAATTGGCAGACCACCATTTGCTTTTTTCACTTCTCTTCTGTTATCTTCTCTGTATTCATCAAATTGTGAAAGGTCAAAATCTTTTTCCAAATCAAACAACTCACTTTCTATTGAATAAACATTTTTGCAATTTCCTCTTCCGCGTCATCCTTGCCTTCTTGACTCTTGAGAAATAATTCTGCTATCATTTTACATAACTGTTTCACATTCTTCAGTAAACTGACATCCATAGGCGAACTATTGAGCTGACCATATAGTATCCCTCTTCTAAGCATAATTTATATCTACTATTACCACTATAAAATTTCTAAATCTTTACTTAAAAAAGTCATTTATCCTGGCATCGATAAATAGCAATATGATTGTGGGGCGCAAGATACACCTATATCCTCCAAAGACAACGGTTTATCATATAAAACCACATTTTTTAGCCGATAAGCAACGGCTTTTTTCTTTCCCCAATAATACTTTCTAAAAAAGGAATATGTAATGCCGGAATGTTGTTTAGTCTTACGCCATACATTTAAAACATCATCTTCGATGATATATTCAATTTCAGCCTCTGCCACAACTTGTTTCTGAGGTGCAGTCGCATATATAATGATTTTGTCAACATCTTCTCTGCATCTAAACTTACGATATTCAAAAAGTTTTGTTCCATTCAATATACTCTCTACAAATTCAGGATTAATCAATAATAACATTTGACACATTGACGTTTCCCTCCACTAATATCTTTCTAACTCCATGGGATTTGTCCTGCGCTTCGCGTATTCCTTTCTCCAGGCTCACAGTAACCCCGTTCCGGTTTCAATGAAAAATGCACGATATCACCATACAAACAGCTCTGTTCCATCCTCGGCGTTTCTGATAAAGGCGGCAAAACCGGCATGTTCAAGGCCATTCAGGAGCAAATCACCTATCTCTACAAAGAGAAACGACAGCCCCTGCTTCTTGCCATTGATGAAGCCTAGTACCTCAGTACCAGGATTCTGAATGATATCAAGATGCTCATGAACTACGGCTATGATTCCGTGAACTACTTTACACTGATTCTGTGCGGGGAATCCCCGCTTCATTGATGACCTGATGACGGATGCCCTGACAATCGGTTCCCAACAGGACACGAAAGTCATTGATGCCGAAATCATCCGTGCTGCAGTTGACAATCAGGGAGGTAAGTCCACCGAAAATAAAGTGCGGTTTGCCCCTCCCACAATGTGCCGTCTGACAATAAGCACCTTACTCTCCGTCGTCGGTTTTATAATTTTTGAAAAATATTTATTTGTTCGGTTGCTTTTCATGTAGCCGAACAGGGGATCATCTCTTACCTGAAAACTTGTACCCAATAATACTCATAATCGTCCTCTCCGACTTTCTTACAGAATACGGTTGTTGCTGTAATATTTCCCGTGTAAGTAGACAGCATTATTGCATCGTGGTCTTCACAGTCCTTTAATGCATCAAATATATCCTGTGCAGAAGTAACTGCTTCACACCATGCAAGATTTTCTGCACTATAGTTGTATAATGCAGTTGGCGATTGTCCTGCTGGAGTTAAGTGTTCCCAATAATAAGAAGTTTGGTAACCTCTAATATCTGCCTTCTCTTGTAATTTGGAATGAACAGTAAGTTCTGTTAATCCATTTTCAACTCTATATGCATTTACTAATGCTGCTAAATCGGCTGCCTTTTCTGTATCATAGTGCCCAATAACAGTTGTTGTAGAGCCACCTGCCAATGTAATTGTATATACAGCGTCACCATTCGTTAATTCAAGAACAGGAATTTCTTCTGTTTCAAGAGTCGTACCGCATTTTGTACATTTCTTAACCTTCTCCCCAGCTTCTGTATAGGTTGGTTCTATGGTTATCTCCCACTCTCCCTCTACATGCGCATCAGGCTCAATGTCTACATAATTATCCTTATAAGTATCACTACATACCGAACATGTATGCTCCGTATATCCCTTTTCTGTACAGGTAGGATTTACCACAGTTTCTGTATATCTGTGTGCTGTCTTTGATATAGCTTCTATTTTGGTTTTGCCACAGACAGTACAGGTATATGTTTTTACACCTTCACTTGTACAGGTCGCTTCCTGTGTTACCCTGCCACTATCCCAAATGTGCATTCCTGTCGCTGGTATACTTTCTGTATAGGAATCATTGCATCCGCTACATGTAAATGTTTTGGTTCCGTCACTTCCGCAGGTTGCTTCTTTTGTGACATTTTCTGTATAGGAATGTACATGAGTAACATCTTCATTTGCACCTGATGCATTATCATCAGGGTTATTTGTATCATTGGAAGTGCCACTGTTTTGCAAAACACCTGTAGTGGTATCAAAGGTATAATCTTTGCCGTCAATTTGAACGTTCCCTTTGACCATTGCGCCAGTAATTAAGTCAAAGTAATAAGTGTTATCATTCTGAACATTCCAACCTTTAACCATGTGACCGTTTTCGTCATAGCGAACCCATTTCTCTGTTCCGTCTGCACGGTCTGCATAAACCCCAGCATAAGATTCCTGATATACATCTTTACTTACTGCCATTTTTCCGTTATCAACAGAATCAAGCCAATACCATGCATCGGTATCAGGGTCATAGATTTCTTTTCCCCTGCCTTCCAGCCCCTGACGTACACCATTCTCATACCAGTATTTGTTTCCGTTTTCTTCGTACCAGCCATTATTGGGAGTAGTTGTATTTCCACTCTGTAAAATACCGGTTGTGGTATCAAAGAAATAGCTATTGCCGTCAATATCTACAGTTCCTTTGACCATTGTACCGGTAATTAAGTCGAAGTAATATGTATTTCCATTCTGAACGTTCCAGCCTTTAACCATGTGGCCATTTTCGTCATAACGGACCCATTTTCCTGTTCCGTCTGCGCGGTCTGCATAAGCTCCTGCATACGATTCCTGGTATACATCCTTGCTTACTGCCTTTGCACCTTGTTGTACATTATCTAGCCAATACCATGCTTCCGAGTCAGGATCATAAATTTCTTTACCACGATAATCAGAATTATTAGGTTCATATCCCTGTCTTACACCATTTTCATACCAATAGTCTTTCCCATTTTCTCTATACCAACCATTATCTGGGATACACTTGCTTTTACATCGGTTATATTGTTACAAAACGAAGTTGCTGTTAAGCATAATACCGTGATAGACTTAAAAACACTTCTTTTTTTCATCGTCTGAATTCCTCTCTACTTTCCACTAAAACTCATGTACGTTCTTGCACATGGCACTCACCGCCTGTTCCCAAATCAGTAACTATAATATTACTGTTCTTGTTCTCAATTATATAGTAAAATTTACGTTTCTGCAAATTGATTGGCGAAAAGCAGCGAAAGATGTGATGTATGCTCTCTTTGAATTGGATGAGCACTACAATATGCCCCTCTACGAAGTTGCAAATCCCGAAGCCCCTACTGAGAAACATATCGCTGTTGGTTTTGATTATTCTTTACTGGATGATTTCCTAAATACCTGGAAAAAGAAAAAAGAGGACTTAGCCTCCGGTAAAATTACCAAAGAAGAGTATTTTGAATGGAAGATTAACTGGCCTCACACCGAAGATTAGAAACACATGTATCACACGCGTACCACAAGCCCATTTTGAGTGAAGAACTTGAAATGGGCTTTTTCTATGTTCGTTAATCTACTATAAACAAAAAGAAGCCGCAACTCCTCATAAAATGAGGAATTGCGGTTTGTATTTAAGTTTCTATGATACTAAATCAAAGATTACTCGATGATTGTAGCAACACAACCAAACATATCACAAACTGTGTTATTTTAAATATTTTATATTGCTTTTCATTGCAAAAACTATCACATTTTGTGACTATTACATTTATTTCAAAAAATTATCAAGTCCAAAATGAGCCCATGGACTTTTACCTCTAAAACAAAAACGAAAAGATAACAATCATGAAAATCGTACACGCAGAATACAATCCTCAAACCAACAGCATTGCTATCTACCATTATAACGGATACCTTCTCAGAATCGATTGTAACAAGGCTGAAGAAGTATCTTATCCGCTTTTAAAACTTCCTTACTTTTTCTCAACCGACAGAATCTTCCCCATAAAAGGATCAACCTCTGATATCGTACCTGTATAAGTTACAAGTACTGTATCTCCTACAGCAATCTTATCCAGACCTTCCGGCTTCTCTTCAAAAGTAAATGCATAACTAACCTTATCATCATCCGTTATGATAAACATAAAGTCTTTTATTTCGTCTACTTTTCCTATTACTTCCGACACATCTTCATCTACACTATTCTTATCACTCTCTGGCGGCATCGGTTCCTCCTCCATAACTTCACTCTGCATTATGCTCACAGGAGTTTTGGCATCCTCTTTTCCGTTTCCTTTCGAACATCCAACCATAACACCTGCACATACAGTTAAAACAGCTAACATCATTAATATTTTTTTACTCATTCCTTACCTCTTTCCGGGAACTGCTTTCCCTATTTTCTTATATCCTTTAGACGTACCAACTCATAAAATTGTTTCAAGTAAATACTATATTTATCTAAATAATTTATCTAAATGTAACTTCAACACCAAAATATTTAAAAACAAAAAAGCTCTCCATCGCTGGAAAGCCTTTCGTTTCATCCCCAAATTATTTTCTGATCTCCTTTAAAACTTCTGCCGGAATTTCAAATTCAATCATTCCCATATACATAGGAGCCACGTCCCCTTCATTAAAACAGATTACCACATCATTATTTTGGTTAATATAAAAATCCGTTTCTTCCGTAATAGCATGAAAATTCATTTCCTCCATTTCATCATCTAACCAATATAAAATGTTTTCATCTTTTTCCATCTGACTCCGCATCTGTTCTTTAATATTTTCACTGATGGGAGTAATGTAATCCACACCTTCCGCAAATATATCTTTTAACTGTAATCGCTTACCGGAAGTCAAATCAATGGTATAAAAATAAGCCCATTCATATCCGCTTGCCTCACTTTGGTAACAAGACAGTTTTAAGGTAAAATACTCCTGCGTAGTTGTCACAACTTCACTCTTAACAATAAGCTCCTTATATCCCAACTCATCCTGCATATAACTTACAAATTCATCCAATAATTCATTGGAAAGCTTCTGAATTTCAGAATTCATTTCATTCGTTGTATCCTCCAATACACTTCGGATCCGTTCATCCTGAAGCTGATCATCTATCACAATTTCAGGAATATCCAACTCTGCCTTATGCTGTTCATCCTCATACTCATAATTACGGAAGGTTACAACCTTTACAAAACGGCCAAGAATCGGCATCTGTTCCATAGCATATGCAATGGTAGGGGACAGATTTGGCAAAGTTATAAATGCAATTACCAATGCTGCCGCTGTTGCAGCAATTCTTGTAATACGTGCATTTCTTCTTTCTTTACGATTTTCGCATTTTGCCTCTTCCATTTTCATTTTCAGCCTGCTTAGCTGTTCTTCAGACATCGTTGGTTGCATATATTCTTTCTGCAAGGAGTGTAAGCCCTTCTTCGACTGTTCACATTGCTGTTCAAAATTAATAATGTTATCTTTCATAATTTTTTCTCCATTTCGCCTATTCTAATCTGATACGAAGCTTTTTCATACTGCGATATAAACGGCTTTTTATCGTATTTATATTTTCATTGAGGATATCCGCTATCTCTTCCAGTTTTTTGTCCTCAAAAAATTTCATTACTATAATTGCCTTGTCCTGTTCCGGAAGAGAATCCAAAGCTGTCTGCAAATCAATATCTGTGTATGTGTCTTCAACATGTTCTGCCTCCATCCCCATTTCTTCCTGCATATATTCGTATGACACCGCTTTGGGCTGTCGTAAAAAGTTAAATATCTCATTTAACATAATACGATATACCCAAGTCTTTGCATATTCAGGATTTCGTAATGTATTGCTACTACGCAAGGCTTTATATGCACCGTTTTGCACAATATCTTCAGCATCAGCGTCATTATGAACATAGCTATATGCCAATCGATAATACTGCTTATATTGTTCCAATATTACTTCCTCCACGATTTCTTCATTACTCTTTTTCTTCATAAATCCTAAAACCTGCACGTCATCACCCCGTCATTTGTCCTTTTTTCTATCATATCATAAAAGCATCATGGCAACAATGTCACCAGCATTTCCTTTCACATTCTGACAGCATCTCTCTCCTTCATTATCCAACTTTATATCCTAAGCCACGAACTACAGTTATATATTTAGGTTCCTTGGGATTTTTTTCTATCTTTTCACGAACATGACGAATATGTACCGCAATAATATTCTTAGCATCAAGTGCTTGCATTTGCCAAATCCTTTCATATATCTCATTAATGGTCAAAACTTTTCCTTGCTCCTGTATCAGCAGACGTAGTATTTTATATTCTATAGGTGTCATTTTAACATTTTTGCCCCCCAACCATTACAGCATGGATATTATCATCTAATACTAAATCACCTATTCTATATATATTCCCAAAACTTTCAAAAAGAGTATTTAATTCTATATATCTACGCAACTGCGCTTTTACTCTTGCCAATAAAACCAATGGACTGTCATAAGCTGTTACATAATCATCTGCCCCTACATTCAATGACATAATTTTAGCAGTTTCTGCAGTCTGTGCTGATATCACTATTACGGGAATAACAGTACACCTCCTAATAAGTTGAATTATTTCTATACCATACCCCAAGCCACCTCCTTCTAATTCCAAATCCATAAGAATCAAGTGGATATTGTCGTGTTTTATCAGCAATAATAGTTCATTCAGCTAGGCAGCCTTTATCATACTCAATCCCTCTCCCGCAAACAAAGATTTCATACTTTCTGCTACGCCTGTGGTATTATTAAATACTGCAATATTCTTACTCATGTACTCCGTGCTTTCTCCTTTCATATGTGATACCCTATGTCATAGGTTCTATTTTATCCAAACAAAATCGCATACAATTCCTATCCTCATATTGTTTGATGAAGTATTAGGATAAAAAGTTTCAACAATATTATTTTTCATAAATTTAGTTCTTTATTAATCTTCGTGAAACTCATACTCAGCAAGTACTTAAGCGCTTCCATTTTCGATACTGCAGCCCGGTTATATGCAAATTACGCATACCTGTCGTCACGCCTGCACTTAACCTCATCTGCCAAAGCTTTTCTTGCACGGTGTAAAGAGTATGAAAAAATATCCACTTCCAAAATATAATGGTCTATACTAATATTAAGAGGGACTGTTGTATAAGCAGCGCAATTAGCTACTTTTGCAACAGTCCCTTTCAACTATTCATAATATTCCTATTTTCTAAACAAATCTATTATAGTACTGTATGACGAAAAAAGGAACCACTCAACCAGGTCCCCTTGATCCATCATTCTGTCAATAAAATTTAAGTTTGTCGAACTGTTTAACAGTTCTTTTTATACCCCTATTATACACGATACCATAAAAAATAGGCTTCGCCTATTCAACTCCCCTGCCCCTCAATCTTGAGGGGTTTGGGGTTTTCTTTTGTCTCTAAATGTTTCATAATAATCTCATGAGCAATATACTACAGAACATATTCAAAGATTATTATGAAGAAATGCTATATACTTTGCATCCTCGTAAATCAGTCATCGAAAATGTTGATAGAATGATTAACTGCGGTGACCCATCTTTTGGTGGTGCAATGTATGGTTGCGGTAAATGTGGAACCCTTAAATTTGTTCCTTTTCGTTGTCACAGCCGATTCTGTCCTACCTGTGGAACAAAATATTCCATTGACCGCACTACTTCTATGTCCTTTAAGATCATCAATACACAGCATCGTCACTGTGTTTTTACTATTGATTCTGAACTCAGACATTTCTTCCTTGAAGACCGTAAACTTCTTGGTCTTCTTTTTGAAGCTGTTCAAAGTGTTATTATTCGTATGTTCCACAAAGATAATAAAGCCGAAAAATTTACTCCTGGTTTCATTCTTGTACTCCATACCTTTGGACGTGATTTGAAATGGAATCCTCACATCCATTGCCTTCTTTCCGAAGGCGGTATTGGAAACAGTGGTTTATGGCGAAGCAAAACTCACTTTAACTACACCTATCTGCGCAATGCATTCCGTACAGCTCTTCTCAATCTTATGGAAAAGGAACTCGGTCCTTCCTTCAAAAAAGTTAAGGCGAAATGTTATCGCGAGCACAAAGAAGTTTTTTATGTTTATGCAAAACCAAACAAATGCAATCCTAAAGCTGTTGCCAAATACATTGGCCGTTATCTTGGAAGACCTGTTATAGCCACTTCTCGTATTGATAAATATGATGGTGAAAATGTAACCTTTCACTACAACCGCCATGAAGATGACAAGCTTGTTGTCGAAACAATCCCTGTTATGGAATTCATCCAAAGACTAATTCAACATATCCCAGAAAAGCATTTCAAACAAATCCGATACTACGGTTTATATGCCAGGAACCACGAGAATGACAAAAAACTCCAGCTTGCCATTGCCAAAGAAAAACGAAAAATTCTACTTTCTTTCAATCGTTGGCGTGATTGCACCTTGGTTTCTTTTGGTTATGATCCTCTCAAATGTCCCTGCTGTGGTGAAACAATGCTTTTCCTTGAGCTTTATCATAATCATCAGCATATTTCTCTGAATGAAATGTATGAAAGGGCAATGAGCAGATTTCATGCTCACTCCTCAGCCTAATCTCTTTGCAGCCACCTCCGTCTGTGATACAATAAATTAAAAATCGGAGGAAAACCCTATGTCGAAACATTCAGATGAAATCAGAGACAAGTACATAAAAAATCCACCTGAAGGCATGACCGCTGATGACATCCGTCACATGAGTGAGGATGATTTGCTTGATATGGATTATTTCTTAAATGAAGACGATGAGTTTGATGAAGATTTCCCTGGGGCGGAAGGCTTCTATATCTTCTAAACCTATCGTTTACTTGTCATGCCCGCCTCCGTGCGGGTCATTTTCATATCAAGAGTTCTCCGAAAGAGAACTTTCCTATAAAGGTAAAAAAGGCTCTCCGTGCAAAACACGGAAAGCCTTATATTTACTAGATTGTAGACACTATCAATTGAAATTATTCAATGATAGTAGCAACTCTTCCTGAACCTACAGTACGTCCACCTTCACGCTCCCGGTTTTGGATTTGTCGCTATC
>CALZGM010000055.1 GCA_945787015.1 uncultured Roseburia sp.
CTCTTCCTCAATATACGAAACAATAAATCAAAATTTTGTACTAAATATCTATTTATGCCTGCTCCTCCAACCATCTCATTGCCACATAGGCATGTGCAGCACTTCCGGTCCATAAAACAGAGTCATCCAATTTCAGTTTTGGATGGTGCACGTTGTATTCATAGCCTTCTTTGGCGTTTCCGGCAGCCATAAATAAGCCGACGGTTGGCACCTTGTGGCTGACAAAAGCAAAGTCCTCGCTTCCACCGCCACCTTGAGACATCTGGTTGGCACCGGGGCCAATCAATTCTTTCATATACTTGGTGACATTGTTGGATAAATCACCGTCAATCATCATACATGGGCAGTAATCATAGAATTCCACATCTACGTCGCAGCGCATGGCAGTTCCGATTCCCTTTGCGATTTCTTCCATGCGTGTCTTAATCTGTTTGCCTACCGCTTCGGTCGGGTCTGTGGTACGAATGGTTCCCCACATTTCAGCAGAATTCGGAATGACATTGGAGGTATTTCCGGCCTGGAATTTACAGGTGGTAAATACACCAAAGGCATTCGGGTCTAATTCGCGGCTGTTGATTTCCTGCAATGCCAGATGAATCTGTGCAGCAGCAGTAATCGGGTCGATGGCTAAATGAGGAGTAGAGCCATGTCCGCCTTTTCCGGTTACTGTAATGTGGTACTGCTCACAGGAAGCTGCACTAATGCCGCCGGCCGGAATAATAAACATCCCTGCAGGCATTGGAAGTCCTGCAACCACATGAATCATCATTGCGGCATCTACATGCGGATTTTCTAATACGCCGTTATCCATCATATCCATGGAACCCTGAAAGATTTCTTCTGCCGGCTGGAACATTAACTTCACGGTACCTTTTAGTTCATCTTCATGTTCCTTTAAAATTTTTGCGGCACCAAGCAGCATGGTGGCATGCATGTCATGGCCACATCCATGCATTCTGCCGGGAGTTTCACTGCGGTAGTCAATGTCCGCTTCTTCCTGCATCGGAAGTGCATCCATATCTGCACGAAGTAAAATAGTTTTGCCCGGCTGTTTTCCACCGACTAAGACCACAAGACCTGCTTTTCCGCAATCCTTTGGTTCATAACCCATTTTCACAAGCTCCTGTCGGACTTTTTCTTTGGTGTATGTCAAATCAAATCCGGTTTCCGGGTGACGGTGTAAATCTCTTCGAATTTCAAGAAGCTCGGGCTGCAACTGCCTTGCACGGCTTAAAATCTGTTCTTTCATTTGGGGTTCCTCCTAAAATAGTATCTTATTCTATTATACCCTTTCCTCACAAAATATGGTAGAAAACAGCAATGAAATTTTTATAAAAATATGTAAATTCCCCCTCTTCACAAAAACGGTCAATGGGATATAATTAGAATTGACCGCAGCGGTTAACGGAGGTGCAGATGAACGATAAATTTTTTGAACTGCCAGAGGAAAAGCAACAGCGGATTATTAACGCAGGTTATAGAGTGTTCTCTAAGAATACCTATAAGAAAAGCCCGGTAAGCGAAATAGCAGATTCAGCCGGAATCAGCAAGTCACTGCTCTTTCATTATTTTCACAATAAGCAGGAACTCTATTTGTTCCTTTGGGACAAATGTGCGCAGGTTACGATAAGCTATCTGGAAAAATACGGCTGCTACGAACAGAAGGATTTATTTGATATGATGTACCGCGGGATGCAGGCGAAGATGCATATTATGAGAAAGTACCCGTATATAGGAACCTTCGTTGTTAAGGCATATTATGAAAAAGACCCGGAGGTGTGTCCGGCTATTCAAAAAAGTTACCAGAAGCTTTTCGATTATAAGGCAAATAAAACGTTAATGAATCTGAATCCGGATGATTTTATACCGGGATTGGATTTGCAGATGATGTATAAGGATATGTATCGGGCATCCGAAGGGTACCTTTGGGAAATGGTGCATCGCGGTGAATTAGACGTTGAGAAGATGGAACAGGATTTTACAGAGATGATTGCATTCTGGAAAAGTATATATTTACGAAAAGGGGAGTCAAATGGAAGCGATTAAAACAACAAAGCTAACAAAGTACTATGGAAAAGCCCGGGGTATCATTGACCTGGATTTAGCAGTGGAAGAGGGCGAATTTTTTGGCTTTATCGGCCCAAACGGTGCCGGAAAGAGCACAACAATTCGAACTCTGTTAGGGCTTTTAAATCCAAGCAGCGGGAGTGCAGAGGTTTTAGGAAAAAGTATTATAGGAAGCCGGACCGAAGTCCTTAAGGACGTAGGTTATCTTCCGTCAGAAGCGGTTTTTTATCAGGGCATGCGTGTGAAGGAGGTTTTAAAACTCTCTGCAGATTTAAGAAAAACAGATTGTAAAAAGGAGCGGGAAAAACTCTGCGAGCGGTTACAACTGGATACAAACAAACGTGTAGAGGAACTTTCTTTTGGAAACCGAAAGAAGGTAGGAATTGTGTGTGCCCTGCAGCATCAGCCAAGGCTTTTAATTTTGGATGAACCGACAAGCGGTTTGGACCCACTCATGCAGCGGGAATTTTTTGAAATTTTACAGGAACGGAATCAGTCAGGTACTACCGTATTTCTTTCTTCACATATTCTGTCAGAAATCCAGCGTAATTGTACACGGGCTGCCATTATCAGAGAGGGCAGGCTGATTGCCTGTGATAGCGTGGAGGCATTGGCAAAAACAAATACAAAGCGAGTAACGGTTCATGGAGTTGTTGACCTGAAAGCACTATCCGATATTCGGGATTTACAGACGGCAGAAGGCAGCAGCAGTTTCCTCTATTCCGGAGAGATGAAGGAGTTACTGTCTGTGCTGGCGGCTTTGGATATCCGGGATTTGACGATAGCAGAACCGGATTTGGAAGAAATCTTCATGCATTATTATACAGACGGAGGTGACCTGGCATGACACTGGTAAAACATGAATTAAAGCAGGGAAGAACTGCGTTTTTGATTTGGACAGCATCCATCGCATTTTTAATGCTGACTTGTATTTTTCTCTTTCCGGAGATGAAGGGGGAAATGGAGGAAGTCGGCGACATGTTCTCTTCTATGGGCAGTTTTACGGTAGCTTTTGGAATGGATAAAATCAACTTCGGAACCTTATTGGGATTCTATGCGGTAGAATGTGGTAATATTTTAGGTCTGGGCGGCGCCTTTTTTGCAGCGTTATGCGGCATTGCAGTTTTATCGAAAGAAGAGAAGGAACATACAGCAGAATTTTTACTGACTCACCCGGTTAGCAGGGCACGGATTATTACAGAAAAACTGATTTCTGTATTGCTTCAGATTGTGCTGTTAAATGCAATTGTATTCGGATTGTCAGTAGCTTCGATTGCAGCAATCGGTGAGACAGTTCCATGGAAAGAACTGTGGATGATGCATCTGGCATATTTCTTTTTACAGGTGGAATTGGCAGGGATTTGTTTTGGAATCTCAGCATTTTTGCGTCGGGGCAGTATCGGAATCGGACTTGGTATTGCGACGATGATGTATTTTTTAAATATTATTGCCAATATTACTGAGTCAGCAGAATTTTTGAAATACATTACACCGTTTGGTTATACGGAAGGTGCGGATATTGTGCTAAATGGGGAGCTCGATACAGGGCTTGTAGTGCTGGGACTCGCGTTTGGAGTGATTGGCATTGTGGCGGCGTATTGTAGGTATTGTAAGAAGGACATTCAGTAATTTTTTTTTCATAAAAGGTTTCTAACGAAAATGGAAAAGATGTTTACAGTTTATATCTGCTGATATTTGACCAGTTTTGTGGAAATCCCATTGCGGCAAGCAGTTTGTCCTTTTTGAAAGAACTTGTTTCTTTTGCAAAATGATTAATTAGTTTTGCAAGTTTTCTTTTGAAACAGACGAAATCTTCTTTCCTTAGTAGATATCGAAAACTAATAAGAACTGCAAATAGGTCATGCTTTCCATAATTATACTGTGAACCGGATTTGGAAATTCTCATTTTAGAATGCAGGGCCGTATTGGGTATTTCATAACGTGAGCGGAATGAGAAAAGTCTTTCATTATGAGCGCAAATATTGCGAAAATGAGTAAGGACTTTAAGATATTGAGATAATTCCTTCTCAGAAACATGCAGAAAATTTGTACTGATTTTTGTTTGTATGCTAGTGGTCAGAAAGGAATACATCTTGGAAGTTTGCCCGAGGGTGAGTGTGTTCGCAATTACCCATAAAGGAACGTTACCATAAGTATTACGTTGATATACGACATATGCATGTTCTATATTTACATTAGCTTCAAATGTGAGCATTTTAATTAACTGGTTAATACCATTTTTGTTTTTGGGTGAGTAGTTATAGTTGGTGGGCATTAAATAAGCAGACTGATTTTCTGAATATGTTTCACAAAATACATATGATATTAAGGAACGAAGCTTTTGCTCAACATGGCAAATGTATTGAAAGACAAGAGAGCGAAGTTGCTCATCAAATTCGTAGAGCGCAACAATATCTTCAAAGCGTGTGCCGGGTTCATAGGTGCGTGTCATGGGATTATAAAATAATATCTTATAACCATCAATTAGCGAGTAATAACAAATATCGTGTAGCTTTGATATGGCATAGTCAGGATTAGATATGATTAAATGCTTTTTTTGGATTAGATTGTTTAGCTGTGTTTTATAAGTAAGAAAAGGTTTTGGTGATTTTTTTGCCATAGAAGTGCTCCTATTTTGAATTTGTGAAAAGAAGTGAATAAGAAAAAAGGAGGGCCAGCAGGTCCCCCTTCCGGTCGCAGGCATCGCAAGTTTCTGCAACCTGATCACTATCAAGCATTCTAACACGAGAAAGAAAATAAATCAAGTGATTAGTGAAGCTTGCATAAATATTATATGCAGTAAAATAAAATATAGTATGAAAATTTGAGTGTACTAAATATAAAAAAAGAAAGATGGGTAGCAGTGATGTTATCTGTTTTTTTATCTTCTGGCATCGTCGAAACCTTGTTCAAACATTCTGGAATATTCATCGTAGGTCATATGTGTCCTCCTATTCTAAAATGATGCTGTCTTTACCGCGTTAAAATTTCACATAGAGTAGCTTGAGCGCAAGCAGAGGAAAGGTTATAATAAATTCCGGGAAAGTTGTAAAATTGTCCCGTAGATATAAGGAGGGAAAAAGACTATGAAAAAATTATTAACCGCATTGCTTACAGTAGCAATGCTATTCTCTGCATTCGGAACAATACCGGTGCAGGCCGAACAGTCAGATGACATTGTTGTACTTTACACTAACGACGTTCATACTTACATTGACGGACCAATCAGCTATGATGTAATCGCAGCAATCAAGGCAGATCTTGAAACACAGTATGCGCATGTTCTTTTAGTCGATGCAGGTGACCACAGTCAGGGTACCGCATACGGTTCTATGGACAAGGGTGAGACAATCATCAAATTGATGAATGCCGCAGGCTATGACGCAGCAACGCTCGGTAACCATGAATTTGACTATGGTATGTTTGGCTGCATGCAGATGATTGATTGGGCAGAGTTCCCATACACATCTTGCAATTTCTACAATGAAGCTGCAGGTGTACGTGGAGAGAACGTATTAGACAGTTACGTAACTTTTGAATGTGGCGATGAGAAGATTGCATTTGTTGGTGTTACAACACCGGAATCTTTCACAAAGTCTACTCCTGCTTACTTCCAGAATGAGAATGGTGAATACATCTACGGAATTGCCGGTGGCGAAGACGGAGCTGCTTTATATGCAGATGTTCAGGCTGCTGTTGACGCAGCAAAAGCGGATGGTGCTACAAAAGTTATTGCGTTAGGACATTTAGGAGATGATCCTGCTTCACAGCCGTGGACCAGCAAAGAGACAATCGCTCATGTATCCGGTTTAGATGCCTTTATCGATGGACACTCACATAGTACAATAAAGGGAGAAGAAGTTGCCGGCAAAGATGGTAACAAAGTTCTTTTAACACAGACTGGCGACTATTTCAATCAGATTGGTATGATGGTAATCGATGCTGAGACAGGCGCTATCACAACAGATTTCATAGGTTCCGAAGAAATCCTTGATAAAGATGGAAAGACAGTTTTAGGCTATAACCTGGTTTCAGAATTATATACAGGCACAGAAGTTATTTCTGATGCAAAAGTAAAAGCTATCGTGGATGCTTGGATGACAGAAATTGATACACAGTTAGGTACAGTAATCGGTTCCACAGCATTAACATTTGATAATTACGAAGGTGAGAATCGTCTTGTGCGAAGCCAGGAAACCAATACCGGCGATTTCGCAGCAGATGCTTTGTATTTCTTATTCGATGATATGGGAATGGATGTAGACCTTGCTATCATGAATGGTGGTGGTGTACGTAACAAAGCTGTTACCGGAGATATTTCTTATAAGGTTTGTAAAGAAATCCATACATTCGGCAACGTAGCTTGTCTACAGACTGTAACAGGTCAGCAGATTTTAGATGCCTTAGAATGGGGAGCCCGTTCGGCAGGCACAGGCGAAGAATGTGGTGGTTTTTTACAGGTATCCGGTGTGACATACAAGATTGACACAACAGTAGCAGACACAACTTCAAAAGATGAAAAGGGTGTTTGGACGGCCGGACCGGAAACTTATCGTGTATATGACGTAAAGATTTACAACAAAGAGACAAATACATGGGATGCGTTAGACCTTACAGCAAGCTACAATTTAGCAGGTTACAACTACACACTCCGTGACTTAGGTGATGGTTTTGCAATGTTTGATGGTGCAGTAAATGTATTAGACTATGTAATGGAAGATTACATGGTATTGAGTAATTATGTACTTGCCTTTGATGGTGGTGTGATTGATGCTACAAACTCTCCACTTGCTGCAAAATACGCAAACTTCACAGTTGACTATGGCACAGTAAGCGGAAGCGGCCGTATCGAACTTACAGAAGGCGGTGCAGTCGTAGAGTCTACAGAAGTGGAAACTACTCCGGAAACAGAAGAAGTTCCTACTGAAGTAGAAGTCGTAGAAAAGACAAATCAAATGCCAATCATTATTATTGCATTATTAGCAGTAATTGCAGTAGTAGCGGTTGTTTTTGTAGTAAAGAATAAAAAGAAAAATTAATACCTATAGAAATTGACAGGTAAGTGAAAAATAACTGATAAAAAGGGCGCACCCGCGATTAATCGCTAGTGCGTCCAATTTTTTGCCGTTTGTATAAATGGCTGATTCCGAATAAAATTACAATCGGGAATACAATCGCAAAAAGAAGCCCTAATTTTAAATTGTTACCGTTGGCATTAGCAATAAATCCGACTACGGAAGGACCGGCAGAACAGCCTACATCACCGGCTAATGCCATGAGTGCATACATAGCGGTTCCGGCGTTAGGCAGAATCACAGCAGCAGTACTAAAGGTTCCCGGCCAGAAGATTCCGACGGAAAAGCCGCATAGGGCACAGCCGATAAGTCCGATTACCGGATTACCGGATAAGGCAGCAATAAGGTAACAGCAGATACAAAGGACAGCACTGGCAAGCATCATTTTTTTCAAAGGAATGCGCTCGCTGTATTTTCCATAAAGTGCGCGGACGCATCCCATGAAAATGGCAAAAGCACAGGGACCCGCTAAATCTCCAATTGTCTTGGAAACATGTAAGGCAGATTCGGCAAAGGCAGATGCCCACTGGCTCATTGCCTGCTCACAGGCTCCGGCACAGACCATGGTCAGCATGAGTAGCCAAAAGGCCTTCTGACGGAGCATGGTGCCAAGCGGAATGCGTTCGTGTTCATTTACAATCGGATAGAGCGGTACAAGCAGAAAATAAACGGTATTAGCAAGCGGAACCAATGCCCAGATGCAGGCTAAAAGCTTCCAGTTACCGATACCAAAGAATCGAAAAAAGGCGGTAGAACAAAGGACAACCGCCACATGTCCCCAACAGTAAAAGGAATGTAAGAGGCTCATGGCAGCCTCTTTTTTTTCGGTCGGGCAGGCCTCTACAATGGGGCTAATCAACACTTCGATTAAACCACCGCCGATGGCATATAAAACAACTGCAATCAAAAGTCCGATGTAGCTATTTGACAGCAGGTCCGGCAGAAAGGCCATGGCAGTTAAGCCGCTAAAAGAAAAAATATGGGCTGCGACAACGCAGGGACGGTAGCCGATTTTGTCCACGAATTTTGCGGCAAGTAAATCGACGATTAACTGTACTGCAAAGTTTAGCGTGGTAATAAAGGTAATCTTATCTAAGGTCAAACTGTAGTCTTTTGAAAAAGTCAAAAATAGCAGCGGTGCAAAGTTATTTACAATCGCCTGAGTGATGTAGCCGAGATAGCTGGCGTAGATGGTATGGTTGTAATTTGTAAAGCGTTTCATAGGTTTAAATCCTTTCTATAATCGGGCTTATCGTAACATGAAAAGTGTGGGAAGTAAAGTTTATAAATTTGTAGTTGACAAATCGGTCTACAACGTATAGACTAAGTGTAGAAGGTCTACAAAACGTAGACCGACAAAGCAATGCATGCAGGAAGATTTTAATAATTTTAGAAAGGAAGAGATGATTATGACGGAAATTCGTTTAGGCGAGGTAGAAATGAAATTCGCAAGCTTAATCTGGGAGAAGGAACCCATTGCATCTGGGGAATTGGTGAAGCTGTGCGAGAAGGAGTTAAACTGGAAAAAATCCACCACCTATACCTGTTTGAAGCGCCTCTGTGAGAAGGGTATTTTTCAAAATGAGGATGGAATTGTGACCTCATTTCTTTCGCAGGAAGAGTTCGTGGCAAAGCAGAGCGAGCAGTTTGTGGAGGATACGTTTAAAGGTTCCCTGCCAGGCTTTTTGGCGGCATTTTGTTCGCGGAAAAAATTAAGTAAGGATGAAGTGGAAGCACTAAAAAGAATCATTGAAGAGAATGAATAGGAGGCACTATGGGTACATTTGTGATACAGTTAGGGACCATGAGCCTGCAGGCTTCGGCAGCCGTTCTGGTGGTGCTTGTCCTTAGAAAAATTTTTTCTATGGCTCACATATCGAAAAAGTATGTCATGTTTTTGTGGGTGATTCCGTTTTTGCTACTGATTTGCCCGTGGAAAATTAGTAGCCCTTTAGGATTGTGGAATCATGCACCGAGCGATTACAACGCAGAATATACAGAACAGGCAATCGGGCATATAGCAGAAGAATTATTAACAGCAGAGTCTGTTATGGCAGAAACGCCCTTGGAAGGAGAGCAGATTCCGGAAGAATTGATTCGGTGGGAGACGGAAACAGACTGGAAACTTACGCAGCGAGATGCAGGACAACTATGGAATGCATTGGATGTGGTGGGAGTGATTTGGCTTATCGGTATGGCGGGAATCCTTTTACACACGATGGTTTCGTATTTTATGCTAAAGAAAAGGGTGCGGTGTTGTGCTTTTAAAGGAAACAATTTATATACGGTGGACACACTTCCCGTCCCGATGGTAATTGGGATTATAAAACCGCATATCTATCTGCCTTCCGGTATGGAAGAAGCACATATGACCTATGTGGCAGCACATGAAAACATGCATATTCAAAGAAAAGACCCGGTACTCAAGTTTATTGCTTATGTAATTGTATGCATTCATTGGTTTAATCCGTTGGTGTGGGCAGCCTATCATTTTTTTGAAAAGGATATGGAAATGGCCTGCGATGAGGAGACCATTCAGAGCCTTGGACTAGATAGAAAAAAAGAATATGCAACTGCGCTGTTGGAGCTATCAGCAGGAAGCCGCCGAATCTTTGCTGTATCGATTGCCTTTGCTGAGGGAGATACGAAGAACCGGATAAAGAATGTGATGCAGTATAAAAAGACGTTAAAAACGGCAGCGATTTTGGCAGTTGCAGCGGCAGGACTGGTGTTAGCCGTATTTTTAACTAAGAATGATACAACGGAAAGTAATGTCATTGGAACGGAGGATACTTTCGATACGGAGGCTTTGATGGAGGCTCTGTTAGCAGAACAGGAAAAACTAATAGCAGAACAGGAAAGGGTGCAGGCAGAGATAGAAGCAGCAGTAAAGGCGCAAAACGGACTGACCTTTGATATGGTACGGGAAGCTTTTGCGAAGCAGACAGTGGATGAATTTGATTTTCAAAGTTTTTCAAATGCAGAAGTAGAATACTCTGAAAACGATGGTGCTCTGAACTACTTTGTTAATTTTTACTATAATTATGACGGTGAGGAGTATCGACTGGGTGTTTCTTATTGGAAAGAGACAGATGAAATTACGGATATCTATATCACCAGAATTTCTGATGCGCAAATGGCACGGCTTTATACCACCGTTGACAACAGGACAGGAGCATATATAAATGATTTGGAAACTTTTCTTGCAACAAAAGTGAGTATCGATGACTGGCTGAACATGAAACTGCCGGAAGGTTATGCATTGGGAAGCTATCAGGCAGACCTTGGAATTGCCGGTGGAGCACTGATTTTTCCACAGGCATATGAACTGTATGGGGAAGATGTGTTTGCACCGAAGGAGTGGTATCATGCAGGATTTGTCGGAAGAATTCCGGATGCGGGGGCGTATTTTACCTTTGAAAATGGAAAGCTGACAGACGGACAGATAGGCTGGTGGAATCACAGCTCCGGTGAACGACTCGGAGTGCTTGATTTGGACTGGCAGGCACTTTTTATGCAGTATAATCATGACTTGTACACGGCAGCAGGGATTGGATGGCTGGAAGAGGACGGTGTAGATGTGTCTTTGATTGATACAACAAGTGACTACTGGTATTTCTTTTTTGCAAAAGAAGGCGAAGCGAATGCCTATTATCTGAGCCTGTCGACAAAATTGTTTACGGAGGAGGAAGCGATTGCAATTGCTAAGACCGTTACGATGAAAGAGTAATACGGATAAATTTGATAAAGGGGTATTTAGTCCAAAATTTGGATTTATTGTTTCGTATATTGAGGAAGAGAGAA
>CALZGM010000056.1 GCA_945787015.1 uncultured Roseburia sp.
TTAGGTTCGGACTGAGAAATCAGCTGGGCAGGAAAAGACATGCCGATGTGGCTCATTTCAGGACGACTGAGGAGTGGAACGAGTCAGGCGTAGGCAGAGCAGCTGATTACAAATCAGCTGAGCGAAGACATGCCGATGTGGCTCAATGGCAGAGCAGCTGATTTGTAATCAGCAGGTTATCGGTTCGAGTCCGATCATCGGCTTTCCAAACTTTTTGGACCTTTAGCTCAGTTGGTTAGAGCAACCGGCTCATAACCGGTCGGTCCTGGGTTCGAGTCCCCGATGGTCCACTAAAAAAGAAAAAAGATATGGCCTCATGGCTCAGTTGGTTAGAGCGCCGCCCTGTCACGGCGGAGGTCGCGGGTTCGAGTCCCGCTGGGGTCGTTCGTAGTGAGAAGAAGTGAGTGTATATGTCGGTTCTAAGAACCGTCATCCCGCGCTAACGCACGGTTAATCACTACAAGAAACGCGAGGGATCTTAGCTCAGCTGGGAGAGCATCTGCCTTACAAGCAGAGGGTCATAGGTTCGAGCCCTATAGGTCCCATTTAAATGCCGGCGTGGCGGAACTGGCAGACGCGCAGGACTTAAAATCCTGTTGTAGAAATACAGTACCGGTTCGATTCCGGTCGCCGGCATTCGTGTAAAACACGAGAAAAACAAAATATGTGTGCGTAGCTCAGCTGGATAGAGCACTTGGCTACGGACCAAGGTGTCGGGGGTTCGAATCCTCTCGCGCACGTAGAAAAACCTGGTAAAAGAGATTTTACCAGGTTTTTTTTGTGAGATTAAAAAGTGAGTATATAAATATAGAGTCAAAGATGTCTGACAAATGGCTCAAAAAAGGAAACTTTTTCAATAAATGATTGTCACATGCAGGTATTATGGTGTAATATAGAAGAAGATGGATTCATATGGAGTAGGGGTATAACTTTACGATAGAAGCAGGTGGAGACTATATGGAAATACTGAATGTACAGGCAAATCAGATTATTGCGAAAAGAAAAGATAAAGTAAAAGAATGGTACTTAATCCAAGAAGGAACTGTAATACAAAAATTTGATTTTGCTGAAATTATATTGGGGAAAAATGCGATTATAGGTATTTTAGCAAGTGATTGTTTTCCTTGTGATTACATTGCGCAGACAGATACAAAGCTAGCTGCATTTACATGCGAAAACTATGAAGACTTAAAACGAATTTTATCAAGTCAGGAGAAATTAAGAAGTATTTTTTTAAAGACTGCAATTGAGCAGCGTCACCAGATGTTTTGCTTGTATGCTGATTTACAGTTGAAAATTCGACAATTCCACGCTTTTGTTGAGTCAATTTATAACGAATATAAAAATATGTGTGGGCAGTTTAAAATTGAGACACAGCCATTTCCTAGAATGGAACACTTCAAACCATTGGAGATGAAACATAAGGCAGAAAAATGGGAGATGAATAGTAGCCTTGCATTGATGAAAAATTATATGCTGGAGTATATTCGGTTAATGGAGAAGGATGACAGCCTGTCTATTGGTACGATTATGGAGGCTTCTGCACAGATGCGCCGTGTAACGCAGGGAATAGGTGAAATGGAAGCTTACTTATTATATAATAAAGATATTCTTCTTTCAGAATCTGAAAACGATATTTTCCAATTATTTTTTGATTTGGCTGTGCGCGCTGGAGCAAATCATTTTGATGTTGAGCCTATCAGAAAGGAAATCAACCTTCTGATAGATTTTATCAAAAAAATGAAATTATATGATGAAAAATTAATATTATATCGTTCAAGAGAGTATGAAAACTATGATTTGGATAGAAATATTTTAGATGAGTATGCAACAGTGGAGCTTGATGACGATACACCGGTAGAATTTAACTTGATAGAATCCCGCGAGTCAATAGATTATCTTGCTCATATTCTTACGTTTGCAGGAATGGGGGAATCCCAGATTGAAGAGGTTCGTAAGAAAATTGACGCTTACCGCGATTTGCCGGATATGTTTTCAACTGAAAACGAAGCATACATGATTCGAAAACAGTTGATACCGATTTTTTATGATGTATATGAAAAAATATTTTTCCGAATTGCGAGAGATGGAGAGGTTGCAACGCCGATTGTAAAAATGTTTTTAACATTCGGATTTATGGATGTGCAGCTTGCCGGAGAGGAAAATATCAATACACTTTATGATCTGATAGAGCATATGGAAGTATGTAACTCAGAGAATGTATATACCATCTTTAATTGGTTAGAAGCAATTTATAGAGGTGAGAAAGAGCCATCCAGAAATGAGTTTGATTTGGATTATCCGGCATATGTTGCTGAACTTCGAAAAAATGGTTCCATCAAGCCGGCTGAAGTACCGGAATTGCTAAAGAATCAAGAAGCAAAGGTGCAGTTTGAAATCAGAAATATGTTTACTGCCGGTAATCGTATCACTTATGGAAAAGTTACAACTTTCTGTCCATTGTTGGGCGAGTATGATTTGATTAATTCACTTGATAAAATGCTCGTAACTGTGGAAAAACTGGATGAGGCACTGAACGCAATTAGAAAAGTAGATTTTTCTGTCTTTTATAGAGAAACAATTTTCTCTGATCCGGCGAAGGATATTGTACGCGAAATGATTATGAAGGAAGTACTTCCGGATATGATTTTGATGCCGAATGCAGGAACGAAAGCAATGATGTGGCAGGAGACTGCAGGAGTAAAACGTGACACACCGGGAAGATTTTTATTCCCAATTTTTACCGCTGCCGATTTAGATGAAATGATGGTGGAAACGGTTGGAAGGTTCCGCTGGGAAATCTGTAGAAAGGAACAGGGCGTACACTGGAACGATATTCGCGAGAAATCACTTACTTCTGAATATTGTGATTATATTCAGTTTTACCGTAAAAATCATGAATTATCACCGGATGCAAAGGAGAAGGTTAAGAATGCATTAACACGTGCACGAAATAATTATCGTGAAGTATTTGTAAAAGATTATGTAAGCTGGATGAAATACGAATCAAAGGGAAGCTATCGATTGAACAAGGTTGCCAGGGATATTTTGGTACGTTACTGTCCGTTTACAAAGGAGATACGTGCAGAATTGAAGATTAACCCAATGTATGCAAATTCGATGTCTCGATTTGAAATTCAAAATGCAAAGAAAATGCAGCGAGTCGTTGGTGTATACGAAAAATACAAAAAAGCCGGTGGTGAAATCACACAGGAACTGCGTGATAATTTATTGTTTTATCAGATGTAAGAAAAGTATTCCGCTATGTATATTTTTTGCTTTTCCTCAAATACTATAGATGCAGTAAAGACTGCGTAAGTTATCATGTAGGAGGCAAAAACGATGGCACAGAATAATGATTCAAACTGCAGAAATGCAAATAACAGTTCTTCGAACACTACTAAAAACAGTGGTTCACAGAATAGTACCCAGAACAGAAATGCTCAGAACAAGAATGAGCAGAATAAGTCCACAAATAAGTCTACTGATAGTACAAGAAACGATTACTAAAAAGTATTTTTCAGATAGGTTATTTTGGACGGAATATGGCATATCATAATATGAATGCATAGAAAGTAAAGGCAGATTACAAGAGAAGTTGTAGTCTGTCTTTTTTTGTCAGGAGGAAATATGCCATTTGTTATTTTGCACCCCAGAGAGATGGAACAGATCCGTAGACGAAAGCATGCGGTGGTTGTAGATTTAAGGCAGAAGAGCGAATATTTGAAATATCATTATCGTTATGCGATAAATATACCTTATGAAGAAAATGAATGCTGGTTGGATAAATTTAACAGAAATACCACATATATTTTATATTGTGAGCATGGAAATATCAGTCTGATGGCGGCAAGAAGGCTGAGCCGGTGCGGAATGAATGTTTATACGGTAGTGGGCGGTGTGGAAGGAATATGCAGACAATATTTTAACGATTGACAGTTGAAAATAGAACCGATAAGATATATTTATAAGCATCGTAGGATAAAGGAGTACACATGAAAAGGTTTGAACTTTTAGTGCCATGTCATTTTGGCTTGGAGGCAGTACTAAAAAAAGAAATTTATGACTTGGGATATGAAATTTCAAAAGTAGAAGATGGGCGAATTACCTTCTTGGGAGATGAGGAGGCGATTTGCCGTGCAAATATTTTCCTGCGCACAGCGGAAAGAGTGATGATTCAGGTTGGAAGATTTAAAGCGACAACTTTTGAAGAATTATTTCAGGGCATTAAGGCAATTCCATGGGAAGAGTATATACCGGAAGATGGTAAATTCTGGGTGAAAAAGGCGTCTTCCATTAACAGTAAGCTTTTCAGCCCGTCTGACATACAATCCATTGCAAAGAAAGCAATGGTAGAGCGTATGAAGTCCAAATATAAAAAAGAGTGGTTTGCGGAAGACGGGGCACCGTATCCGGTCCGCATTTTTTTACTGAAGGATGAAGTGACGGTTGCACTGGATACATCAGGCGAATCACTTCATAAGCGTGGCTATAGAACAATGACGAGTAAGGCTCCACTAACAGAAACTTTGGCTGCGGCACTTATTTTACTGACACCATGGAGACCTGACCGTATCTTAGTTGACCCGTTTTGCGGTAGTGGTACCTTCCCAATTGAAGCTGCTATGATTGCAGCAAATATTGCACCTGGGATGAGTCGTGAATTTACTGCAGAAAAGTGGACGAATTTGATTGATCGAAAAATGTGGTATGAGTGTGTGCAGGAAGCACAGAATATGATAGATACGACAGTAGAGGTTGACATACAGGGGTATGATATTGATGGTGAGGTAATCAAGGCTGCAAGAGAAAATGCCAAGAGAGCAGGAGTGGACCATATGATTCATTTTCAGCAGCGTGCAGTAGCTGATTTGCATCATCCGAAAAAATATGGATTTTTGATTACCAACCCTCCATATGGGGAGCGCTTAGAGGAAAAAGCAGACTTACCGGAATTATACACACAGATTGGCAAAGCATATCAGAATCTGGATTCGTGGTCTATGTTTTTAATTACCAGCTATGGGGATACAGAACGCTATATAGGCAGAAAGGCTGACAAAAACCGTAAAATATATAATGGTATGCTAAAAACCTACTTTTATCAGTTTATGGGGCCGAAGCCACCAAAGCGTTCAAGACAAGGGGAATAGTTAGCAAGGAGTGCGATGTTTATGCAGTATACAAAACGCTATATTGCTTTTACCTTAATATTATTGATTGGTTTTATACTTAAATTTAATACATTGGCAGAAGATTATGAGAAAATCAGCAGTTTCCGTGGGGCATCTTTAGAAAGCGAGACGTGGAATCCGCTGATTGCAAGCAGTGTCAATGAAAAGCTATTATCGATTGTGATTGACAATCAGGAATATACCAATGAGGACTATTCCTTTTACATGAATGAGAACTTGAATATTATGCTGCCGGCGAGAATGCTGAGCGAGGCATTAAACTGCAGTGCACATGTTTATGATAGGGAAATTTTAGTTTTAGAGAAACATAATAGCAAATTAGTATTTGATCTGGAAAGTGATACCGTAGAAGTAAATGGCGAGGATATGCCAATTGTTGCACCACTTGTGAATAAAAACGAGGAACTTTATGTCAGCCTAAATGATATTTCTTCTTATTTGAATTATTCCTATATTTGGAATATGGAAGAAAACCTTGCACAGGCTGCAGATGCATCTGCGAATACATCCATTGTTCCAAATAAATACGATTTACGGGAACGATTGCGGGTGTCCGGTGTGCGAAATCAGGGGAGCAACGGAACCTGCTGGTCGTTTGCAGCATTGAGTGCCATAGAGTCTGTTTTATTGCCGGAAGAGTCATGGGAGTTTGCGGTAGACCATATGACTCTTTGTAATGGGTTTAATTTAACCCAGAAAGATGGTGGTGAATACACGATGGGAATGGCTTATCTGGCATCTTGGAAGGGACCGGTGTTGGGCTCCGAGGACCCATACGGTGATGGCAAGACGGATGAAAGTCTTACTGCAGTGAAACACGTGCAGGAAATGCAGGTGATAGATGGCAAGGATTATGAAAAAATTAAAGAGGCTGTATTTAAGCATGGAGGAGTACAGACCTCAATTTATAGTGAACTTCAAAATCCGCATTCGAAATCACAGTATTATAATCCACAAACAAGTGCCTACTGTTATATTGGTACGGAAAAACCAAATCATGATGTCGTAATTGTGGGATGGGATGATAATTATTCAAAAGAGAATTTCTCGGTTGATTTGGAAGGCGACGGTGCCTTTATTTGTCAGAACAGCTGGGGAAGCAGCTTTGGTGAGAATGGATTTTTCTACATTTCCTACTATGATACGAATATTGGTACACATAATGTTGTGTATACACGTATTGATAATACAGACAATTATGACCATATTTATCAGAGTGACTTATGTGGCTGGATTGGCCAGTTGGGTTATAATAAAGAAAGCATTTTCGGTGCAAATGTATTTACAGCAGAGTCTGATGAAGTGCTAAAGGCTATCAGTTTTTATGCAACAGGAAAAAATTCGGAATACGAGCTATATGTCGTACAGAATTTTGAAGATATGGACTCGTTGAATAACAGAATTCCGGTGGCGTCCGGCAAATTGACAAATTCGGGATATTATACGGTTGATTTTAATCAGGAGATTCTGCTGCAAGAAGGCCAGAGGTATGCAATTGTACTGCATATTGTTACTCCGGATGCCGTGCATCCTTTGGCAATTGAATATGCAGCTGATAAGGCGACTGCAAATGTTATTTTAACGGATGGAGAAGGATATATCAGTGCAAATGGTTCAGACTGGGAAAATGTAAAAGATGTAGTGGATTGTAATTTATGTATCAAAGCATTTAGTAAAAATCAGTAGCGAGGGGTTACGTGAGAGAAAAATCGTTAAAATGGACCACAAGAATACTTTTAGCAGTAACGGTAGTATTTACAGTTCTGTATTTTAATTTGCCAAGGATTCATGCATGGGAAGTTGGAAAGCAGGAGGCGCGGACCGCATGGAACGAGTATGTGGACAGCGAAACACAAATGAATCATCTTGTCATAAAGGAGACAAAGACAGGAGAGGAAGCGGTAAAGGGACTTCGTTTAAGACTTCCGGAAGGCATTCCGGCAGATGAAATTAAAATTAGCAAGGATGACCTTACGCAGACACTAAGAATCGAAATTCCACACACAGATGGAAGCTATTTTCAAAATGATCCGATAACAGGAAGCAGTGACTCTATTGCGGGCTTGTTCTATGTGCAAGGGAAAAAGGCAGATATCATCGAGATTACCATGGATCAGGTTTATGAGCTTGACATAGAGTATGATGAGAAGTACTATTATTTCAATTTTATTGTTCCCCATGAAATATATGATAGAATTGTGGTGATTGATGCAGGACATGGTGGAAACGACCCCGGTGCAAACCGGCAGGGGATAATGGAAAAGGACATTGATTTGGCGATTTTGCTGGAACTAAAAGAGCTTTTTGAACATTCCACGGAAAATATTCATGTGTACTATACCAGAACGGATGATAGCAATCCAACGCATGAACAGCGGGTAGGACTGGCAAATAAAGTAAATGCAGACTTATTTATCAGTATTCATAATAATTCTACAAAAAGTGGAAGAGTATCCTCCATTAGCGGTACAGAAGTGATGTTTAGCAAATCACAGGAGGGGGATTTTGCCAGTGAAAACCTGGCAGCTCTTTGCATGGAGGAACTGACGCTTGCGCTTGGTAGCCGTGACAGGGGACTGATTGATGGCGACAATATTTATATTGTCAGAAACAGTGAAGTGCCGGTGGCATTAGTTGAAGTAGGATTTATGACAAATAAAGAAGAATTGAAATTATTAAATTCAAAAGAGTATCAAAAGAAGGCAGCAGAGGCGCTCTATAGGGCTGTAATCAGAGCGTTTGAGGAAAAGGAGCAGGAATGAGCAGAATTATTTTTGCAACAGGAAACGAAGGAAAAATGCGGGAAATCCGTGAAATATTAGCAGGCATGGAGACGGAAATCTTATCGATGAAAGAAGCCGGTCTTTGGACAGATGCAGAGGAGACAGGAACTACATTTGAGGAAAATGCAATTATCAAAGCGCGGGCAATGGCAACGCTGACAGATGATATTGTGTTAGCAGATGACTCCGGTTTAGAGGTGGATTATTTAAATAAGGAGCCGGGAATTTATTCGGCAAGATATTTAGGGGAAGATACTTCATATGACATAAAAAATCAGGCGATATTAGATCGAATGAAAGGTGTGCCAAAGGAAAAGCGCAGTGCGCGTTTCGTATGTGCAATTGCGGCAGTATTGCCAAATAAAGAGGTGTTGGTGGTAAGAGAGACCATAGAAGGTTATATTGGCTATGAGGTAGCCGGATGTAATGGATTTGGCTATGATCCGATTTTCTATGTGGATGAGTTTGGCTGCTCTACGGCCGAGCTTTCAGAAGAGGAGAAAAACAAGGTAAGCCACAGAGGAAAAGCATTGCGCGTTATGCGTGAAAAATTAATTGCACACGGAATAAAATAATTGTATGAAGATACTGATTGTTAGTGACACACATAGAAAAAATGAAAATCTGGAAGTGGTATTAGAGCAGGAAAAAACGATTGATTTGCTGATTCATTTAGGTGATGGTGAGGGCTGTGAGGACTATATAGAGGTACTCGCAGAATGTCCTTTAGAGATAATAGCCGGAAATAATGATTTTTTCACGGAGTTACCAGGAGAAAAAATTATCAATATTGGTAAATATAAGGTTTTATTGACCCACGGGCATTATTATTATGTGAATACGGGAATTGTGCGTTTAAAAGAAGAGGCCCTGGACCGGGGCGTAGATATTGTGATGTATGGACATACCCATCGGCCACTGATTATTGAGGAGGATGGACTGATTATCTTAAATCCGGGCAGTCTTTCTTATCCAAGGCAGGAGGGCAGACGGCCGTCCTATATTGTTATGGAAATCGAGGAGGATGGGGAAGCATATTTTTCTATTGAGTATCTGTAGGGAATGACAAATGATTCGAATAGTTACAATGTGATAAAAGTGTTTGATTTGTATATATTTTATATGCAATTTTAACAAAAGCCAAAAAAGTGAAGAAAAAGATGAAAAAAAGTGTTGACTTTTTTGAATCTGTCTTATATAATAACTCTTGCGTCACAGATAAGGCGTTCAAAAGTAAATCCTTCGGGGTGTGGCTCAGTTTGGCTAGAGCGCCTGGTTTGGGACCAGGAGGTCGCAGGTTCGAATCCTGTCACC
>CALZGM010000057.1 GCA_945787015.1 uncultured Roseburia sp.
ACAGAAAAAAGTCAGTCTCTTTCTCTCTTCAATATACGTAACGATAAATTAAATTCTGTATCAAAATACAAGTCTCCTGTTGGAAGTTCTTACTTTGTCCCTATTGGGTATACGCGACTTAAAAATCTGTTTTATACCCAAAAACTCTCTTTTTTGGGTATCAGCTATTATTTTATGTTCTGATATGCCCAAGATTTTATAAAATATCGTCATTTTCATGTAAAATGCGATTATTTTTGGGGATTGAAAACAATATTTAGCTCTGTATACCCAATTCCGCAAAAAAGCATGCAGTGTCAGCTATTTAGCTACAGTAATTGTTTTTCAAAGTGTAAATGAGAGAAAAAGAGAGACTTCCTAATTTTCTTTTTCGTTTGGGAGCGCGTTAGAAGTTCTTTATCCATATTTCAGTATACAGCGCGAAAATGACAGGACGTCATTTTCAGCATCGTGCGGAATGGACTCCGCTACGATGCGGCGCGTAAACAATAGAAAACTTATATATATGGATAATAGAACTTCTTACACGCATACATCCGAAGAAAGAAAATAGGAAGCCTCTCTTTTTCTCTGATATACACTTTAAAAAATCCAATTAATGAGCTAAATATCTACTTAGTTATTTATTCGCCTTTTCTTTTACATAATTTTCGTGGAATGCCTCATAATTGCAGGGCTTTCCAAATAGATACCCTTGTATGTAGTCCGGATTAATTCCGCAAATCTTATCCAGTTCGTCTTTCGTTTCAATCCCTTCAATACAGAGTTTCAAATCCACACTATGTGACATATTAACCATATGTTGTAACAAGAGATATTCATATTCATTATTTAAAGCCTTTAAAGTGAAGGAACGATCAATCTTAATTGCATGCGGATAAATTTCTGCTAAATAGCGGAAATTGGAATACCCTGTTCCAAAATCATCTAATGCAAGCGCAATATTGTGTGTTTTCAATCCTTCATAAAAAGCAACAAAGTTCTCATTTGCCTCTAAAAAACCGCTTTCTGTCAATTCAATCATGATACCGCTTGCATCTAAACCATACTTCTCTAAGGTTTCTAATATGTCATTCAATATATCACTCTTTAATACCTGCACATAAGAAATATTAACTGAAACCCTAAAATCAGGAATGCTTTTCCTAATTTCTACGCATGTCTTAATCGCCTCATTTAATACCCACTTACCAACCGGAATAATCAGCCCGCTCTCTTCCAATAACGGAATAAATTGCATTGGAGGAATTGCTCCGGTTTCTTCTGAATGGTAACGTAACAACGTTTCCGCACTGCTTAATCTCCTATTTTTGATATCTGCTATCGGCTGAAAATAGGCTTCGAAACCTTCAAAATTGTGATTTACCGAATGACGAAGTTGTCTAAGCCGTTCTTTTTTCTGTAAAAATAAATCATAATCCTCTTTTACATAAACATAATAGCGGTTTTTTCCACGCTCTTTAGCCTCATTTAAAGCAAATTCCGACAACTTCATTACATTTGTATAGACACGTTTTGTTACTGCACTAAAATCCAAAATACCTGCTGATACCGTATAGAATACTTCATAACAATTGCTCTCGATGAACTCATTTACTCTATCATGTATTTTATGGTAGAGCTTTATGGCAGCTTCTGCACTTCTTCCGGTAAAATCTGCAACGATAAATTCGTCTGCCACAATTCTGTAAATATGCTGACCCGGCGAAGTAACAGATTCTATACAATCTGCCGTCTTCCGAATGACCATATCTCCGTATTCAATGCCTTTGTTTTCATTTATCTCTTTAAAATTATCAATACCGATTCGAAGAATGAATCCTTTTACCTCTTCATTCTGATACCGTTGGAATTCACTTTGGAGACTTGTCTCACCGAGCAGACCACTGACATTGTCCGCTCTTTGTTTCTTACCAATCTCATTGATACAGCCCACTAAATATTCCGGCTCACCGCACTCATCATAAAGCACACTTCCCCTGCAGTTAATCCATACAGCTTTATTGCTCTTATCCAGCCAGCGATACTGCATATTATGAAAGTTGGATTCTTTCCGAATAATTTTTTTCAAATCCTCCTGGAGCAGCACAATGTCATCCGGATAAGTAAAGCGGGCATGCATTTCTACTACATCTGTGAATTCACATGCCGGTAATTTGAACCTCATCATTGCACTCGGTGAAATACAATAATGATCCCCCTTAATATCATAAATATAGAGATAATCATCCATACATGGATTCAGCACATCAATTACCTTTTTAAATTGTTCTATTGTGAGTTTGTCTTCTAGTCTCTTCAAGGATGATCACCTCCTAATCAGCATTCTAGTACTATTGTACCACTCATTTTTGCTGATGTAAACTGTTTCAACCTTTTATAATTGACAAAAATTCAATCACACTATGAGCTGCAATATTTCCTTCACCGGCTGCTTTCATATATTGATATGGGCGCCCGGTACAATCTCCGCAGGCAAAGCATCCAGGTATATTTGTCCGCATGTTCCGGTCCACCACAATGTGCATACCGTCATCTTCTAAGCCATTTAAAAGCGTAGATGGCGCTAATGCATCTTTTAAGAAAAAGATACCTTCAACTGCCCATTCTTTTCCTGACTTATCCTCTACTCCTGTTACACGCTCATTTCCAATCAGCTTTGCAGGACGGTCTGTGACAATCGTAATGTTTTCCTGTGTCACTGCTCCTTCCTCTACTTTATAGAGTGGAAAATAATACACCAATTTTGCCAATCCCGCCAGATAATCAAGTTCCTTTTCTGCTTCCTTACTTGAGCCTACAACAGCAATGGTTCTTCCACGATAAAACATGCCGTCACAGGTTGCACAATAACTGACACCGCGTCCTAAAAATAAGTCTTCTCCTTCAATTTTTTTCGAAAACTCTACACCCGTTGCTAAAATAACCGTTTTGGTCTCATACACGTCACTTCCTGCCGAAAGCATGAAATAGTCCCCCATGGACATAATCGAATTCACACGGGCTTCTGTAATCTCAATCTCCATTCTCTCAAGGTGCTCCTCTAAGGCTCCTGACAGCTCGCAGCCTGAAATATCCGGCATGCCCACATAATTTTGAATGAGCTCTGCTTTCTGCACTTTCGCACTAAAGTCTTTATTTCCAAGAAGCAGAAAATTCTTTTTTCGAATCTTTAAATTAATCGCTGCCGAAATTCCGGCAACGCTGGAACCTACAATAATACAGTCGTACATGTTTCCTCCCCTATATAAAAATAACCAATGAACTATTATTTCTTCTTAATTTTATTCAGTTTTTTATTCATCGCCAATATTTCTTCCTTCGACATCGGGTCAATTCCCATCATCGTAACCATGGAAACAATACGCTTAATCGTAAAGCCTTTTGCCATTTCAATAATGGTACTGTTTAGTTTCATACCGCTTCCTGCAGCTTTTTTCTTCTCACCGGAAGATGCCGCTTTCTGCTTTTTACTTAAGCTTAGCACCATCTGAAGCAGGAAAAGTTTTCCACGGAAGGATGCCATAATATCTCCTAAGGTATCATTAATGGAATAATAGCCTGCAGGAGTTGTAATTTCAAACCAATTGATGACATCTCCTTCTTCCTTAAGGCGATAGTCTTCGTTAAAGGTATCGACTTTTTTCATCACACTCTCGTCTGTGCATTCACCGGCTTTTACTGTAAGCTTTGTCTCTCCTACATTTTTCACTTCAAAATAGAAGAATGGATATTTCCCTCTCTGCTGTTTTCCGACGCTTTCCCCATTCGCAAACAACTCAACCTCAGGCTGATTGGTATAAACGGTCACCTTTGTCACATCCTCTACGCGGTCAATATAGCGCTTTCCACAGATATGAACAAATGGCTCATCTGAAAGCCACGCTTTGTATGCATAAAATGCGTCCTTTTTATACTTTCTGTCAAAGGTCATTAAGCCCTTATGGTTCATTCCGTTCTCGCCGCCCTCTGCTCTCGCATCTGCTGCAAAATCAAACATATTCCATACATGCGTTGCCCAAAGATATGGTCGTTCATTAATCATTTTTATCAATTCTTCATGATAATATGCCTGATATTCTTCGGTATAATCACCCTGAACCGGTTTGGAGCTATGCCAGTTTAATGCTTCACATCCGTACTCGCTGATGCCGATTGGTGTATTCGGATATTTCTTATGGAACTCATCAAACCATGGTCCATACATAGTTACATTGCCGCCATACCATCCAAAATAATGATTGTAAGAAACAACATCTGATATATGAACAATCTCCTCATCCTTATCACACATCGTAACGACTGCCATCGTTGTTTTTCTGGTTTTATCCAGTTCATGAACCAAATCATTCAAGATATGATGATTCTTCAAAAGGCTCGGATCTTTTGCACCACCCATCGTAATTTCATTCGAAAGCCCCCAGACCGCAATAGACGGATGATTATAGTTCTGATAAATCAGCTCCTTCATCTGCGTTACTGTATTATCCAATCCGTTAGGCATATGCTGTGAAATATATGGTATTTCAGCCCAAAGCACAAGACCTGCTTCATCACAAAGGTCATAGAAATCCTGTGAATGCTGATAATGTGCAAGACGGATAGTATTTGCACCCATTTCCAGTATATATCCGATATCTGTTTTATGATGCTCTAATGTCAAGGCATTTCCGATTCCCGGCCAATCCTGATGGCGGGAAACACCACGGAGCGGGTATGGGTTACCGTTTAAAATAAACCCTTTTTCCGGATCAAATGTAAAGCTTCTGCATCCAAAACGCGTAGACACTTCATCGACTGCCTCTCCTCCTGCATTTAATACAGCTTTTGCTGTATAAAGATATGGGTCCTTTCGTCCATTCCATAAATGTGCATGTTCAATTGTGAAGTATGCTGTTGCAGTATTTCCATCTACACTTGCCTTTACTTCATCTACCAGTTGATTCTTATCGTCATAGATTGCAATCCAAACCTCGCCGGATCCTGTTAAAAAAGTCTCTACCTCTACCTTGGCATTATCGCCATCTACAACCGGTGTTACTTTAATGCCCGGTGCTCCCCAGAAGTCAAGGTCAAAGTGATTTTCCTCTACCCCCACAATCTTTACATCTCTGTATATTCCACCATAAAAAGTAAAGTCTGCATTTTGAGGATACACAAAATCATTCGCGCTATTGTCAACCGCTACAACCAATAGGTTGTCGTCTAAAATCTCCTCTAATTTTACACGGAAGGTAGAATATCCACCATGGTGTGTTACCAGTTCTTTGCCATTCCAATAAACTGTTGCTGATGAATTGGCTCCGTCAAACTGAAGATAATTCACGGAGTGATTTGTAAATAACTCACCCGGCAGGTTTTTTGCATAATAGCAGGTTCCACGATAATAATCATTACCGCCATCCTGTCCATCTGTTCCATTCCAGGTATGTGGAAGATTCAATTGCTCCCAGTCTGATGGAAGTGAAGTTGGAACTGTTTGTGTTTCCTTTGAAAAATACCACTGTTCATTGATTGTTTTTACCTGTCTCATTTTTTCTTCTCCTATTTACATTAATGGTGCAACTGCTTTTAAAATCCACCCTGTCAGTTTAATCCACAATTTTTCCTTCTTAATGGTTTCTTTGGTTACCGCGCGGCATTCTTTGAGCGTTTCCTCAAAATCAAGTTCAATCTGTGAAATGCAGTCTGTCTGATACAGATATGCCGCGCATTCAAAATGATGGTATAGGCTGCGATAATCTAAATTAATAGTTCCAACAACTGCCTTGCAGTCATCACTTACAAAAACCTTTGCATGTACAAAGCCCGGTGTATACTCATAAATTTTTACTCCTGCGTCCACTAATGAAGCATAGTGTGACTTTGCTAACGCATAAGCTGCTTTTTTATCCGGTATTCCCGGCATAATGATTTTCACGTCAACGCCTCGCTCTGCAGCAAATTTTAATGCTGTTTCCACTTCTCCGTCCAAAATCAGATAAGGTGTCATAATATGTACATAATGGTTTGCACGATTTAAAATATCCATGTAAACATTTTCGCCCACTTTATCGCCATCCAATGGACAGTCCCCATAAGGAATTACATAGCCATCCGTCTTTACCGGGGTAGCCGAAGCATTTACAAACCGGTAAAATTCCGGATTTTTCTCTTCAACATTCCACATCTGCAAAAACATTAGGGTAAAGCTCTTTACTGCGGGCCCATTCAGCATAATCGCCGTATCCTTCCAATAACCAAAACGCTTTTTCTGATTGATATATTCATCTGCCAGATTCACACCACCGGTAAATGCCACCTGCCCATCAATCACAACAATTTTTCGATGGTCTCTATAATTATAGTGTGTTGACAAAAACGGAGTGACCGGTGCAAACATTTTGCATTTGATACCTAATGCCGCCAGACGTTTCGGATAATCATGCGGAAGCAATGCAAATTCACACATTCCGTCATACATCACGCGTACTTCAACCCCTTCAGCCGCTTTCTGTGCCAGAATTTCAAGCACGCTTCCCCACATGATTCCTTCCTCGACAATAAAATATTCCAGGAAAATAAAATCTTTTGCTTTTTTCAGTTGTTCTAACAGTTCTTCAAATTTAGCCTCACCACTTGGAAAATAAGTTACCTTTGTATTCTCATAAATAGGAAAGCATCCGGAAATTCCAAGATAATGCCCCAGTGCCATTGTCTCAGGACTCTCTTCTTTTACTTTTTGCAATGTTTTTTTATCCTGTACAATTGCAGTTCTTGTCTCCTGAATTATTTTTGCTAAGCGGGCTTTTTCCATACGATGGCCCCACTCTGTCTGTGTATACCAGAAAAGCGGTGCCCCGAATACGGGAACTACCATGATAATCAATAGCCACGTTAACTTTGCTGTCGAATCCATGCGACTGTTCAACAGATAAATTACCATTATAACAACAAATACTGCCATTGCACTGGTTGTGTAAGGCCATAAGTCACTAAAACGAAATACCAGCCCGAACATGACTAATATTTGCAGTAACATCAGCATCAGCATAATTCCAATTCTACTGAATATGGTATATATAATTCCTTTTTTTCCCTTGTGAATCAGGCGCATTCCAACGCTCTTATTCTCCATAAAACTCTATGCCTCTCTTTGATTTTTCAATATTCATATTATAAATAATGTACAATTTTCTGTCAACATTTGGCATATTTTATTGAAATCGGGAAAAAGCTATAGTACAATTTAACTATTAGTTAGTACTTTTTGACTAAGTACAAAGAATGGAGGCTCATTATGCATACAAAAGAATCTACAGAACTTGCCCGCAATAACCGTGTCGCAATGAAAGCGCACTTAATTGCTGTATTAGTTATATTGACATTTTGCCTTTTGCAGGCACAGGCAGGCATGATTTCCTGGGGCTATACCCTGACTGTTTCCGCAATTGGTCTTGCTCCGGTTATCGCTGAGCGCTTTTTCTGGAAGAAGGATCAAGAGGCGCCTGCTATTAAACATCTGGTAGCAATCGGATTTGCTGTTTTTTATACTGTAATCTTATTTACTTCTCTTCATAGTCTCGTATTTGTATTTGTTATTCCTATGATTCTTCTGGTATCTATCTATAATGATACCCGTTACATGATTCTCATAAATATCGGTACGGTCATAGAAAGCATATTGGTGAATGTTATCGGTGCTACAACCGGGAAATGTGCATTTGCCGGAGGTGACTCAGCTGTCATTCAGGTCGTTGTCATGATTATGATTGGCTTTTATTCTTATTCTACTGCCAAGACCTTAAATGAGAATTCTACGCAAAAGCTTCGCAATATTGCAGAGGCCCAGGATAAAACAGAAGCGGTGTTATCTGATATTTCTCATCTGTCCGAGCAGCTAAAGGCCGGTATTGAAGGTATTTACCAAGATCTTGAACAGCTTAGGCAGGCTTCTGTTTCTACAAAAGATGCCATGCAGGAAGTTTCCGATGGTGCCAACGATACTGCACAGGCCGTACAGGCTCAGCTTTTGCAGACAGAGGCGATTCAGAACAAGGTGGATTTTGTAAGTAATGCTACTACTGCAATTACTGATAATATGCAACAGACTTTAGAGGCATTGGAGCTTGGCAGACATAATGTAGAATCACTCGTTAATGCGGTAGAAATCTCTGTTACCAATAGCGAAAGCGCTGCCGAAAAACTTCAGACCTTAAATCAATATATGGAAGAAATGAATTCCATTGTTTCACTCATCAGCGGTATCACTTCACAGACAAGTCTGCTCGCTCTAAATGCAAGCATCGAAGCTGCTCGTGCAGGTGAAGCCGGAAGAGGCTTTTCTGTTGTTGCTACTGAGATTTCTGCCATGGCTACCCAGACAAAGGATGCTACCACCCACATTACAGACTTAATTTCCAATGTTACTTCTGCGATTAATGAAGTAGTTACTGTTATCTTACAGATGATATCAGGCATTAAAGAGGAAAAGACGGAGGCAGAACATACCTCTAACAGTTTTTCTTCCATTACTGAAAATACATACTCCATTCGTGATAATGTTGAGAAACTTACCCAAAATGTAAATGAACTTATGCTTGCTAACCAAAAAATTGCCGATTCGATTCAGACGATATCAGCCGTATCAGAAGAAGTCTCTGCCCACTCAACTGCTACTATGCAGGCAGAGACAGAAAATTCGGAAATACTGGAGCGGCTTTCCGGAAAGATGGAGGAACTGGTGGAATTGACCAAATAGATATTTAGCTCACTAAATTATTTTAAGCAAAATGTATATTTGTAAGAAAA
>CALZGM010000058.1 GCA_945787015.1 uncultured Roseburia sp.
AATATGTCTCTCTTTAAATGCATAAGTTAAAACCCCATATTCATTCATACAATACGCAACCATAATGATGCCACCGCATTTTGTTACACGCATTGCTTCTTCCAGTGCTTGTTTTTTTCCCTCAAATGTAAAGAGATGGTACATCGGTCCGAACAAGAGCGTCACATCAAAACTTTCCGTCTCAAACCTTTTTAACTTTAAGGCATTTCCCTGATAAGCCTTTACCTCACTTCCCTTTGCTTTTAAAATACCAAGGTTATGTTTCACCAGTTCCACCGCAGACACATCATAGCCTTCTTCCGATAAAGGCACGCAGTAGCGTCCCGTTCCTGCACCGATATCCAGAATCTTTATCGTACTCTTTTCCCGTCCGGCATTTACGAAACCTTCCAGATATTCATGAATATATTTCATGGATACCCGAAACTCCACCTGTCCGTGTCTGGAATTTAAGCGTTTTTCCTCATTAAATTTATTGTAATATTCTTCCAACTCCGTCATTGGCTTCATTAGATTTTCTCCACTTCCACTACAGTAAGTACGCCTTCCCTCACGTAAAAACGCACATTCATTCCTGCAAACGCCACGCCGTAAATGCGATTTTCATCCTCCTGATAAGCAGGTCTTGGATCCTGTTTTAGCACTTCTACCAGGGCCTTTTGTTTTTCCACCGGAACCTTGGTAAGCAGCTCCTCCGGAAATATTACTTTAAGTTCATATTCCGCTTTTTCTTCTGCGAACCCGCTCCTTGCATCAGGGTGGCTGTCCACATAAGCAAGATAAGGCTTAATATCATATATCGGTGTCCCATCCCGCAAATCCACGCCGGATACCACTAATGTCATTCCCTCTTCTGTCTGCTCGATTGTTTCCAGCTTAACAGAAGATAAACCGATTGGATTCGGGCGAAACGGCGAGCGTGTGGCAAACACACCCATGCGCGTCTCTCCTCCCAGTCTTGGAGGTCGTACAGTGGGAGACCAGGTATCCCGTTCCACTCCTTCGAACTTCCATATGAGCCAAAGATAATCATATCCTTCGATTCCCCGCAGCGCATCTGCATTCCGAAACTCAGGGGTAAAAACAATTCTTCCAAAAAGTTCCTTTACCAGTCCGCTCTGCCTTGGAATTCCGAATTTTTGTGGGAAGTCCGTGTGAATGTGTGCAATTATTTTCATGTAATCCTCCATGTTTTGCGAAGCAAAATCCTATTTTACGAAGTAAAATTTGTCCGATGACGAGGGTAGGATTTTCTCCTACGAATTCAAAAGCAGAAGCTTCGTATATTCTTCCTTCGGATGGTCAAAAATCTCCTGCGTATCACCCGTCTCGATAATCTGTCCGTCCTTCATCACCATGACACGGTCACACATGCGGTACACCACGTTAATATCATGGGAAATAAACAAGTAAGACAGCTGCATTTCCTCCTGAAACTGCTGCATCAGTTCCATAATCTGAGCCTGTATCGTAACATCTAAAGCAGATACCGGTTCGTCTGCCACAATGAATCCCGGCTTCGTAATCAAAGCCTGTCCGATGCTGACACGCTGGCGCTGTCCGCCTGAAAGCTGTGACGGTTTTCTATCATAATAGGATTCCTTTAAACCTATCTTTTTTAACATTTCATAGACCATTGCCCTGCGGTCTTCTTTGGTCAGTGCAAGGGATTTGTCCAATTTTCCTGCTGCCCGAAGCGGCTCCTCTAAAAGCCAGCCGATGGTTTTTGTTGGGTTTAAACTGCTGTACGGATCCTGAAAAATCATCTGCGGCCGTACCGTATCATACCGGATAGAGCCTGTTACATCATGATTTATTCCAAGAATTGCCTTTGACAGCGAAGTTTTTCCGCAGCCGCTTTCACCAACCAGCCCCAATACCTCACCCTTATGAAGCGTAAAACCGGCATCCTTTACCACATGATGCTTTTCTTTTCTGGCAAAAAGGCTATTGCTCCCTGACGGATAATAAACATCCAGGTGCTCTACCCGAAGGATTTCTTCGGTACAGATACGAGGTTCTTTTTTCTGGATACGGGAAGGGACTGCCTCCATCAGGCGTTTAGTATAAGCCTCCTTTGGCGTTTCAAATATCTGCTTTGTCTCTCCCTGTTCTACAATACAGCCATCTTTCATTACCACAATACGATGGCAGAGCCTTCGTGCGAGATTTAAGTCATGGGTAATAAAGAGCATGGCATTTTTCTGTTTTTCATTGATTTCTTTTAATAGTGCAATAATTTGATTCTGAATCGTTACATCCAAAGCTGTAGTCGGCTCATCAGCCACCAGAAGCTTCGGTTTTAAAATGATTGCCATTGCAATCATGACTCGTTGGCGCATACCGCCCGAAAGCTGATGCGGATAGCTGTCATAAACTTTCTTTGCATCCTTTAATCCAACCGATGCAAAGGTATCCAGCACCTTTTCCTTCATTTCTTCCTTTGACAGTTTCGTATGAAGCTTTAATACTTCCTCCACCTGCGTGCCCACACGCTTTGTCGGGTTTAAAGATGTCATTGGTTCCTGGAAAATCATCGTCATCTCATCGCCCTGATAATTCCGATATAGTGCCTTATCACGCGCTTTCCCAGCTTCCGCCAGTACCACATCATCAAACAGAATCCGTCCATTTGTCAGAACAGCATCCTCTGCAATCAATCCCATCAATGTTAAGGCTGTCACAGATTTTCCCGAACCGGACTCTCCGACAACACCTACGATTTCTCCATCTGCAATTTCAATTGTAACATTTTTTACAACCTCCGTGCCATCAAATGCTACGGAAAGATGATCAATTTTTATCATTCAAACAACCCTCTACTGATTCCGTCTGCGAATTCCCTCGCCCAGCAGGGAAAATCCCAACACAATCCATACAATTGCAAGTCCCGGTGCCAACGCGTACCATGGAGCACTTGACAGATAGCCTTGTGCATCCGAAAGCATTTTTCCAAGGCTGGCCGCCGGCGGCTGCACACCAATTCCAAGGAAGCTCATGCCTGACTCTGCCAGAATGGCATTATTAAAACCGATGACAATTGACACCAAAAATGTAGAAAATATATTCGGCAGAATATGCACAAACAAAATGCGTACCCATCCGACTCCCATGAGTCTTGCCCTTGCTATAAAATCTGCATCCCGGTATTTGATAAATTCACTTCGTACAATACGAATATAGCTTGGGCAAAATGCAATGGCTAATGCCAGAATCAGTTTTTCCACGCCGCTTCCTAAGACACTTAAAATAACTAATGCCAACAGAATACTTGGAAAACCGTTTACTGCATCCGTAATCCGCATCATGATTTCATCCATCAGGCCGCCAAAATATCCGGTAAGTGCTCCCACAAGCACTCCCACAATCGCAGATGCCGCTACTACAAGAATACTGATGACAACCGTCGTTTCTACCCCTTCCATAACCCGGGATAAAATATCCCTTCCAAAGTTATCAGTTCCAAACCAATGCGTAAGGGATGGCGCTGCAAATTTAATAGAAGCAGACATGGCGGTAGCCTCATAGGGCGTCCAAAACGCTCCAATGATTGCTATCGCCAAGGTAATCCCGGTCATGACAAGTCCCACGACCAGATAATTATTCCATTTTTTCTTTTTCTGTGTGTTCTTTTTTTTCATCGAAAAGCTCCACTATTTGCTGCTGATTCTCGGGTCAATCATTCGATATAGAATATCAATCAATGCATACACGATAATCACAACGGACGTAATATATAAAACGAGAATTTCCACCACCGGAAAATCTCTGGTTGAAATCGAACTAATCAGCAGTCTGCCTACTCCCGGTAAGCCAAAGACCTGCTCTACTACAATACTTCCCGCAATTGTCTCAGCAATAATCATACCGAGAAATGTAACCACGGGCATCAAAGCGTTTCTTAATACGTGTGTATACATCACACGTCTGTCCGTACAGCCCTTGCTGTACGCAGTTCTGACATAATCAGAACGGATTTCTGTCAGCATAGAATTTCTCAAAAATCTTGCTGTCATTGCAATTTTAGGAATTGCAATAGAGATTGCCGGAAATAGCAAATAATGCATAAATCCCGCAAAATCTTCCCGATACGACACATAGCCGCCCGGTGTAAAGCATTTCAAAATAATTCCAAATAAATAAGTAACTAAAATTCCAAGGAAAAAGGCCGGCACCGCCATCGCCGTCTGGCTGATTACATTTAAGGCCGCATCCAGATAATGATTTTTACTTCTTGCCCATAGCACTCCCAAAGGAATGGAAATCACAATAATTAAAATCAGAGAATATGCCGCCAGCCACAATGTTACCGGCAGCTTATCGCCGATGAGTTCTGCCACCGGCATTCTTTCATTCATATTTTTGGAATACCGGTAACTGACACCAAGGTCTCCCTTTAATACACCTGATACCCAATTGAGATAGCGTTCTACCGGCGGGTCGTTTAACCCCAGTTCTTCGCGCAGGGCTTCCTCCATTTCCGGAGTAGCCTCTGTACCGAGAATTGAGGTTACTACATCGCCCGGTATTACCTGAAAGGCCAGAAAGGCAGCTACAGAAACTAAAAACAATGTCATAATGAGAGTAATAATTTTTTTACAAATATATTTCATTGCTGCCTTGTCCTTTCTATTAGTTTTGTTCCTTTTACTGATTTACCCAGTATACAGTGCTCATATCCTGTACATACACCGGATAGAACTTGTAACCGGTCAGATTTTTGTCCATCGCAATGGTAAGCGGTGGTACCTGAATAAATGCACTTCCCGCTTCTTCACAAAGAATATGCTGTAATTCTCTGTAATATACAGCCTTATCCTCCAGGCTTATGCATTCCTGGGCTTTTGCATAGGTCTCGTCATAGGCCTCGCTATTAAAGTTAATAAAGTTCTTTTTTGAACTGCTTACAAAACGGTTCAAAAGATATCCGGGTGTCATATCACTTGTAATGCCGCAAATGGTGCCTTCGTACTGTCTGCCGTTATAGGTTTCTTCCAGCCATACGCCCCATTCTACTGCATTAATCGTTACATTGATACCTGCCTGCTTTAACTGCTCTGCCACAACCTCTGTTGTCTCGACATGTACATCATAGTTCGCCGGTACAGTAATCTCTAAGTCAATTCCATCCGGATAACCGGCTTCTGTTAACAGCTGCTTTGCCATCTCAATATTGGCCGTAGTTCCATACATTTCGTTTAAGTCTACGTAATAGTCCTGTAAAGTAGGAAGCATTGCAGAGCTGACAAGCACACCGTTTCCGCCTGTTACAAATTCATTGATAGACTCCTTATCCAGTGCATAGCAGATAGCCTGTCTGACTTTTTCCTCAGCAAGCGGTCCCTCGGCACAGTTTAAAAAGAGTGCCTGTACTACGTTAGACGGCGCAGATACAATATTGAATTCACCGGAAAGTTCATTTGCCTGTACATCGGTCAGATATGGACAGATATCTACGGAACCTCCCTTAATATCCAGCATAGCAGTATCTACATTTGAAATAATCTTAAAGGTTACTTCATCTAAGTATGGCAAGCCTGCCTGCCAATATTCTGCATGCTTTGCCAACACAATGCCTTCCTGCGGCACATAGGAAACAAAAGAAAACGGTCCCGTACCAATTGGTGCCGCATTCTCGTCTTCCCCGCTGCCTGCCGGGATAATTGCTGCTACGAAGCTGTAAATCAGCTCCGGATTCGGGCTATCAACTGTTACTTGAACCGTCTTTTCATCTAAAATGGTTACGTCTGTAATGACACTCATAGTTGAAATAAGTGGTGTTCCGTCCAAAAGACCGGATACACGCTCTAAGGAATATTTTACATCCTCTGCTGTCACTACATTCCCATTGTGGAATTTCACGCCATCACGCAGAGTAAAGGTATACATCAATCCGTCCTCGGAAATGATGTAATCACTTGCTACTGCGTTTATTAAGTTACCGTTTTCATCCGGTTTTACTAAACCTTCAAAAATATTAAACAGTATCTCTTTGGTTCCTGCCGCTGTTGCTTTATGTGGGTCAAGACTGTCGATATCCTGCTGTATACCTACTACGACAGAGCCACCGTAAACCGGCTCTGCATCTTGGGTGGTATTCGCCCCAGATTCTGTGGAAGCTGTTGCCTCCGTAGAGGAATTATCCTCCGAAGACTCTCCTGTACCGCCTGCGCATCCGCTCAGTGCAGTCATCGTCAGAACAGTCATAAGTAAGAAACTAATCAATCGTTTTTTCACTATTTGTTCTCCTCTTCGTCAAATAAACCTCTCACTATTCTATTGTCGTTAACATTTTAACACACTTTTTTTAACTTGCAATCTTTTTTTTCGGGTTTACAAAATTTTTACAAAATAGATATTTAGTACAAAATTTTGATTTATTGTTTCGTATATTGAGGAAGAG
>CALZGM010000059.1 GCA_945787015.1 uncultured Roseburia sp.
TGCAAAAGCAGGAGTAAAGGATATTCGTGTGCATGACCTTAGACATTCACATGTCTCATTGTCTAAGGGTTATTTCTGGGACAGTCTATCCGACTGTCTCAGATAACCCTTTTTCTTTTGCCTCACGTTCCGCCTTTTCACGCTCATATTTGCGGCGCATATAGGTACGATTCCATGCACGCTTACGGCGTTTGCGGTCTTCTTCTTTTAGCTGTTCAGGAGTAAGCTCCGGCATTGGAACATCCAGCTTTCCTACATACTTGAGATAAATATCAATCTGCTGGATTCTGTCACCGGAAGATTTGTCCGCTTCGTGTACCACGATTTTATCAACAAATTCATGGATCATAGGAGTAGTAAGTTCTGTAAAATCTGTGTATCGGTGTACCAGTTCAATAAACTTATCTACATTATCAGCATTCTCCTGATAGTCAGCCAAAGCCTTTTCTAAAGTATCTACTGATAATTCCAATTCACTTTGTTCTGTTTCGTAGTCAGCCAAAAGCATTTCAAACCGCTTGTCACTTAGCTTCCCATTTACATTGTCCTCATAGATTTTCTTTATGAGGATATTTAGTTCGTTGATACGTTTCTGCTCTCTGGAAAGACGCTTTTTCTGTGCTTTTGCTTCATTTTCCTGTTGAAGCTCCGTTGCACTGCGAACCTTTTCGATAAACTCTGATTCGTGCTCCATCACATAAGTACTGGTAGCTTTAATAACTTCCAAAAGCAAATCCCTGATAACATCCGTGCGGACATGGTGTTGTGTGCATCTGTTTTCAAACTTGCTCTTTGCCTTACTGTAAGTGGAGCAGGTGTAATTGTCCTGTGCATTGGTGTACTTTCCGGTTGGATTACCATCCTTATCCTTCTTTTCATAACCGCCGGTGCGGTGGTTGAACATCTTGGCACCGCAATCAGCACAATATATCAGTCCGGTTAAAGGATTGATGTCACCTTTCTTGGTAGGGCGGTGCTTGGTTTCACGGATTTTCTGAACAGTAAGCCACGTTTCTTCGTCCACAATTGCTTCCTGCGTGTTTTCAAAAATAATCCAGTCCTCCGGTGAGTTGTGCACGGAATTCTTATCCTTATAGGATAACTTCTTGGTGCGGAAATTCACAGTATGCCCCATATACTCAGGTTTTCTTACAAGGTCTGAAATCGTAGAAGCAGTCCAAGTGTATGGTCTGTTCATGTCACAGCTTCCCCGACAGGTTCCAAGTCCCTGCTTTGCAAGATAATAGGAAGGTCTTTCGACTTTTTCATCTTTCAGAATCCTTGCTACCTGCATCGGTCCGTTTCCCTCAATGATAAGCTGATAAATACGTCTTACCACAGCGGCAGCCTCTTCATCAATAATCCAATGGTCTGGGTCATCGGGATCTTTCTTGTACCCGTAGATTGCGTTGCTTGTCAGATGCTTTCCATCCATCCCCTTGTTATGAAGTACGGACTTGATTTTCCGGCTGGTATCTCTTACATACCACTCATTCATAATGTTAAGGAATGGGGCAAATTCGTTACTGCCATCGTTCAGGGCGCTGTCCACATTGTTGGAAATAGCGATAAATCGCACATTTTTCTTTCGAAACAGCACTTCCGTATAAAAGCCTACTTCAAGGTAATTACGCCCGATGCGGCTCATATCCTTTACAATAACGCATCCTACAGTGCCATCTTCAATATCCGCAAGCATACGCTTCCAGTCCGGTCTGTCAAAATTGGTTCCCGACCATCCGTCATCCGTATAATGATGGAGATTGGTAAATCCCTGCTCGTTTGCAAATCTCTCCAGCATCTTTTTCTGGTTTACGATACTGTTGCTGTCACCGCTTTGCTCATCATCACGGGATAATCTCTCGTAGAGTGCAGTGATTTTGTTAAGTTCCGGTTGTTTGGTTTTCATAAGATTCTCCTTTCAAAACAAACAACCAGCTTATCTGTGGTTTTATTCTACCACGAATAAGCTGGTTTGTGTAAAAATAATTATTGTCTCACTAATAGGAGAAATCCGATAGAAAATCGGAACTGTTTTGTGAATCATGTAAATTTTTTATTCTCACGAATTCGATGAGATTAGAAAACTATGTATTTCGGTCTGATGTATAGTATACTATGCATCTTTTGGGTATTTACATAGCAATAAATAAATTGCTCCTCCTATGCCTACTAACCCCAAGAGTAGAAACATTATGAATGCTTGAAATTTTTCATTTGATAATGATATCACTAACTCGATATTCGCCATTTGACTAATAAGTGTTTTTTCAAGTAAAAATATAATAACAGAATATACAGTAAGAAAGCTGCCAAATTTTTCAACGCCAATCCTGTTCAAAATATGGTTTAATTTTTTTGTTCCTAAAGCCAGATAAAACAACAATAAACAAATGGCTACTTCCATCCATTCTACCATACGAGGAATAGATATAAGCAAACTTATTGCATCATTTAGTATTGTAATAACAACTACTATTCCAGCAACAAAAGAAGCTTTTGTATTTTCGAAAGCCATTTTCTTTTTTCTTATATTTCTCTTATGTGTTTTATTTCTTGCATTTGACATTAGCATTCCTCCGTAAAAATTAATGGTATTTTATTTTCCAGCCTTTGACAATCCTTTGACCATTCTATCAAAATCAGATTCTATAGGTTGCGTCTTATTAAAGATATCATATTCCTGATATGCTTTCTCCACCGCCTGTTTATGGGAAATTCGCCCATTATCTTTCAGAATATCGTATCTGCGGAACTCAAGGAACTCGTTCACGCTTTTCGAAAATTCTTCCATTGTAAATACGTTTTCCCGTTCAATCAAATCCTCTATGTAATCAAAATACCCTGTAACAGCACGTTCCAATTGACGAATCTGTTTTTCGTCCAAATAGTTTTTAGCAATCGGGGTATCGGATTTGAGAATACGACCATCGGGAGCATTTTTCCATGTGGTCAAGCCCATATTCTCTTTGGTGTGATCAGCCTGATTGTACACAATTTCAGCCGCAGTCTTACCGGTAATGGCATAGTGGAATTTGTTCTGTATGGTGGCATAAAATTGATATGCAGTATCAGAGTTCCTATCGTAATCAATGCTACACTCTGCAAAGATATCGGTTATCTGTTGCCATATTCTGCGTTCGCTGGCACGGATGGAGCGAACTCTTTCCAGCAATTCACGGAAATAGTCTTTTCCAAAAGCTGTTTTGCCCTGTTTCAGGCGTTCATCATCCATAGCAAAGCCCTTAATCATATATTCCTTCAAAATACCGGTTGCCCAGATACGGAACTTGGTTGCCTGAATGGAGTTCACTCTGTAACCTACAGAAATAATGGCGTCAAGATTGTAATAATTGGTAGGGGAAAGCTGTGTTTTTCCGGGAATCGCACCGTGTGGAGTGGGTATTTCCATTTTGGAAACTACCACTTCTTCACGAAGTTCTCCCTGCTCAAAAATATTTTTTAAATGCTTGCTGATTGCCGGTGTCTGAACACCGAATAATTCAGCCATTGCCTTTTGGGTAATCCAGATAGTTTCATCTTTTATTAAGGCACTGACAGTCACATTATCATCTTCGGTTCTGTACAGTACCATTTCCATTTGTTTTGTAATATCTGTATTCATATAAAGCCTTCTTTCTTATAGCAGGTAAATTAGTTATTGTTGTCCCTATCCTTCGCCCGGCTCTTATACACATTATACTGGTTCTTGCATTTGCCACTGCAAAATACGCTGTTGGGTCTACTGGCAACAAAGGCATTTCCGCAGTGTTTACATACCTTCAGTGAGGACTTTTCATCTGTAAGCATAAAAGAAAACATCATCTGCACACCTAACAGAAGCGAATGGAAGTCCCAGACAATGGTAGGATGCTCAAGTAGCTCTATGTGATAGGTTGGTGCAATACCGCCAAATGCCACCATGCCCTGACGGTAAAGTTGTTTCTGCATATCATCCAGCATGTCAAAGTCCTGATAGTAGAGAAAGCTTGACATAAAGGTAAATGCCCAATCCTTGAACAGTGTTACAAGCCAGTCATATCTTTCCGCATATTCCTTTTGGAAACTCATCATCACTGCCTGCGGTTTGTTTTTCATGGTCATAATCAGTGCCATCATCTGCACATCATCCGTACTCCATGAAGATTCCATTCCTTTTTTCACAAAATCAATCTTATCAAAGGGAAAGAAATAAGAAAGATATTTTTCCGTGGTCATGCTTTCTGCCTTGATAAAATGATTTTTCGGCAAATATACCGCATGATAAGTAACGAAGTCCGGCGTGGTAGGAAGGGCGGTCATAAAGCCAAGCAGTCCGTAACCGGTAACAAAATCCATAATGGCATTCTGCAAACATTCCTGTGTATTATTTTTGTCCATGCACATCAGTCCGAGATTTACCGCCTTTAATACCATCTGCTCCGAATCCTTTAGCGGATTATAAAGAGACACTTTCGCATCCGGTGAAGGTGTGATGTACAACGTACCTTCTTTATCTTCCTTCCATTCATATTTGTCATATCGTGCCCAGTTGGAGCTGGTTCTTTTGAATAGGTTACTCATAAAAGCCTCCAATCTGTCTGTTTTAAAATGTAATCTGTATCATCAGAAAATATATTACTATCATACCAAGCATATCCTACAAGGTCAAATGGTATTTGTGATTTCTTTC